>JAEETB010000008.1 GCA_016286575.1 Prevotella sp.
GGACGGTCCTTGATGTCGAGTTTCACATATCCTAAGGAGTCGCATTCCCTCAGCTTCTGTTCATTGTTCCAGAAACGCGACATGAAGTTGAGCTTCGAGTTGAGAATCTCGGAAAAGTACCAGAAGGAATCAATGCGCGTGCCCATGTATTTGGTGTGCATGCAGCGGCATGTGCCCGACAGATCCTCGGGGATGGACTTCGTCAGGGGGTTCTCGTGCTGTCGCTCGAAAAAGAAATTGGTGTAGT
Organism: Prevotella sp.; assembly: GCA_016286575.1. Taxonomy (GTDB): domain Bacteria; phylum Bacteroidota; class Bacteroidia; order Bacteroidales; family Bacteroidaceae; genus Prevotella. The sequence continues at coordinate 248 of JAEETB010000008.1, forward strand.
CGATGGGCATCACGATGGCCTGAAGACTGTCCATCTTCGGCACGTAGATGTCGGCCAGTGCCACATCGTAATCCTTGATACGGGCTGAGATGGCGAGATTGAACACCCCTTTGCCCACCAGCTCGGGCTTGACGGCCTCCTCGATGTGAGAACTGCCAAGCAGCAACACCTTGATATCATGCACGTGCTCGTCCATGTACTGACGCTTATAGGCATAGATATTGGGACGGAAAAGCAATGCCACCTCGATGATGGTACACATCAGCAGAAGCAGCGCTCCGAACCCGGCTATAGTAACGAGGAATTTCTTCATAAGCTTAGAACTGGAAATAAATGAAGGCCTGACTCTTGCCCGTGAACGTGATAATCAGCAGGATGATGATCAGATAGAGGGCATAGCGGATGCTCCTCCGGCTGAAGAGGTGGAGATTCTGCAACTGCAGGGCATGATCCTGCTTGCGCTGTATCCACTCAATGGCCAGCAGCATGAGTCCGAACAGGATGTAGAGCTTGCCATAGGTATCGATGATAGAGGCCCCCGACAGGCCATTCGTCAGCATCGAATAGAGGAAGCCGAAAGCCTGGCTGATATTGTCTGCACGGAAGATCGTCAAGCCAACGGCTACGAGGCCATAGGTGAGCAGCATCTTACAGAAGTCCTTCAGGAAAGGCAGTCCGTGACTGTTCTCCTTCAGCTTCTTGTTCTTGCCGAATGCGCCTGACAGGATCAGAGGAATGAAGAGTAATCCATGATAGAATCCGAAGGCGCCATAGGTCCAGTTGGCTCCGTGCCACAGTCCGATCAGAACCAGATTGATCATGGCAGCCAGGATGATGCCTGTATTGCCGATATTCCTGAAGGCGATGTTCAGGGGCATGAATACATAGTCGGTAATCCAGCCTGTGAGCGACATGTGCCACCTGCGCCAGAACTCAGCCATGTTACGGGCCAGGAAGGGATGATTGAAGTTGCGGTTCACTCGGTAGCCCAGTATCTTTCCAACGCCGATAGCCATATTGGAATACCCGTCGAAGTCGGCATAGAGCTGGATGGGATAGAGTAGGGCAGCTATCAGGAGCATGGTCGATGGCAGATGGTCATATCCGCCCCACGCCTGATTAGTAATGATGGCCAAGTTGTCGGCAATACACATCTTGGTGAACATACCCCAGAGTATCTGCCTACATCCGTCGGCAGCCAAAGTGTAGTCGAGTGTATGTACCTGCTTCATCTGGGGCAGGAACTTGTCGGGACGATCGATGGGGCCTGAGAGAATCGTTGGGAAGAAGGCGATATAGGCAGCAAACTCCGTCAGATCCTTGCAGGGCAGGATATGCTCGCGGTGGATCTCGATGATATAGCTGATCAGCTTGAACGTGAAGAAACTGACTCCGATAGGTAGGATGATGTTCAGTGTGGTCCATGAGACCTGTAGTCCGATGGCCTGCAACAGCTCTGCCAACGACTCGATGAAGAAGTTGAGGTACTTGAAATAGAGTAAGATTCCGATTCCGAGAATCACGCTGAAGGTAGTGATGCGCGAGGCGGCCTTGGTGTTCCCTTTCTCCATCTCGCGACTGAGCCAAAGGCCTATCAGCCAGAACACCACAGTGGTTCCAAGCAGCAAGGGAATCATCCGCCAGTCGGCCATCCCATAGAAGACATAGCTCACCAGCAGGAGCCAGGTATTCTGGAATAAGGGCGTCTTCTTGCAGACGGGCAGGTAGTAGACGATAAAGACGACTACAAAGAACAGCAGGAAACTATAGGAATTGACGACCATCAACTATTTCAGTTTCTCCTCCATCGAGTTGACCATCTCACCGACGTTTCTCCATTTCATGATCTCCAACGAGGTGAACTTGATGCCGAAGGCCTTCTCGATGGCCACGATCAGCTGGATATGACTGAGTGAATCCCACTCTTCGATATCGTTGGCACTGGTCTCTTCGGTCAGTTCAACTTCGTCGAGGTCCAACACGTCGATGAAAATCTCATTCAGCTTACTAAAAATCTCTTTTCTTTCCATATTATTATATCTTTAATTTCAAATTATATGTTGTGCCGCATTGATGGGAATCTCCACACCATTCAACTGCTGGCTCGACTGAATCAGATGACAAACCACCTCAGCAACCTCTTCGGGCTTTAATAGCTCTTTCAGCGGGTGGGCGCTCTTCATCTGCTCCAGCTGGAAATCCTCAACCTGTCCGAAGCTGGTCTGCATATAGTCGGGCAACACACAATTGCTGGTGATGTTGAAACGTCCTAATTCCTTGCTCCAGCTCTTGGACAACTGGCGGATATAGGCCTTTGTGGCTGTGTAGACGGAGAATCCCGTCGGGGGTACATCCATCACGTAGGAGGTGATGATATTGATGATCTTGCCGAACTTGCGCTTCCGCATGCCAGCGACACAAGCCTGGGTGATTCTGATGACAGGCATCACATTCATCTCGAAGGCTTTTGCATAATCCTCCGGAGCTGTCTTGTGGAAATGCACACCCTGGGGTGAGCCGGCATAAGCGTTGTTGATGAGTACATCAGTGGACTTTTCTGCTATCATCTCTGCAAAATGAATGACACTGGCCTCGTCGCTGAAATCCACCTGCACAGCAGTCACATTAGCAAATCTGCCAGCCAGTGCCTGAGCCTCGTCCTCATGTCGGCAATAGGTGAACAGCACCTGATCCTTACCCGATGCCGCGCAGGCTTCTACCAAAGCCTTACCCAGTCCTGATGATCCTCCTGTGATGATGATATTCATGAGCTATGCATTTAGAAGTCCTATCTGAACATGCCCCTTTGCCACCAGCTGTCTGCCAGCATCGGTCTTCTTATAGAACTTGAGTTTATAATTGATGATGTTAACTGCTTCGGATACCGTGTCGATACCAGCCTGAAGGGTGATCTCGTCATGCAGGAACACCGGTTTGTGGAAACTGATGTCCTGTGACTGGATCATCACGTTGGGAGTGGGCAGGCACATTCCTACGAAATGAGAGATGAAAGCATTGAGAATGTTTCCATACATGACGCAGCCCTCAAACCCTTTCTCCTTGGCAAAGGTCTCGTCGGTATGCAGCGGATTCATATCCTGGCTGCACAGTTGGAAAGCCTGATAGATCTCTGGGGTCACTTGATAGGTATGTGACAACTCTGCGGTTTGTTCTGCAAGTTCTGTGATGGTCATCTTCTCTACTTTTTTATCTTGATATAATTCTCCTTCGGCTGATAGTGCTCAAGATCCAGTACATATCGGGCAGTCGATGAGCCTTCCAGCTTCTCGAAGCCCAGACTGGGGTAATGTCCCTCCACCATCTTGTTCTTGGGGGTGGGCAGGTACTCGCCGATGATGCGCTTAAAGCCTTTCTGGCGGGCTGCCTCTACCATCGTATTGAGCGTAAAGTCCTCCATGCCACGCTTCAGAACACGACAACTCATGAACCACGTATCGACGAAGAGGGTCTCCTCATCCTGCTTCTTCATGATGATGACGGCTATCAGACCATTATCGCCGAACTTATCCTCGAGCGTAAAGCTGAGATCAATCACGTCGGGATCCTGAGCCAGCGCCTCGATATCAGCTTCGGTGTAGCGGACAGTACGCAGGTTGAACTGGTTACTGCGCTGTGAGAGCTGGGCCACACGGGGCGTATTGAAAGCATTGAATCCGCTGACAACAGATATCATATCGAGTGACTTCAGGTAATCAGCCTCGTTGCTGAATGTCTTCTGAAGCGATACACGCTTAGCCTCCACCTGATACTGCTTGGTACGGTCCTTATCGGCCTGACTATATGAAGCGGTCTCGAAAAGATTCAGCGAATAGAGGTATTCCAGATATTCACCTGGATCTTCAGGCAGTTCGGGAACAGTAATATCGGGAATATTCTCCCTGACGATATTCCGCTCGAAAGGATTATCATCGAGGAACACCATTGAGTCGAAACCGATGTTCAGGATCTGCTGGATGGTGCGGATATTATCCACTTTGGTTTCCCAATTGGCCTGGAACACGGCGATGTCCTCCAGTTTGAGTATCATGTCGGGATGCTTCTCGAAGGGCTCCTTGGCGGTCTCCTCGTTGTTCTTGGAGGCCACGCAGATGATGATGCCTCGCTGCTTGAGCTTCTTCACCCACATCTGGAACTCGGTAAAGGCCTTACCGATACCCAGTCCATGACCAAGTTGGATGCCCTCAAGTCCATCATCTCCGATGACACCTCCCCAAACCGTATTGTCGAGGTCGAGGATGAGACACTTCTTGAACTGTCCCTTGATGGCACAGACGATATCCATCACTCTGCCAGCCACATACGGCAGGGCGTCGATGCTTAACACCATCTCGGTGCTGACATAGACATTCGGTGCAAACATCAGGTCGCGACCCAGTTTGTTCTGTAAGCCTGCTATGTCACATATAAAGAGATTGGCATATTGCTGGGACAGGTCCATCAGACCCATGTTCAGCTTACGGACCTGATAGGTGAGGGAGGCGCTGACCTTGGTAGCATAACTGCCAAAGACGGTATCCTCAATCTCCGGATAGTCCAGACAGATGATCTTCTTGTCAGCCAGTACCGGATTCTCACAGATGGAGGCTACGAAGGCCAAACGCTCCTCGGCCAGTGATTCCTGCTGGTCGGGGGAGAGTAGGCTGTGTCTCTCTCCAAGTTTGTGGGTTGACTGGAAAAGAACGATATAGTCAGCATCAGACTGATACAATTCACTCGTTGGATCGAGGAATTGTCGCTCCACCTGGTTATATTCAGCTTCGAACAGATCAATCTGATACCCTCTTTCAACGCCAGCGCCTCGGATGGCTGTAGCGAGGAACTGTGTGGCCGTATCGCCAATGAGTGCTATCTTGATCACTGGCAGATCAGCAGGGGTATACTTTGCAAGCTTCTTCAGTTCCTGGAATGTCATCATCGTCTATCTGTTCTTAACTGTCGAAATAGTTCTCCAATTCAGTCTTGGCAGCACCGTTCTCGTTTGACATATCCTTGATGATCCGGCCTTTCTCCAACAAGGTGATACGGGTAGAGATGTCTATCGTGTGCTGGAGGTTATGACTGGATATCAAGATGGTGGCTCCCGTCTGTTCCTGATAGGCTGTCAGCTCATGCTTGAGGATGTTCTGACTCGAAGGGTCAAGGAAATTAAAAGGTTCATCGAGAATCACCAGCTTGGGCTTGTTGAACAGGGCCGACATGATTCCCACTTTCTGCTTGTTTCCTGCCGAGAGATTCCTGATGAGTTTCTTCTGTCCGAAGATCTCTCCAGCAGCCAGACGTTCGAAATCCTTCAGACGTTCATCAACATCCTCCTGCTTCATATCCGTGATTTTGCCGATAAAGGCGAAATACTCCTCTGGTGTAAGGAAATCAATCAGGAAGCCTTCGTCGATATAGGCACCTGTCCATTCTTTCCATTTTTCCGACTCCGCAGGATTAACGGTTTCTGCCTCTTTGCTTCTGCTGAAACGGGAATCAGAAGGACAAGCGATGTTCACTTGGCCCTCATCAGGCTTCAGCAGATCGAGGAGCATGCGGAAGAGGGTCGTCTTGCCAGCGCCATTATTACCTACAAGGCCAAGGATATCCCCATCGTTGATAGTCAACGAGGGAATATCACAGGCGATAGTCTCACCAAAGGATTTCTTGAGGTTACTGATGGTAATCATCTCTAAACTCTAAACTTTATATTTTAACTCCAAACTCTAAACAATCCCCTTTCCGTGACAGTTCTTGAACTTCTTTCCTGAGCCACAGGGACAAGGATCATTACGTCCGGGGAGCTTATCCTTGATGATAGGCGATCTTGGCTGCTGGGCACGGGTGTCATGCTGCGCAGCTGCCTGCTGGTTCTTGTCAACGAGCTGTTCCTCACCAACTTGCTGCTTCGACTCAGTATACTGCTGTCGCTGAGTTCTCTGCTCAGGTGCTGCTTCCTGTACCTGCTGTTGCATTTCAGGAATCTGGGCACGAGTCAGGATAGAGCAGATGCGGTTGTACATATCATTAATCATATCGTCCCACACCTTTGCACTCTCCAGCTTGAAGATCAGCAATGGATCCTTCTGCTCATACGAGGCATTCTGTACAGAGTGCTTCAGTTCGTCGAGCTGGCGCAGGTTCTCCTTCCATGAATCATCGATGATATGCAGGAGGATGGATTTCTCGAATTCCTTGATGACAGTCTTAGACTCACTGTCGTAGGCATCCTTCAGGTTACAGGGGATATTGAACATTCTGCGGCCATCAGTCAGAGGAACCATGATACGCTCAAACCTGTCACCCTGAGTCTCATAAACCTGTTTGATAATGGGGTTGGCTACAGTCTGGATGCGCTCTGTCTTACGGTTGAAGTTCCCGATGGCAGCCTGGAAGGCGTTCTCTGTCAGCACCTCTCTTGGCTGATTGATGAACTCGTCGCTGGTGAAGGGCGCTTCCATTGACAGGATATGCAGGAACTCCTCCTTACAGCCCTGATAATCGTTGTTCTCGATGATGTTGACAACACGGTCCCAGATAATATTGGCAATATCCATACCGATACGCTCACCCATCAGGGCATGGCGACGCTTCTCGTAGATCACTGTACGCTGCTTGTTCATTACATCATCATACTCAATCAAGCGCTTACGGATACCGAAGTTGTTCTCCTCAACCTTCTTCTGGGCTCTCTCGATACTCTTGGAGATCATCGGACTTTCAATCATCTCTCCATCCTTAAAGCCCAGACGGTCCATCACAGAGGCAATACGCTCAGAGGCAAACAGACGCATCAGCTTGTCCTCCAGAGATACATAGAATACTGAAGAACCTGGGTCTCCCTGACGTCCTGCACGACCTCTCAACTGACGGTCTACACGACGGCTCTCATGACGCTCAGTACCGATAATGGCCAGACCACCAGCCTCTTTGACCTCAGGAGAAAGCTTGATATCAGTACCACGACCTGCCATGTTGGTGGCAATGGTGACAGCACCCAGACCATTGGTTGACTGACCAGCAAGAGCTACGATGTCAGCCTCTTTCTGGTGGAGCTTGGCATTCAGCACCTGGTGAGGAATCTTACGCATCGAGAGCATCTTTGAGAGCAACTCAGAAATCTCCACCGAGGTAGTACCCACCAAGGTAGGACGTCCTGCATTACGCATCTTCTCAATCTCCTCGATCACAGCGTTGTATTTCTCACGGGCTGTCTTATATACACGATCGTCTTGGTCATTACGGATGACAGGACGGTTGGTCGGAATCTCCACTACATCGAGTTTGTAGATATCCCAGAACTCACCTGCCTCTGTAGAAGCGGTACCAGTCATACCTGCCAACTTATGATACATGCGGAAGTAGTTCTGGAGCGTAATCGTGGCAAATGTCTGTGTGGCAGCTTCCACCTTCACATGCTCCTTGGCCTCTACAGCCTGATGGAGACCATCACTCCACCGACGACCTTCCATGATACGACCAGTCTGCTCATCTACAATCTTGACCTCACCGTCGATCACCACATACTCGTCATCCTTATTAAACATGCAATAAGCCTTCAGCAACTGCTGGAGGGTATGAACACGCTCACTCTGAACGGCATAGTGGCTCAACAGTTCATCTTTCTTGTCAACGCGCTCCTGATCTGTCAGCCCCGTCTCAGCCTCTAAGGCAGACAGTTCTGAAGTGATGTCAGGAAGCACAAAGAGTTCTGAATCATTCACTTGCTTAGCCAACCAGGCAGTACCCTTATCTGTCAGATCGCAAGAATTCAGTTTCTCATCAACAACGAAATACAGAGGCTCCACGCACTCAGGCATCCTACGGTTGTTATTCTCCATGTAGATATTCTCTGTGTTCTGCATACCACTCTTGATACCCTCTTCAGAGAGGAACTTGATGAGCGGTTTGTTCTTAGGCATCGCCTTATGCGAACGGTAAAGTGAGAGGAATCCAGCGTCGAGCTTCTCCTGACCTTCCTTCTTGTTCCCGGCCTCTATGAGTTTGTTACCCTCACCAATCAAGGTCTTGGCATCTGCGAGATACTGAGTAGCAAGTTGTTTCTGAACACCCACCAGACGCTCTACCAATGGCTGATACTCCTCGAACATCTGGTCATCGCCCTTAGGGATAGGACCAGAGATAATCAGAGGTGTACGGGCATCATCAATCAACACAGAGTCGACCTCATCGACGATGGCATAGTTATGTGAACGCTGTACAAGGTCCTGTGGCGAGATGGCCATGTTATCACGGAGGTAGTCGAAACCAAACTCATTGTTGGTACCGAAGGTGATATCTGCCTGATAAGCCTTTCTACGAGCCTCAGAGTTAGGCTGATGCTTGTCGATACAGTCAACACTCAGGCCGTGGAACATATAGAGCGGTCCCATCCACTCAGAGTCACGCTTGGCCAGATAGTCGTTCACGGTTACTACATGCACACCATTACCGGTCAGAGCATTCAGGAACACGGGGAGGGTAGCCACGAGGGTCTTACCTTCACCAGTGGCCATCTCGGCAATCTTTCCCTGATGCAGAACGACACCACCAAACAACTGCACATCATAGTGGATCATCTCCCATTTCAGATCATTACCTCCGGCAGTCCAGTGGTTATGATAGATGGCCTTATCGCCGTCGATGGTGATAAAGTCCTTCTTGGGATCACCAGCCAGTTCGCGGTCAAAGTCTGTGGCGGTGACGATGGTCTCCTCATTCTCTGCGAAGCGCCTGGCTGTTTCCTTCACAATGGCAAACACCTCAGGCATCACCTCGTCGAGAGCCTTCTCAAAGATATCCAGCACCTCTTTCTCGATCTTGTCAATCTGTGCGAAGATGTCTGCACGCTCATCGATGGGGGTGTCCTCAATCGTTGCCTTCAGTTCTGCAATGCGTGCTCTCTGCTCCTTGGCTGAGTCCTGAACTTGTCTCTGTAATTCTTTTGTACGCTGACGTAGCGCATCGTTGTCCAACTGCTCCACCTGTGGTGATACAGCTTTTACTTTTTCCACAAGTGGCTGGATAAGTTTCATGTCGCGTGAGGACTTGTCTCCAAACAGCGACTTCAAGATATTGCTAAAATTCATATCAAATTATTACTTTTATTCTTTATTCTGATTTAACCTTTTCCAAAAAACGGTGCAAAGGTACAAATAAAATTTGTAACTGCCAAACTAATCCGTAAGAAATCCGATGAATTGGCAGAGGTATACCTAAAATAAAGGTATTGCATGACATGCATTGGGTGCCCTGATGCGTATGGCCTTGGCAATGGAAGGCGCTATTCTGTCGATAGTTACAGGCGTCTGAACAAGTGCAGAATGGATTCCTGAACCAAAGACAATCAGGGGAAAATATGCAAGATCAATCTTTGCTTTCTCTGTTTGATGGGTATTTTCATCTGACAATTGCCAACCAGGTGCCAGATGGATGGTTATATCTCCACAATGTGTCTTGAAGAGATGGATGTCCACTTCTTTTACGCCAGCAGATTGCAGCAGGAACTCTTTGGCTATCTGTGTGGCGTCAGAGATTTTAATTCGTTTTGATTCAAGCAGTTGTGTGTTTAGGTACAACTGATTCTTGAAATAGGTGTCAACGTATTTTCCATTCCCCCATAATCCGCCGAAATACATATTCAGAAGATTGGCAGTCCTGTTGTTATAGAACGTTCCGGAAGGAATATGATAAGTTTCGTAATTGATGGATTTTTCTTCACAATAGCCTGTGCTTGTGATGATGTAAAGGGTGTTACCTTTACCGACTTGTGTCTCAGTCTGTGTTACCAGTCTGGCAATCTCTTGGTCGAGTTGCAGATAGGTCTGCTGATCCTGTGCTCCGGCTTCGTAGTTCAAGAACAGCAGGTCAGGTATTGAATCCTGTCCCAACGATTCGAGTGTCATCGACTGTAAAGCCTGGGTGGTGATATCAGTGGACGTCCACTTTTTCCTGCTATGTGAATTCCAAACGACATGATTTGGCGCATGACCACCAGCCAGTTCCGCCATAGTCTGTGACGAAGCGATGGAAATGACCTTTCCCTTTCCGTTGGTGGCAATCTTCAGCTCGTCTCCAATGGTTGATACGGCCAGATCTGCTGGCGTTGGTGTAACAGGTCTGAAGGTAGATCTGTCTATCCATTGTTCTCCTGTAATCGTATGACAGAAAGGAGATGTGCCTGTAACTACTGACGAAATGGCAGAAGCTCTGTCAATATCTCTAAAAGGATAGGATGCTTGTTCAAAAAGTATCCCCTCCGCCATCATTCGCAAGAACCCGTCTGTACTAAATGTAGGGGCAAAAAGATCCAGATAGTCACTCCTTAATTGGTCGATGGTAATATTGACAACCAGCTTGGGAGCCTGTCTGGTTCCTTTTTGTCCTTGTGCTTCAGCGTGTAACGCCAGCACAGACAAGAGAGTGATATATAGATATTTATTTCTCAAATCTGATTACTCTTAACAGCAAACATAGTGCCACAATATACGTTCCCTCAGCGTAATGCTGGAAAATACCCCCTATGAAGAAGAGGATAACCATAGCCATCTGTATCTTTGGCCAGGTCTTGTTCTTCTTCCTGATAACAGCAGGAATGAAACCCAGAGCCAATGGATTCAATAGTAGGATCTGCAGATTTGTACTGGTTGTAGGATGCTGTGAGAATAGCATGACGAACAATACGCAGCCAGCCAGTCCTTGCAGGAGAAATAACAGGCTGTCATACCATGCAGATCTTTTCTTCCGCTTCCAATCGAAGATGCTGATGCCAATGGTGATAGCCAACAGTATACATGCACATTGCAGAGGTGTCAACGGGAAATCTTCTTCGATGATCTGTACACCAGCATTCACGGCCATTCGTCTTTCGCTGACGAGTTGACGGTAAGTGCCATCTACATATATCCTTGCCCTGTCGAAATCGTAGAGCAAATTCCCGGGAAGAAACTCCTGTTGGCGGATGTCTGTCTTCAGGTCAGCCTTTACACCGAGAAGGATGTCATTGCCGAAAGTGGCCCAGGGATGGTTCCTCGTGCAATACCCAACCATCTCCCGATATGAAGGCGAATAGTCATCGCGTTGGGCATATTCGACCTTACCGCTGATGCATTTCTCAACAATATCTCGGGGACGTGTCGAACAATTATCGTAGAAGAAATTATACCGGTATATACGATTCTCAGGTAGCAGGTTGTTCGCGAGGGCCTCTTTTAACCTGACCTTTTCTTCATTTGTCAAGTTCAGCACCTGTTCTGTCACACTGCTGCCCCATTGCTCATAGTAGGCACAAAAAGCTCTGTAAGGAATGACTCCTAACTCATAGTCTGTCAGTCCAAAGACAAATCTGGCTACAAAATAGGGCTTGTCGAAGTTGAAGATTCCCCAGTTGAAGGCCAAATCCTCTCCTGTATGTGCCCCCTCTTGGTGCATGTCATGCCATCTGATGGCAGAGTGACCATAGAGACTGTAGATCTCCTCGTGTGGCGAACAGGTAAGAAGGCTCACTTCAACAGAATCGAAGTATTCTGGACGCAGCTCTTGTTGTGCCTGCGCCGAAATAGCAGAAAAGGTGCAAAAAAGGACTAATAGAGTCCTAAAAAAGTTTTTTAATTGTTTCACGATGCAAAATTACTCTATATTTTTCAGTAAAAAGCGTTTTTCTCGATTTTTTTCAATAATTTTGCACGCTGAAATGGATTTCTTAAGAAATAAAGTGCAAAATATGAATAAAAAGCTTGTCTGTCTTCTCATGCTGGCCATGACAACGACAGCTTATTCTCAGAGCGGTTCCCGATCTCCATATAGTCAATTTGGCGTTGGTGACTTGAGTGCTCAGAGTGTTGGATTTAATAAAGGAATGAATGGTGTTGGTCTTGGTATGCGTAAAGGCAACGAGGTCAATCCCCTGAATCCGGCTTCTTATTCTGCCATTGATTCTCTGACGATGATTTTTGATGGAGGACTCAGTGGACAGATTACCAATTTTGAGGAACAAGGTAAGAAGGTAAGTGCCAAGTCTGGCGGTTTTGATTATTTTACGACGCTTTTCAGAGTTTACAAGCATCTGGGTGTTTCCGTAGGTGTCATGCCTTATTCCAATGTCGGTTATGATTATACAGAAACCAGTTATGAGCAGCTTGGTACTGATAAGATCAAGGAAGTGACGGGTTATAGTGGTAATGGCGGCTTCAATCAACTCTATGTCGGTGTGGGTTGGCAAATCGTCAAGCCTTTATCCGTTGGTGTTAATCTGTCTTATCTTTGGGGAGACATCCATCAGGAGATAGAAGGTGGTACCAGCGCTTATTCGAATACGCTGTTTAGGGAATATGAGATGTCGGTTAGTAGCTACAAACTTGATTTTGGTTTACAGCTTAATTTACCCTTGGCAAAACGTGATTTCCTGACGTTAGGCGCTACATTCTCCCCGGGTCATAGTCTTCATAGTGATCCTGTATGCCGTATGATCATGACCAATTCCTCGATTACGAAATCAGATACGACTTCCTTTAAGATTAATAACGGATTGTCAATCCCCACCTCTTTCGGAGTCGGACTGGGTTATAGTCATGCCTCAAAACTCCGTGTCGGCGCTGATTTCCAGATGCAGAAGTGGGGTTCAGTCTCCTTCCCGAGATTCGATGAGGATGGTTATGCCCTCAAGGATGGTTTGCTGAAAGACCGTATGGTGGTAAATGCCGGAGCTGAGTTTATGCCCAATCCCAATAGTCGTAAGCTGTTGGGACATGTGCGCTTCCGTGCTGGTGTCGGCTATGCCACACCTTATTATTATATAAATGGGCAGGAAGGCCCCAAGGAACTGAGTGCCAGTATCGGCTTTGGCATACCCATTGCCAATGCCTATAACAATCGTTCTATCCTGAACATCAGCGGACAGTATGTACATCGTTCTGCTGATAATCTGTTGACAGAGAACACATTCCGTCTCTGTATCGGTCTTACATTCAACGAGAGATGGTTCGCCAAGTGGAAGATCGAATAAAGGGTTTACTGATCGTATTGGCAGGTCTGTCTTTCATAGCCTGTACCGAAGTGAAGGAGCATGTCGCTCCTCCCATCTACGATCGTGACTCTGTTTCAACGATGACTTCCTATGGTGTTAATACGCTGATCAGTGATTCTGGTGTTATCAAATATAAGATTGTAACTGAACGATGGGATGTCAACACGATCAAGAATCCATCGCGTTGGACATTCGAGAAAGGTATCTTTTTTGAGCAGTTCGATGAGAAATTCCACGTGGAGGCTTACATCCAAGCTGATTCTGCCTGGTACTTTGATCAGATAAAACTCTGGAAACTTCGTGGAAGGGTTCGTATCCGCAATATCAATGGACTCATCTATGAGAGTGAGGAACTATACTGGGATGGTAACACACACGAGCTCTATTCCAATGTATGGTCGAAAGTGACAACACCAGAACGAACGATGGAAGGCACCTACTTCCTGAGCGACGAGCATATGCGTCATTACATTGTCAATAATTCCAAGGGATCATTCGAGAAAGAGGATGTGACAGGTGAAGTCAAGGAGGAGGAACAGAAGAATCCTGCAGATACCGTTCAGCAGCCTGAACCAATCCTTCGTCCAAAGGTAGAAAAGACCCGTCGTTCCGTTCCTCGATTCTAAACTTGTACTTTTTTATGAACTATGAACTGATTATATGGCTTCTCGTTACGATGCTTTTCTCTGCTTTCTTCTCAGGAATGGAGATCGCATTTGTATCCAGTAACAGATTGCTGGCAGAGATGGATCGTGAGAAGAATGGTCTATCGCAGAAAGCCATTGCCATTTTTTATCAGCATCCGAATAATTTCGTGTCAACCATGTTGGTTGGCAACAATATAGCACTTGTTATCTACGGAATTCTTTTTGCCAAGATCTTCGACGCCACCATCTTTGCACCCCTTAGTGATGGTATGCGCGTTACTGCTGATACGTTGCTGTCAACGTTCGTTGTGCTTTTTACAGGTGAGTTTCTGCCTAAGAGTATCTTCAAGAACAATCCCAATACGTTACTGACATTCTTTGCTGTGCCAGCATGGATATGTTATGTCTTGCTCTATCCGATATCAAAGTTCGCCACGTTGCTCTCCAAAGGATTACTCCGATTATTTGGCGTTCGTATGAATAAGGATGCTGAAGGACCGTCTTTTACCAAGGTGGATCTTGACTATCTGGTTCAGACCAGTATTGACAATGCCGAGGATGATGCAGAGATAGGTGAGGAAGTTAAGATCTTCCAGAATGCCCTTGACTTCTCTGAGACGAAAATCCGTGATTGTATGGTACCTCGTACAGAGATTGATGCCATCGCTGATACTGCCACCATTCCCCAACTCAAGCAGGTGTTCATTGAGAGCGGACACTCAAAGATTGTGGTGTTCCATGAGGATATTGATCACATTATCGGGTATATCCATTCATCCGATATGTTCACGGCGTCTGATACTGCTGTATGCGCGGATTTAGTTCGTGAGATCTCATTTGTTCCTGAGACGATGCTCGCGTCCAAACTGATGAAACAGTTGATGCAGCAGAAACGCTCATTGGCTGTCGTAGTGGACGAATTCGGTGGTACGAGTGGTTTGGTGTCTCTCGAAGACATTGTTGAGGAGATTACAGGTGAGATAGAGGATGAGCATGACAATACGAACCATGTTGCCAAGCAGTTGTCTGATGGCGAGTATATTCTCTCTGCGAGATTGGAAATAGAGAAGATTAATGAAATGTTCTCATTGGATCTTCCGGAAAGTGACGAATATATGACATTGGGAGGACTGATTCTTCATGAGTATCAGTCGTTCCCGAAACTCAACGAAGTGGTCAAAATTGACAAGTTCGAGTTTAAAATTGTGAAGAATACAGCCACGAAAATAGAATTAGTGCGACTAAAGATAACAGAATAAGAGATTTTTCCCCAAAAAATTTTTCTATATCATTCATTTTTAGTACCTTTGCACGCTGATTGGGCAAAGTCGTGAAATATTGCCCTCAAAACGAACAAAAATTTTAAAATTAAATAATTATGGCCGCATTAGGAAAAATCAGAAAAAGAGGCGTGACCCTTGTGATTATCATTGGTCTCGGTCTTTTCGCCTTCATTGCAGAAGAGGCTTTCCGTTCTTGTGAAGCAACTAAGAACCAGCAGCGTCAGCAGATTGGCGAAGTATTAGGAAACAAAGTTAACGTTCAGGAATTCCAGGCTCTCGTAGATGAGTATCAGGAAGTGTTGAAGATGACTCAGGGTCGTGACAATTTCACGGAGGAGGAGCTCAACAGCATCAAGGATCAGGTGTGGAATTCTTATGTTAACGAGCAGATCATCAACGACGAGACCAAGAAACTTGGTTTGACTGTTACAGACGAGGAGTTGCAGAATATCATGAAGGAGGGTACCAATCCCATGTTGATGCAATCTCCTTTCGTGAATCAGCAGACTGGTCGTTTTGACGTGACAATGCTCACGAAGTTCCTTGATGACTACAAGAAGAACGCTAATAACCCACAGCTTTCTGAGTCATATCAGACTCTTTACAAGTACTGGCAGTTCATCGAGAAGCAGCTTCGTCAGCAGACACTTACTCAGAAGTATCAGGCTCTGATGGCTGGCTGTCTGCTTTCTAACCCCGTATCTGCCAAGATGGCTTTTGAGGGTCAGAACCAGGAGACTGATATCCAGCTGGCTTCTTTCGCTTATTCTACCATCAACGATAATGATGTGAAGGTTGATGAGAAGGAACTCAAGGCTAAGTACGACGAGGAGAAGGAGATGTTCAAGCAGACTGTTGAGACCCGTGACATCAAGTATGTTGATTTCCAGGTTGTAGCTTCTGCAGCTGACCGTAAGGCCCTCGAGCAGACTATGGCTGAGGCCTGCACAAAGCTTCAGAGTGGTGCTAACCCCGCAGAGGTTGTTCGCAAGGCTCAGTCTCAGTTCCCCTATACAGGTATCGCAGCAACCAAGCGCGCTTATCCCTCTGATATCGCTGCTAAGCTCGATTCTATCTCTGTAGGTCAGACCACAGCTCCATTCGAGACGAAGTTTGACAATACCCTTAACGTAGTGAAACTGCTGTCTAAGAGCCAGATGCCTGACTCTATCGAGTATCGTCAGATTCAGGTTGGTGGTGCAACAGTTGAGGCTGCCCGTAAGACTGCTGATAGCGTTTACAATGCTCTCAAGTCTGGTGCAGAGTTTGAAGCTCTTGCTCAGAAGTACGGTCAGACAGGCCAGAAGCAGTGGCTCACCTCTGCGATGTATGAGAATTCTAATGTGATGGACGAAGAGTCAAAGAACTATCTCAATGCTATCAATACACTCAACGTTAATGATGTTAAGAATCTCGAGTTTGCTCAGGGTAATATTGTTATCCAGGTAACAGCTCGCAAGGCTATGGTCGACAAGTATGATGTAGCTGTCATCAAGCACACCATCGATTTCTCTAAGGGAACCTATTCTGAGGCTTACAATAAGTTCAGCCAGTTCGTTAGTGAGAACAAAACTATTGCTGATCTGGAGAAGAATGCAGCAAAGTTCGGCTTCACAGTTTCTCCTCGTCAGGATCTCGCTAATTCTGAGCACAATGTTGCTGGTCTTCGTGCCACTCGTGAGGCTATGAAGTGGATCTTCGATGCTAAGGAGGGTGAGGTAAGCCCACTTTATGAGTGTGGTAATAACGATCACCTGCTCGTTGTAGCTCTTACCAAGATTCATCCTGTAGGCTATCGTGCTCTCGAGAGTGTAAAGGATATGGTAAAGGCTGAGGTCGTTCGTGATAAGAAATTTGAGCTACTCAAAGAGAAACTGGCTGGTGTTGCTGATATCGCAGCAGCTCAGGCAAAGGGTGCACGTGTTGACTCAGTTAATCAGATTACCTTCGGTGCTCCTGTCTTTGTACAGGCCACTGGTTCAAGCGAGCCTGCTCTGGCTGGTGCTGTTGCTTCTGTAAAGCAGGGCGAATTCAGCAAGGCTCTGGTAAAGGGTAATGGTGGTGCTTACCTGTTCAAGGTTCTCAAGAAGGCTGAGCGTGAGGGTGCTAATTTCGACGCTAAGGCTGTTGAACAGCAGCTTCAGATGCAGGCTCTTCAGGCTGCTCGTATCTTTATCCAGGAACTCTATCAGAAGGCTAATGTAGTTGATAATCGCTACTTGTTCTTCTAATAGAATAATACTGATACTAACTAATCTGGCGGATTCCTTTCATTGGGAATCCGCTTTTTTTGTCACTACACCCTGAGTTCCCAAAAGGCGACAGCAGCAGCTGCTGCAACATTGAGGGAATCTACTTGATGGAACATGGGAATGCGTACAGTATAGTCTGCTTGCTCGATGGTTGCTTGCGGTAAGCCTTCACCTTCGGTACCCATAATCACGGCGAGACGTTCTTGCTGTTTGAGAATGGGATCGGCTAATGAGATGGATTTGTCTGTTAATGCCATAGCAGCTGTCTTGAATCCCATACGTTGAAGTGCTCCATAATCATCAAGCCAGGTCCAGGGAACAAGAAACATAGTACCCATCGATACACGGATGGCCCTACGGTTTAAAGGATCGCATGAACTACGCGTCAATAATACAGCATCGATACCTAGGGCAGCAGCAGAACGGAAGATGGCTCCGATATTCGTTGTGTCGCAGACAGCATCGATGACACAGACCCGACGTGCATCTTTCAATATCTCATCGAGTAGGGGCTCAGGCTTCCTTCGCATCGCGCAGAGCACTCCACGAGTCAGGATATAGCCAGTTAATTCGGAAAGGAGTTCACGTGTTCCTGTATAGACAGGCATATCAGGATGTTCCTCAATGATATCGGCTGCATCTCCTTCGATATGTTTCCTCTCACAGAGTAGGGCTAAAGGCTCGTAACCTGCTTGTAAGGCGACACGTATCACTTTCGGACTCTCGGCAATGAAGATCCCCTGACCAGCATTCTCTTGATGGCGTAGTTGTGCTTCTGTCAATTTGCAGAAGGGAGCTATGCGGGGGTCATCTATGGATGTAATCTCGTGGATCATTTTGTGTAGAAATTAATCAGCTGGATAAGGGCTTGTTGACATACTGCGCAGAATTCAGGTTCTTCGTTTGTACGCATCCGACAGTTCTCGCTGCCTCGCCATACACCCTTTTCCAAATAGCCACCGCCTTCGTACAATCCAGCCTTACCTTCCTTGATCAGGTTCTCCCATTTGATAAAGGCTGTAGCTTTTGTCGTGAGGTTGGGCTCCCAGGGCTCTGTATCGCTGAAGTAGATAGGGTCGTCGTTGCCATAGGCATACTCGTCACCCAGACCACCAAACGAATGCCCGAATTCATGTACTACCACAGGTAGGAAATTCTTGCCGCCTGTATAGCTGAGATTGTAGGAGTTGTAGATTCCCCCTCCGCCATAATGATCGGTATTGACGAGGATGATGATATGTTCGTAGGGTGTGCCTGCCAGAACATCGTGGAGACGCTTCAGATGAAGCGTTGTGAGATAGCGGTCACTGTAGAAAGTGTCGAAATGAGAGCCGAGAACTGTATTCTTCCAGATTCCTTTCGCAGGCTCACTGGTGCCAGATTCTGCGGAGGCTGACTGCACGGCAATGATGTTGAAACGGTCTTGCATCGACTTGAAGGGTTCGTGACGGAATAGTGAGCCGATGGCTTTCTGACAATCGTCGAGATAGTGGTCCATTTCATCTTCGCTATAGCCCTCTGCCACGAAGGCAATATGAATGCAACGTGTAGTGTCGGCTGCCTGATTCAAGATCTTATAGGGAGTTATCCCACGTTCTCCGGCCTTGCGGATCAGAATATCCTTGGGATCAACGGTATGGGTCAATGAGTTGACGACTTCATTGTGATAGTCGAAGAGTTCCACTTTGATTTCCACAGAATCTTTCGGAAAAGGTACAAGGAACACATTCTCGAAGGATTTCTGAACATGTTTGGCTTCGTCTGTGGCGAGCCACTCTTGGAAGAGGGTAGAGAAGGAATGACGATAAATAACGGTTTCATCGGCCTTCGAACGAATTGTGATCTGTCCGTTGCCTTTCAGCGGTAATTCTGCCAGATGTTCTCTACGCCCGTACCAATGTGGCAGGCTGACCAGTTCATCGACATATATCTGGTGGAGGACGTCATCGCCTGCGAAGGTATAGTCCAGTCTTAAGGTGCGATCCTCAAAATAATCCTCAAAACGTTGAGCTGAAACATGTATTGAACATAATATTAATAAGCTGAATATCAATAGATTTTTCATAATTCGTTAATTAAGTCCTTTACATAAACTCGGTTCCAGTCGCGAAGGTGATGACATTGGTCATCGTATTGCAGTAGATCGAGGTCGATGGCAACGATACCATCTTCGTTGCGCCTTCGTCCAAGACGTTTCTCCAACTCCTTGAGTACCTCGCAAAGCAACCCCTCGCCAAGTGCAGTTGTTCCTTTACAAAGCTGATTCAGATAGGGCTCTTTCCTTAATGTATTGATAGGCTCTGTCCAGATGGCAGAAGTGAATTGGACTTCTGTGAGCAATTGTTCGAGCTGCGTTCTGGCAGCTGCCATGTTCGTTTCTTGGTTCTCGTTGGAAGCAAGACTGATGATGATATAATGTTCCTTTTGTGTCATAACGAATGCAAAGGTAAGTCGTTTTCTTGACAAAATGAAAGAAAATCGAATATTTTTGTGAATTTATGCTCAAATATTTGGTAGATTGAAATAAAAAGTGTAATTTCGCAGCGTTTTTCAAAACATAGGATATAAAACCATTTTAAATAACAACCAAAATGAAGAAGTACAACTTTAACGCTGGTCCCTCAATGCTTCCTCGCGAAGTCATTGAAAAGACTGCTCAACAGTGTCTTGATTTCAATGGCTCAGGTCTCTCTCTGATGGAGATCAGCCACCGTGCTAAGGATTTTCAGCCTGTCGTAGACGAGGCTGTAGCTCTCACAAAGGAGTTGCTCGACATTCCTGAGGGTTATTCAGTTATCTTCCTCGGTGGTGGCGCAAGCCTCGAGTTCTGCATGATTCCCTACAACTTCCTGATTAAGAAGGCTGCTTACCTGAACACTGGTGTTTGGGCAAAGAAGGCTATGAAGGAAGCAAAGCTCTTTGGAGAGGTAGTTGAGGTGGCTTCTTCAGCCGATGCCAACTACACTTTCATCCCCAAGGATTGGAGCGTGCCCGCAGATGCTGACTATCTGCATATCACCACTAATAATACGATTTATGGTACAGAGATCCGCAAGGACCTGGATGTGAATGTTCCTCTGATTGCTGATATGTCTTCAGACTTCATGAGCCGTCCTGTAGATGTCAGCAAGTACGATGCCATCTATGCTGGCGCTCAGAAGAACCTGTCAATGGCTGGTGTAACCATCATCATCCTGAAGGACGAGAAGCTGGGCAAGGCTCCTCGTGAGATTCCTACTATGCTCGACTATCGCACACACGTAGATAAAGGTTCTATGTTCAATACTCCTCCAGTAGTACCTATCTACTGTGCACTCGAGAACCTCCGTTGGATCAAGGCTCAGGGTGGTCTTGAGGCTATGGACAAGCTGGCTAAGCAGCGTGCAGAGATCGTCTATGGCGAGATCGACCGCAACAAGTGCTTCGTAGGTACAGCCAAGGAAGAGGATCGCTCACTGATGAACCTCTGCTTCGTGATGGCTCCTGAGTACAAGGAGCTCGAGAAGGACTTCCTCGACTTTGCCGTATCTAAGGGTATGGTTGGTGTAAAGGGTCACCGCAGTGTTGGTGGTTTCCGTGCATCTTGCTACAACGCCCAGACCATCGAAGGTTGCAACGCACTCGTAGCTTGCATGAAGGAATTCGAAAGTAATCACTAAATATCATTAGGCACGGATTTCACGGCTCTTTTAGAGACACGGCTATTAATAAAAGCAGTGTTAATCCGTGTAATCCGTGCCAAAATAAATAAAAGAAAATGAAAGTATTAGTTGCAACAGAGAAACCATTCGCAGCAGCAGCTGTTAATGGTATCAAGGCAGAAATTGAGGGAGCAGGCAATGAACTCGTGCTGCTCGAAAAATATACAGAGAAGGCTCAGTTGCTGGATGCCGTAAAGGACGCTGACGCTATGATTATCCGTTCGGATAAGGTAGATGCAGAGGTGCTCGACGCTGCCAAGCAGTTGAAGATTGTAGTTCGTGCTGGTGCTGGTTACGATAACATCGACCTCGCCGCCGCTACTGCTCACAACGTAGTTGCTGAGAATACCCCTGGTCAGAACGCCAATGCCGTAGCAGAGCTTGTATTCGGTCTGCTCGTTATGGCCGTTCGTGGTTTCTACAACGGTAAGAGCGGTTCTGAGCTGCTCGGCAAGAAGCTGGGTATTCTCGCTTTCGGTAATGTAGGCCGCAACGTGGCTCGCATCGCTAAGGGATTTGGTATGGATGTTTATGCATTCGACGCTTATTGTCCCGCTGAGGTCATCGAGGCTGCTGGTGTTCACGCCGTTGCTAATCAGGATGCTCTCTTCGAGACCTGCGACGTTGTATCACTCCACATCCCTGCTACACCTGAGACCAAGCAGAGCATTAACTACGCGCTGGTAGGTAAGCTGAAGAAGGGTGGTGTCCTCGTGAACACAGCTCGTAAGGAAGTCATCAATGAGCCTGAGCTCATCAAGCTGATGGCAGAGCGTGAGGACCTGAAGTTCGTTACAGACATCATGCCTGATGCTAACGACGAGTTCGCTAAGTTCGAGGGTCGTTACTTCTCAACTCCTAAGAAGATGGGTGCTCAGACAGCTGAGGCCAATATCAATGCTGGTATCGCAGCTGCCAAGCAGATCAATGCCTTCTTCAAGGATGGTGACACTAAGTTCCAGGTGAACAAATAAATCTATCGATCATAAGAAGAGCCGCAAGATTTCTATCCTGCGGCTCTTTTGTTTTAATAAGCGGCACTTATTTTCCAATAAGGGTCCCTTATTGTTCAATAAGCGGTACTTATTTCATCACATATTTTTTTCCGTTTTGGATATAGATTCCTTTTTGAGGATTCTGTACACGTTGTCCTTGCAGGTTGTATATGGCACCATCGGCCTCTGTCTTTATTAACTGAATAGCATGAATGCCCGTGGGCTTGGGAGTTGACTTGGCGGTAACCGTGCATCCCCACGCAGCTGTGACTGACGCTGGTTCTTCTGTGCCATCGGCCTTAATCAGCTTTGCCTCTTTCAGTGTGGCAGTCAAGGCGCCAGAATTAGTCTGAAGCGTAACTCCCCAGAAAGTAGAGCCTAATATGGAAGTATCGAAATCTACAGTCGTTGATGCAGAAGTGTCTGACAGCGGCGCGTACTGTTCATTGAAATCAGTACCACTCTTCTTGTCACCATATACCTTTATCTGCAGCTTGTTGCCATAGGCCTTGTCCATTTCCACGCGGATGCCTTTGTAGCCACTCAAGTTAACGGCGGTACGATTCCAGCTGCCGAAAAGGAACAACTCTGACCATTCATCATTATAAGAAATGTCGTAAACAATTTCGAAATCGTCAGCTGTAGGATACTTGTATCCGTCGATGCTGCCGTAGTAGGCCTTGATAAGAGTCTGAGCGAGGTCAGCCTGATGGAATGCGGGCATATCACGGTAAGAACCGTCAGACATTCCCATCCAATAGAATGTTCCGATGCCATTCTCTTTGGTCTTCTGGATGAGGTAGTCCATTGCATAGAGGGCTACTTCCTTATCCTTAGCATAATAGTCAATCTCCGAAGGCCATGTGGTGAATGTGGCATATTCGCCTACGATAACAGGAGCTCTGTCCAGCAACTTGGACTTGATATTGCTAATCAGGTTGTCGATCTCTTTCTTGGCGTTACTCTTGTTCTGCCAGTTAGGATAGCTGTGAATCTGGAATATGATATGGTTGCTCTCTTCGGGCAGATCCAGATTCTGCATAGCGTCAGGAGTGCTGCTGGCAGAGTAGGTGTTAACTACCAGGTTGCGATCCTTGTTATTGCCACCAGTAGCACGAACGGTTGTTACGAAACTTTTGGCATAGCTGTTGATGGCCTTATAGCCGTCAGTCTTATCAACAGGCTCGTTCCAGGTGTTCTTCTCGTCGAGCATCTCGTTGTATGATTCGAAAATCAGCTTCTGATCATAGTCCTTGAATTGCTCGGCTATCTGTTTCCACAGGCCTTCGTACTTGGCTTTGTTAGTATTATAGCTGCTGGTGCTGGCTTTCAACCATGATTTGTAATTGCCGCTATCAGCGCCCGTATCGTGATGCACATTAATGATACAATACATACCATTATCGATCACATAGTCTACCACTTCTTTCACACGTTTCATCCACGCGTCATTTACTTTTCCGTCAGCATCCATCTCTTGATACCATGTGATAGGTACACGGATGGCGCCAAAGCCGGCCTCCTTCATCATCTTGAGCAACTCAGGTTTTGTTACGGGCTGTCCCCAGCATGTCTCGTGTTCAGCCGTTGTTTTCCAAGTCTTGGTAGCATCATTGGCATCGAGGGTATTACCCAGGTTCCAACCCACGCCCATGTTCTTGACGGCATCTTTGGCAGTTTCAAAACTGGCAGCCTCAATGGATGTACATAACATCACGCTGCATACTAAGAGTAGAATTTTCTTCATACGATTGTAGTTATTTAATATTTCTAATTATAGATTTCTTCTGCAAAAATACAATTTATTTATGAAGTAGGCAAATATATTCGGAAAGATTTTGCAAATCGGAAGAATTTGCGTAATTTTGCACCACTAAAATCAAAATCTTAAAACGAAACGATTATGCAAAGTGATCCCAAGCAGTGCTTATACTGCACAAACAATCAGACGCTTCATGATCTGATGATAGAGTTCGCTCAGTTGTCAGTATCTCGCGCATTCCTGTTTAAGGAACAAACTTATCGTGGCCGTTGCCTTGTAGCCTATAAGGATCATGTCAATGACCTGAATGAGTTGTCCGACGAGGATCGCAATGCCTTTATGGCTGATGTCACCCGAGTGACCCGTGCGATGCAGAAGGCATTCAATCCCGAGAAGATCAATTATGGCGCCTATAGCGACAAGCTGTCACACCTGCATTTCCATCTGGCTCCGAAGTATGTGGATGGTCCCGACTACGGTGGCACGTTCCAGATGAATCCTGGCAAGGTCTATCTCTCGGAATCAGAGTATACTGAGATGATCGAAAAAATCAAAGCCTGTCTCTAATGGCTGATTTCAATGTTCTATCTTCAACGTTCAATAGTAAACTATGGCAATCATAAAACCATTTAAAGGTATTCGTCCACCGAAGGATCTGGTGGAGAAAGTAGAGAGCCGTCCTTATGACGTGCTCGACAGTGAAGAGGCGAGGGCAGAGGCTGGCGACAATGAGATGAGCCTCTACCATATTATCAAGCCCGAGATAGATTTCCCCGTTGGCACCTCAGAGTATGACCCTCGCGTCTATGAGAAGGCAGCCGAGAATTTCCAGAAGTTCCAGGATAAGGGCTGGCTGGTTCAGGATGCGCGCGAACATTATTATATCTATGCGCAGACGATGAACAGCAAAACGCAGTACGGACTCGTGGTCTGCGCCCATACCGACGACTATATGGCTGGTCGCATCAAGAAGCACGAGCTGACCCGTCGTGATAAGGAAGAGGACCGCATGAAGCATGTCCGTGTGAACAATGCTAACATCGAGCCCGTATTCTTCGCTTATCCTGATAATACCGTACTCAACGATCTGATCATGCGCTATGCAGCTACAGAACCTGAGTACGATTTCGTGGCTCCCATCGATGGCTTCCGTCATCAGTTCTGGGTCATCAATGATGAGCAGGATATGCAGACCATCACTGCCGAGTTTGCCAAGATGCCCAGTCTCTATATCGCAGATGGCCATCATCGTTCAGCTGCCGCAGCCCTTGTAGGTGCTGAAAAGCAGAAGCAGAATCCCAACCACAACGGCACAGAGGAGTATAACTTCTTCATGGCTGTCTGCTTCCAGGCTTCTCAGCTCACGATCCTCGACTACAACCGCGTGGTAAAGGATCTGAACGGTATGTCGTCAGAAGAGTTCCTCGCTGCATTGCAGGTAAACTTTGAGGTGGCTGATAAGGGCACGGAGATCTACAAGCCCCAGCAGCTTCACGAGTTTTCACTCTATCTCGATGAGCATTGGTACAGCCTGAAGGCTAAGGAAGGAACCTATGATAACAACGACCCCATCGGTGTCCTCGACGTGGATATCTCGAGCCGTCTGATTCTCGATGAGATCCTGAATATCGGCGATCTTCGTTCTTCACAGCGCATCGACTTCGTAGGTGGTCTGCGTGGTCTTAAGGAACTGAAGCGTCGTGTGGACAGTGGTGAGATGCGTGCTGCTTTGGCACTCTATCCTGTCTCTATGCAGCAGATTATGGATATCGCAGATTCTGGTAAGATCATGCCGCCAAAGGCTACCTGGTTCGAGCCTAAACTGCGTTCTGGACTTGTAATCCACAAACTGAGCTAAGCCTTATGAAGACGAAGCACGTACAATACGAGACCCACGGCACTTGTTCCAAGCTGATTGATGTGACCGCTGATGAGAACAATGTGATTCAGCAGGTGTTCTTTCTGGGTGGCTGTAATGGCAATCTGCAAGGTGTCAGCCAACTGGTTCGCGGACAGAAGATCGACGATGTGATTTCCAAACTCGATGGCATCCGTTGCGGGACTAAAGGCAC
Organism: Prevotella sp.; assembly: GCA_016286575.1. Taxonomy (GTDB): domain Bacteria; phylum Bacteroidota; class Bacteroidia; order Bacteroidales; family Bacteroidaceae; genus Prevotella. The sequence goes on from JAEETB010000008.1 coordinate 25,984, forward strand.
ATCCTGTCCTGATCAGCTCTGTCGTGCACTTGAACAGCTGAAGAACGCTCCGCTCAAGGACTGAATAAAAAAGAAGAAAGGCTCATCGGAATGATGAGCCTCTTCTTTTGCTTTGCGGAGAGTGAGGGATTCAAACCCCCGATACCCGAAAGGGGTATACCGGATTTCGAGTCCAGCGCGATCGATCACTCTGCCAACTCTCCTAATACGAAGTATTAACTTCTCGATTGCGTTTGCAAAGGTAGCAACTTTTTCCGATACTACCAAATAAAATAAGGTAAAAGTTGTCCGAACGGTGACTTTATTAGAAAGAAAGTTTCGCTAATTTGTTACGAAGCTGTTCTGCCTCGCTCTTGCGGATGCTCAGTTTGATTTCGCATGTATTATCATAAGTCTGTGAAACGATGCGTGGATTCATCTCTTTCACGATGCGCATCACGTCATTCATCATGGGGTAGGCGAACGAGTAGGTGATGACCTCCTCTACCTGTCGTGTTTCGATTTCCGAGTGGGCGATGGCATCAGCCGCTGCCTCGCGGTAGGCGACAATCAGTCCGCTCGTACCCAGATTTACACCACCGTAATAGCGTACGACGACAATTAGGATATCCGTCAGTTCCTGCGAGTTGATCTGTCCCAGGATAGGTTTGCCGGCTGTCGATGAAGGCTCACCGTCATCGTTGGCCCTGAACTCCGTGCGCTCAGGCCCCAGCATATAGGCGTAACACACGTGACGGGCATCATAGTACTTCTTCCGATAGCCAGCCAGCAGTTCCTTGATCTCATCAACTGACGATACATGATGAGCGAAGGCGAGGAACTTACTTCGCTTTTCAGTATAGTAGCCCTCGCCTCCGCTCTTTAGTGTCTTATATTCGTCTGACAATTTTTAATGTTAAATTTTTAATGTTTAATTGTTATACTCCTGCCAGCTCTTGATCTTCACATCCTCGAGGTTCATTGCAGTGAAGGCCTCGATGAATGCCTTTGCCAAGCGGACATTCGTCATCAGAGGAATGTTGTGGTCGATGGCACCACGACGAATCTTGTAACCGTTGGTCAACTCGCGTGAGGTATGGTTCTTCGGCACGTTGATTACAAGACCAACCTTGTGCTGGGAAATCAGATCCATCACGTTGTTGTCGCCATTCTCATCAGGCCAAGCCACGCTGATAGCCTTCACGCCGTTGTCGTTGAAGAACTTGGCTGTACCAGCAGTGGCGTAGATCGTGTAGCCCTTCTTGGCGAGCTGCTGGGCAGGCTCAAGCAGACTTACCTTACCCTTGGCACCACCTGAACTGATCAGTACAGCATCCTTAGGAATCGAGTAACCAGTAGCAATCAGCGAGTTGAGCATAGCCTCGTTCAGGTCGTCGCCCAGACAGCCAACCTCACCTGTAGAGCTCATGTCGACACCGAGTACGGGGTCAGCATTCTGCAGACGGGCGAATGAGAACTGTGAGGCCTTCACACCAATGCGGTCGATATCGAACTCACTCTTCTCAGGCTTCTGATAAGGCGCGTCTAGCATGATCTTCGTTGCTGTCTCGATGAAGTTGCGCTTCAGGATCTTCGATACGAAGGGGAATGAGCGCGATGCACGGAGGTTACACTCGATAACCTTCACCTCGCGGTTCTTGGCCAGGAACTGGATATTGAACGGACCGCTGATGTTCAGCTCAGCAGCGATCTTACGGGCAATCTTCTTGATCTGACGGATGGTCGAGAAGTAGATGTGCTGGGCGGGGAATACCATCGTGGCGTCACCAGAGTGAACACCAGCATACTCCACGTGCTCAGAGATGGCATACTCGATCACCTCACCCTTATCGGCAACAGCGTCGAACTCGATCTCCTTGGTCTCAGTCATGAACTTTGAAACCACTACAGGGAACTCCTTGCTCACCTCGGTAGCCATGTTCAGGAAGCGATGCAGCTCCTCTTCGTCGTAGCAGACGTTCATCGCAGCACCCGAAAGTACGTAAGAAGGACGCACCAGAACAGGATAGCCAACCTCGTCGACAAACTCCTTCACATCCTCGAAGCTGGTCAGTGCTCTCCAGGCTGGCTGGTCGATGCACAGCTTGTCGAGCATAGCCGAGAACTTGTCGCGGTTCTCTGCACGGTCGATGTTCACAGGCGATGTTCCCAGTACGGGCACACCCTGACGATAGAGCTTCATAGCGAGGTTGTTAGGAATCTGACCACCTACGGATACGATCACACCACGAGGCTCCTCGAGGTCGATCACATCGAGCACGCGCTCCAGTGAAAGCTCGTCGAAGTAGAGGCGGTCGCACATATCATAGTCGGTTGACACCGTCTCAGGGTTATAGTTGATCATGATACTCTTGTAACCCAGCTTGCGAGCTGTGTTGATGGCATTCACAGAACACCAGTCGAACTCTACTGACGAACCGATGCGGTAGGCACCAGAACCCAGCACGACCACTGACTTCTCGTGCGAGTAGTAGTTCACGTCGTGGGCAGGCGTATAGTTCTCACCTGTCGGATCGCCGAAGGCAGGCGTGTGGGTATATGTGAAGTAGAGGTAGTTGGTCAGTTCAGGATTCTCCGAAGCCACGGTGGGGATGCGCTTTACTGAAGGCATGATACCCTTCTGCTTACGATATTTACGCACCTGCAGGTTCTCCTTCTCCATGTTGCCACCCTGTGGCTTCAGCACGAAGCGGGCAATCTGGAAGTCACTGAATCCGCAACGCTTCACCTCGAGCAGCAACTCGTCGGGCAATTCCTCAAGGGCATTGTACTTCTGCAACTCGTGCTTCAGGTCAACGATGTGCTTCAGACGCTCCAGGAACCAGACGTCAATCTTCGTCAGCTTCTCGATGCGCTCGATAGTGTATCCTTCCTCCAGAGCCTGTGCGATAGCGAAGATGCGCAGGTCGGTAGGATTAGCCAGCTCCTCGTCGAGGTTGTCGAACTTCGTATGGTCGTTGCCCACGAATCCGTGCATGCCCTGACCGATCATACGCAGACCCTTCTGGATCATCTCCTCGAAGCTGCGGCCGATACTCATAATCTCGCCGACAGACTTCATCGACGAACCGATCTGACGGCTTACGCCAGCGAACTTCGTCAGGTCCCAGCGAGGAATCTTACAGATCATATAGTCGAGGCTCGGAGCCACGTAGGCTGATGATGTCGTACCCATCTCGCCAATCTGGTCGAGTGTGTAGCCAAGCGCAATCTTGGCAGCGACGAAGGCGAGGGGATAACCGGTGGCCTTAGAGGCAAGGGCAGAGCTACGGCTCAGGCGGGCATTGATCTCAATGATACGGTAGTCGTTGGTCTCTGCGTTGAAGGCGAACTGAATATTACACTCACCGACGATGCCGAGGTGCTTCACGCACTTGATGGTCAGCTCCTGCAGCATCTTCACCTGATCCTCGCGGAGTGAACAGGTAGGAGCCACAACGATTGACTCACCAGTGTGGATGCCGAGCGGGTCGAAATTCTCCATCGAGGCCACTGTGAAGCAGCGGTCGTTAGCGTCGCGGATGCACTCGAACTCAATCTCCTTCCATCCCTTCAGGCTCTCCTCGACGAGAATCTGCGGGGCAAACGTAAAGGCACTCTCTGCCAGCTCACGGAACTTCTTCTCGTCAGGACAGATACCTGAGCCGAGACCACCGAGGGCGTAGGCCGAGCGGATCATGATGGGGAAGCCGATCTCGTGGGCTGCCTTCAGCGCATCCTCCATCGACTCGACCGCGTGGCTCACGGGCACCTTCAGATCAACCTCTGCCAGCTTTTTAACAAAAAGGTCGCGGTCCTCAGTGTTCATGATGGCCTCGACGCTTGTTCCTAAAACTTCAACTCCGTATTCCTTCAATGTGC
>JAEETB010000161.1 GCA_016286575.1 Prevotella sp.
TGGAAGTATGTATCACAAACTATGGTGGACGTATTGTTTCGCTTGTTGTTCCCGACAAGGATGGCAAGCCTACAGACGTTGTGCTGGGTTTTGACAACATTGCCCAGTATGCCGACACCCTGAATTCGCCCTCAGACTATGGATCAAGTGTCGGCCGTTATGCCAACCGTATTAAGAACGGTCAGTTCATGTTAGGCGAAGATACGATTCAGCTGAAGAAGAACGACGGTCCCAACTGTCTACATGGCGGTGGTAACACCGGTTGGATGCATCAGGTTTATGATGCAGAACAGATCGGTGATTCCATCTTGAAACTGACCATTGTGGCTGCAGCTGGAGAGAATGGTTTCCCAGGCAAGGTGATGGCTGTTACCACCTATAAAGTTACCGCCGACAATATCCTCGACATGACTTGGGAGGCTCAGACAGACAAGCCAACCATCATTAATCAGACCAACCATAACTATTATAACCTGAGTGGTGACTTTACCCAGGCAGGCTATGATCAGGTACTCTATGTCAATGCCGACTATTTCACTCCGAGCGATAAGCTCTACATTCCAACAGGTGAGATCAAGTCGGTAGAAGGCACCCCTATGGACTTCCGTACACCACATGCTGTCGGTGACAGCATCCAGTCAGAGTTCGATCAGATCCAGAATGCTACTGGCTATGACCACAATTTCTGTCTGAACACTTACAAGGATGGTAAGGGCGACGATACACAGGTTTGTGCCAGCCTCTACTCTCCCAAGACAGGTATCTTCATGGAGATGTTTACCAACGAGCCTGGCGTTCAGGTCTACAGCGGCAATTTCCAGGGTGTCGGCCCTGATGCCACTATCCTCCGCAAGCACGGCATCACCTACCCCAAGCATGTTAGTGTATGTCTTGAGAGCCAGAAGTATCCCGACTCTCCCAATCATCCAGAGTGGATACAGCCCACGCTGAATCCCGATGAGAAATATTACAGCCATGCTGCTTACAAATTCTCGATTAAATAATTACTAATATATTAATATAATAAAAAACAATGGATTGGAGTTCACATGAATTTATCTGGCTCGATTGGGCGGTTCTCGCCATCGGCATTTGTGGAGTAGTGGCTGCTGTATGGTACGCCATCTGGAAAGACAAGAAGTCTCAGCAGGGAGAAGATTCTTCTGCTTACCTCTTTGGTAAGGGCGAACCTTGGTATGTAATCGGTATGGCTATCTTCGCTGCCAATATCGGATCTGAACACCTCGTAGGTCTCGCCGGTACTGGTGCAAAGAGCGGTGTAGGTATGGCACATTGGGAGATGCAAGGATGGATGATCCTGATTCTTGGTTGGCTGTTCGTGCCTTTCTATCAGTTGATGATCAACAAGATGGGCAAGATTATCACCATGCCGGACTTCTTGAAGTTCCGCTACACTAAGCGTACTGGTTACTGGCTGTCAGTCATCACACTGGTGGCTTACATTCTTACGAAGGTCAGCGTAACGGCTCTTACTGGTGGTATCTTCTTCAAGTATCTCTGGGGCCTGAACTTCTGGTATGGCGCTATAGGTCTGATTCTCGTAACTGCAGTATTTACCGTGTTCGGCGGAATGAAGGGTGTGATGACACTCTCTACCATCCAGACACCTATTCTTATTATAGGCTCTTTCCTCGTTCTGTTCCTCGGACTGTCTGCTCTTGGCGGAGGAAACATTGCTGAGGGCTGGACCAGCATGATGGACTATTGCGGACAATTGAACAATGGCTATGGCACTACTCACATGTTCCACTGGGAAGAGGGCGACTCGATGTATCAGGAATATCCTGGATTTGTGGTGTTCCTTGGTGCTTCTATCATCGGCTTCTGGTATTGGTGTACTGACCAGCACATCGTTCAGCGTGTGCTTGGACAGGTTCCTGGTGAAGACAATGCCGAAGTGATTAAGCGTGCGCGTAGAGGTACGATTGCTGCAGGTTTCTTCAAGGTGCTTCCTTGCTTCATGTTCCTGATTCCTGGTATGATTGCAGCTGCTCTGGCTCAGAAGGGTGCCTTCACGATGGAGGAAACCGATGCCGCCTTTGCCATCATGGTACAGCAGGTATTACCCGCTGGTATCAAGGGTATCGTTACCATTGGTTTCATCTGCGCACTCGTTGCTTCTCTGGCAGCCTTCTTCAATAGCTGTGCAACACTCTTCACCGAGGACTTCTACAAGCCTCTGAAGAAGGGCATGAGTGAGGCTCACTATGTGCTCATTGGCCGTATTGCCACAGTAGTGGTAGTGATTCTGGGATTTGCCTGGCTGCCTATCATGATGGGTATGGACACGCTTTATAACTACCTGCAGGGTATCCAGTCGCTGCTGGCTCCCGCAATGGTGGTTGTATTTGCCTGCGGTATCCTTAGCAAGAAGATCACCCCGAAGGCTGGTGAATACACGATGATCCTGGGCTTCCTCATTGGTATGGTCCGTCTGGTTACCAACGTTATCACTGATACAGGCCGTGCCACGATGGAAGGTGCTTTCTGGGAGAACACCGCTTGGTTCTGGCAGACTAACTGGCTCGTATTCGAGTGCTGGCTCCTGGTATTCCTGCTCTTGTTCATCTATGGTGTATCGATGATTACACCTGCTCCTACAAAGGAACAGATCGACGCCATCACCTTCACCAGCGACTTCAAGAAGTCTATCAAGGAGAGCTGGGGCACCTTCGATATCATCGGCACATTGGTGGTTATCGGCCTCTGCGCTTCATTCTATGCTTACTTCTGGTAAATAACATAGAGAAATGACACAATTCTATAGTGAACATTCCAAAGTCTGGCTATCAGTAGACTGTATTATCTTCGGTTTCGACGATGGTAAACTGAAGGTGCTTATCGGTAAGCGTCATATGGATCCCGGTCGCGGAGAATGGAGCCTCTACGGAGGCTTTGTCTCCAGCGACGAGAGTGTCGATGAGGCTGCTACACGTACCCTCTACGAACTTACCGGACTGAGGAATGTCTTTATGCGCCAGGTTGGTGCTTTTGGAAAAGTCGACCGTGACCCAGGCGAACGTGTGGTATCCATCGCTTACTATGCGCTGATCAATGTGAACGATTATGAAGACCATCTTCTGAAGGAACACGGTCTGCAGTGGGTAAATATCGAAGAGTTACCCCAGCTCTATTCCGATCACAACGAGATGATCCAGAAAGCTCGCAAGATGATGCAACAGAAACTGGCTCACGAACCAGTGGGGTTCCGACTGCTGCCAAACCTCTTCACCCTCACTCAGCTCCAGAAACTCTATGAAGCTGTCAACGGCTCTGAACTCGACAAGCGTAATTTCCGCAAACGTATCAAGGAGATGGATTATATCGAGAAGACCGAGCTTATCGACAAGACAAGCTCTAAGCGTGGCGCCTATTTATATCGTTTCAACAAACGGGTTTATAACGAAGACCCTAACTTTAAACTATAAGACAATGTTAGAAGAACTAAAAGAAAAAGTATTCAAGGCAAACCTTGATCTCGTAAAGCAGAACCTCGTCATCTTCACATGGGGTAACGTCTCTGGTATCGACCGTGAGAATGGATTGGTAGTCATCAAGCCTTCAGGTGTTGACTACGATGTGATGAAAGTTTCAGATATGGTAGTAGTGGATCTCAAAACCGGCGAGGTTGTCGACGGTGATCTCAATCCTTCATCCGACACACCAACTCACCTCGTGCTCTATCGCAACTTCCCTAACATCCAGGGTGTCGTTCACACCCACTCTACCTATGCCACAGCATTTGCTCAGGCAGGACGTGACATCCCCAATATCGGTACTACTCATGCCGACTATTTCTACAAGGATATCCCCTGCACGCGAGATATGACTGAGGAAGAAGTAAAAGGCAACTATGAACTGGAGACTGGTAATGTGATTGTAGATGAGATTCTGAATATCCGCAAGATCAACCCCGATCACACACCCGCCGTTCTGGTGAAGAATCATGGTCCGTTCTCTTGGGGTACATCGCCTGATAACGCAGTGTACAACGCAAAGGTAATGGAGCAGTGCGCCAAGATGGCATTCGTGGCTTTCAGTGTGAATCCTAACCTCACGATGAATCCTCTCCTCGTCGAGAAGCATTACATGCGCAAGCACGGACCTAACGCTTATTACGGACAGAAGGGACAGAAACATTAACAAACATATAAACTTAAAAACTTACAACAATTATGATTAAAGCATTTGATAATTTCGAGATTTGGTGGGTAACAGGTGCACAGCTTCTGTACGGAGGCGATGCTGTAGTTGCAGTTGATGGACACTCTAAGGAAATGGTCGCTGGTCTTAACGACAGCGGCATCATCCCAATCAAGGTAGTATATAAAGGCACAGCCAACAGCTCTAAGGAAGTTGAGGATGTGATGAAGGCCGCCAACAACGATGGTAAGTGCATAGGTATCATCACCTGGATGCACACCTTCTCACCTGCTAAGATGTGGATCAAGGGTCTCCAGGCCCTGCAGAAGCCTCTGCTCCATTTCCACACACAGTATAACGCCGAGATCCCCTGGGCCACGATGGACATGGACTTCATGAACCTGAACCAGAGTGCTCATGGTGATATCGAGTTCGGACACATCTGCACCCGTATGCGTGTTCCACGTAAGGTGGTTTGCGGCTATTGGAAAGACGAGGCTGCCCAGAAGCAGATTGCAGTATGGGCTCGCGTAGCTGCTGGTGTCGCTGATGCCAAGAATGTGCGCTGTCTGATGTTCGGTATGAACATGAACAACGTTGCCGTTACCGATGGCGACCGTGTAGAGTTCGAGCAGCGTCTGGGCTATCACGTTGACTATTATCCCGTATCCTCTCTGATGGAGTACTTCAAGAAGGTGACTGACGCAGAGGCTGATGCCCTCGTTGAGGAATACAAGAAGCTCTATACCATCAAGATCGACGAGAGTGGTGAGCAGGTTTACTGGGAGAAAGTGAAGAACAGCGCCAAGGCAGAGATTGCTCTGCGTCGTGTGCTGAAGGATGAGGGCGCTACAGCCTTTACCACCAACTTCGACGACCTGGGCGATGCTGATATCGATGCACCAGACTTCTGCGGATTCGATCAGATTCCTGGTCTCGCTTCACAGCGTCTGATGCAGGAGGGTTATGGTTTCGGAGCCGAGGGTGACTGGAAGACAGCCTGTCTCTATCGTTCACTCTGGGTTATCCAGCAGGGTATGCCTACAGGCTGCTCGTTCCTCGAGGACTACACCCTTAATTTCGCAGGCGACCGTTCTTCTTGCCTTCAGAGCCACATGCTCGAGGTTTGTCCGCTCATCGCTTCCGACAAGCCCAAGCTCGAGGTTCACTTCCTGGGCATCGGTATCCGCAAGCAGCAGACTGCCCGTCTCGTGTTCACCTCAAAGACAGGTCGTGGTATCAAGGCTACCGTTGTTGACCTCGGCAACCGCTTCCGTCTGATTTCTCAGGAGGTAGAGTGCATCGAGCCAAAGCCCATGCCGAACCTGCCTGTAGCTTCTGCACTCTGGATCCCCCAGCCCACCTTCGAGATCGGTGCTGCTGCCTGGATCCTCGCCGGCGGTACTCACCACAGTGCTTTCTCTTACGACATCAATGAAGAGTACTGGGCAGATTTCGCTGAGATGACTGGCATCGAGTATGTCCGCATCAACAAGCAAACCAACATCGCCGACTTCAAGCAGACCCTCCAGAACAACGAGATGTATTACATGTTGAGCAAAGCGCTCCGTTAAGTATAATTAGGCACGGATTACACGGCTCTCTTCGAGAGTCACTGCAAAATATAAAGCCGTGTAAATCCGCGTTAATCCGTGCCAAAAAAGAAAAAACAATGACCGCAAAACAAACTATTGAAGCAGGTAAGGCCATTCTCGGAATCGAGTTCGGTTCCACAAGAATCAAGGCCGTCCTCATCGACGAGGACAATAAGCCCATCGCACAGGGCTCACACGAGTGGGAAAATCAGTTGGTTGACGGTCTCTGGACCTACTCTACCGAAGCCATCTGGTACGGACTCCAGGACTGCTATGCCGAACTCCGCAAGGATGTCCAGAAACAGTACGACTGCGAAATCGAAGCCCTTGCTGCCATCGGTTTCAGCGCCATGATGCACGGCTATATGGCCTTCAACGAGAAGCAAGAGATTCTCGTGCCCTTCCGTACCTGGCGTAACACCAACACAGGTAAGGCTGCTGCCGAGCTCTCTCAACTTTTCAACTATAACATTCCTCTCCGTTGGAGCATCAGCCATCTCTACGAGGCTATCCTCGACAACGAAGAGCACGTCAGTGACATCAAGTATCTCACGACTCTTGCAGGCTATGTTCACTGGCAGGTAACAGGTCAGTTCGTTCTCGGTGTAGGCGACGCATCAGGTATGATTCCTGTTGATCCAGCCACCAAGACCTACGATGCAGATATGGTTAAAAAATTTGACGAACTCATCGTGCAGAAGGGATTCTCTTGGAAGCTGCTCGACATTCTTCCGAAGTCTCTGAATGCGGGCGAGAACGCTGGATTCCTCACACCAGAGGGAGCCAAGAAGCTCGACGTCAGCGGACACCTGAAAGCTGGTATCCCCGTTTGTCCTCCAGAGGGCGATGCAGGTACAGGTATGGTTGCCACCAACGCTGTTAAGCAGCGCACAGGTAATGTCAGCGCAGGAACATCCTCATTCTCTATGATCGTGCTCGAGAAGCCTCTCAGCAAGCCTTACGAGATGATTGATATGGTAACCACACCTGACGGAAGTCTCGTAGCTATGGTTCACTGCAACAACTGTACCAGCGATATTAACGCCTGGGTAAACCTCTTTAAGGAGTATCAGCAACTGCTTGGAATCAAGGTTGATATGAACGAACTTTACGGCAAGCTGTTCAACAAGGCACTCGAAGGCGATACCGACTGCGGTGGACTGATGGCCTACAACTATGTCAGCGGTGAGCCCGTCACTGGTCTGGCTGAGGGACGCCCCATGTTCGTACGTTCTGCCAACGACAAGTTCAACCTTGCCAACTTCATGCGTGCTCACCTCTATGGAGCCATCGGTGTACTGAAGATCGGTAACGACATCCTCTTCAAGGAAGAGAAGATCCACGTTG
>JAEETB010000162.1 GCA_016286575.1 Prevotella sp.
AAGTCCTTGTCGGAGAGCTGACTCAGGAACACCTGCTCCGTAAAGCGTGAGTAACCTGGATTGCGGTTACGGTCCTTCATGGCAGCCATACGTTTGTCGAACTCCTCACGTGTGATGCCTATGGCATTGCAGAATTCGAGGGTATCAAGCCGTCCCTTAATCTCATTCATTACCACCATGATATCGTAGGATGGCTGGTTATAAACCATCAACTTCCCATGACGGTCAAGGATGGCACCACGGGCAGGGTATTCAATCTTCTTGAGGAAAGCATTGGAGTCGGCACTTTTCTTATAGTCATCACTCGTGATCTGGAGCATGAAAAGACGAATGATGTAGATAACCACGATCAGGACAGCCACACCACCAATCACATAATGCCGATATTCAAGATTGGAATCTTTCACCTTGAGCGAACACTATCAATAGCCAGAATAAGAAGCGACGTGAGCACACCACTGGCCAGCGTATGGCTAAGCCACGATACTACGTTGAAGAAACTAAATGACTCGAGTCCGAAAAACACCAGACAATAGAGCAGTGTGAGGGTACCCGAGAACAGGAAGAACTTAGAGAAACCCAACGATGTGAGTGATACCTCAATGTTATCAGCAGAGTCACGCGGCACGAACAACTCCAGATAATAAGGCTGAATGAGAGCTATGAGCGTCAGCGAACCTGCTGCCAAACCTGGTGTACTTGAAAACATATCGATCACAAGACCCAGGAAGAAACTCGAGACCATCGCCGCCCACTGAGGGGTACCACGACGGAAGGATATCGTAAAATAGATATAGAGCAGGGGGATGGCCATGCCAAAGAGGTGTACATGGTTCAGGAATAACACCTGTACCAGCACCAGCACGACACACTGTGCCAACCGAATCATCCACTCAGTCGTCATTTCGCTATCTGTTCTGTTGTTTGAAAATCAATGAGTCCTCCGCTGCCTTCTGCAATGCTGCACGCTCAGCAATACCCTTGTCACTGATGACGCAAACATCGCGCACACAACCGAAATCAGTACTCAGGCGCACCTTCAGCTTATACGACAAGCCATCACGCGAGTTATAGGCCTGCTCAATCTTACCCACCAGCACACCTGAAGGAAAGATAGAGGAGAAGCCGCTGGTGACAATCCAGTCGCCCAACTTGAAACGCGCATGACGAGGCACATCCTCTACATAGGCCACTGCAGGGTCTTCGCCATACCAGCGCAGATAGCCGAAGTAGCCACGTCCACGGATGGCACAACTGATGCGCGATGACGAGGCGTTGAGTACGGGGATAACCACTGAGTAATGATCGCTGACGAGATAGACCACGCCCACGACACCATTGCCACAAGCCACACCCATATCAGGCTCCACGCCATCAGCACGGCCCTTGTCGATCGTCATCAGGTTCTCTATCTTGTGAATAGAGTTGTCAACCACTTTCGCAGGAATCACCTCGTACTGACTGAGGAATTCCAGACCCGTGCGCTCAAGGGCTGTGGTGTCTTGCGTCAAGTCACCATAGAGACGGCGCAACTGATCGACCTGCCGCTCCAGATAGAAGTTGCGGAGCATAAGCTCCTCGTTCATCCGGCCATAGTTGAAGTATGAGATAACACTACTCTCCCACTGGTAAATCTTCCCCACAACAGCATTAGCCGATGAGAAGAAGACACTGTTCTGATAACTGTTGTAGTTAAACAACAGAACACCACTGACTACTTCCAATAATATGAAAATAAGCCAGTGATGATACTTTTGCAGGAAATCCAGCAGGTTGTGCATCTAACTGTAAACAGTTACCTCATCAGGAAATTGAAACGATCGAGGTTCTTCAGCGCAATACCTGCACCCTTTGCCACACTGTGGAGAGGATCCTCAGGCACGTGGAACTGAATATGCATCTTATCGGTGAGACGCTTGTCGAGACCACGCAGCAAAGCACCGCCACCAGCCAGATAGATACCGTTCTTCACGATATCGGCATAGAGCTCAGGAGGAGTATTCTCGAGTGCTGAGAGCACGGCATTCTCAATCTTCGAAACGGTCTTATCCAGACAATGTGCAATCTCCTGATAGCATACAGGCACCTCCATAGGCAGAGCCGTGATACGGTTAGGTCCGTGAACGATAAAGTCGTCAGGAGCCTCCTCACCCAAATCAGTGAGGGCAGAACCTACATTGATCTTGATACGCTCGGCCATACGCTCGCTGACCTTCACATTGTGCTGACGGTACATATACTCCTGGATATCTGCTGTCAGGTCGTCGCCTGCGGTACGGATAGAGTTGTTAGCTACGATACCACCCAGTGAAATCACAGCAATCTCAGTAGAACCGCCACCGATATCAACAATCATGTTACCCTCTGGAGCCTCGACATCGATACCGATACCGATGGCAGCAGCCATAGGCTCGAAAATCAGGTATACATCACGACCATCGGCATGCTCAGCAGAGTCGCGTACAGCACGCAACTCAACTTCAGTAGAACCTGAAGGCACACCAATCACCATACGCAGAGAGGGTGAGAACAGACGACTGCCTGAGTGAACCATCTTAATAAGGCCACGGATCATCTGCTCGCAAGCCGAGAAGTCGGCAATCACACCATCGCGCAAAGGACGAACAGTACGGATATTGTCGTGTGTCTTCTCATACATCATCTTGGCATCGTTACCAACGGCAATCATCTTGTCAGTACGACGGTCCAAAGCAACGACAGAAGGCTCATCAACCACAATCTTATCATCACTGATAATAATGGTATTGGCCGTTCCCAGGTCCATTGCTATCTCTTGTACAAAACTAAAAAATCCCATTATGATTTACAATTTACGATTTACAATTTACCATTTATTTTGCAGTCTTTTCAAACCAAGCGTTGATAGCGGTATCGTAGTGGCTGCTAACGCCAAAGGCACGTGTAGCCAGCATACGGCGCTGAGCCTTGGTTGTAACGGCACCCTGCTCCTTCAGTATATCAAGCAGCACGCCATACTCAGCTTTGCTCGGCACAATCACTACATCATTGAAATTCTTCGCTGCAGCACGAATGAGCGAAATACCGCCGATATCGATCTTCTCGATGATATCCTCCTCAGAGGCACCACTGGCCACGGTCTGCTCAAATGGATAAAGGTCTACGATCACCAAATCAATCTCAGGAATCTCGTACTGCTTCATCTGTTCTATGTCGCCCTCGTTCTCACGACGGCCCAGAATTCCTCCGAACACCTTCGGATGCAGGGTCTTCACACGTCCACCAAGGATAGAAGGATATGTTGTTACATCCTCCACCTTCTGACACGCATAACCCAGAGACTCAATAAACTGCTGTGTACCACCAGTAGACAGGAACTTCACACCTTCCTCATTCAATTTCTTGAGCAAATCGTCAAGTCCGTCCTTGTGGAATACAGACACCAAAGCGGTCTTAATCTTCTTAGTTTCAGCCATTTCCAAATTCTTATAACGTTATAAATCCTGTTTCAGCGTGCAAAGTTACAAAAAGAAAACGGATTAATCTTCATTTTCAACAAGAAAATTTGATTAACCCGTGTTAAATTGCGGAAGGTCATGTTCCTAATCCAGATGGAACACCTCCTGAATGGGAACGGTGACAGGCGAATTATCAGGATTCACCTCCATGATGTCTGCCATCATGTCCCACCATTTCTGGGTGATGGGATCCACGTTCTCCGTGTCCTGCGAGTTTCCCTCGCCCTCACATTCCTGATAGCCGAAGAGGATATTGGTATCCTTGTCCCAGTAGATGCTGTAATTGCTTACACCACCGTCCTTGATCATTTTCACCAACTCAGGCCAGATGGCAGCATGACGTCTCTCATACTCTTTCTCACAACCTGGTTTCAGGAACATCTTAAATGCAAATCTTTTCATAACTCATAACAATTATCTAATCATTCTAACTCATTATCTCTTAGTCTCCATCGGGTTTCTTCACATCTTGCTTTACTGAAGGATACCACACAAACGCATCAGGATCATCTGGTTGTGTGGGATTGTAATCCTGCCAATCGCGACGTAGGTCATCCATTATGGGCAACTGCAACTGTTTCATGCCCATGACAACCATCTTAGCCACCTCGTAGGCGCCATAGGGGTTAAAGTGGGTATTGTCTGCCAGTTCTTTCTCCTGACCAGGGAAGGTGTTGGCAGGATAATGCACCAGTGCCTTCTTGCTGCCTTCGAAGCCGAGGGTCTCGAAGAAGTCACGCGTCATGTCGTGGAGTTCTATCAGAGGAATACCTTCACGTCTGGCAACCATCCGCATGGCATCGGGATAGTCCAGATGAGTCTCCTGTATCTTACTATGAGTGGCTTCATCGAAGAAACGCCGTTGTGTGGGGGTCACGAAAATCAACTGTCCGCCTGCTGCTCGTACCTTATCTATAAATAGCTTCAGGTGATAGGCGAAGTGGTAATAGGCGCCATCACCTGGGCGCTTCTCCTTCTGGTCGTTATGACCGAACTCACACACCACGTAGTCACCCTTCTTCATCATCGATAAGACTTTCTCCAAACGATTGCTGGCAATGAAGGTACGGGCACTGAGACCACTCTCGGCATGATTCGAGATGGCGACCTTCTCTGTAAACCAGCGTGGGATCATCTGTCCCCAACTGGCCCAAGGCTCCAGTTCCTGATCAACCACGGTCGAATTGCCGCAGAGGAAAACTGTCACTGCTGTGGTATCCGGTTCTATCCTGATGCTTTTGACAGCTGGAGCAGAACCATTAAACTCGAGTGTGAGCAACTCGTCCCAGTTCAGGTAATCCTTTTCGCGCTCTTTCAGTTTCACGCCATGATCAGGCGAACGCTTGCTTACTATGAAACGCCAGGTCTCATACTGATTCTTCTTCGTCACACAGTTCTCCACCATCAGTCTGCGCGACTCTGCACGCACCACCGTCTGAGCGGCGCGTTTCTTCGCACCTAACGTGACGGTGACCAGATAGTTTCCGTCGTCAACGGGTACAGAGAAATAGAAAGGCTTCTCGCTCACCTTGTTCAGTACAGTGTCAATCACTTGTGCCTGAACCTTGGAAAACGACAGACAAACGACAGTCAGAAAAAGCAATATCCGTTTCATATCTTTGTTTTGGCTACAAAATTACACCATCTTACTGAAATAGGCCTTTAATTTTTGATAATCCACCCCCAATCTTTGATTAACTTGTCATTTTCCAGCTGAAAACCATTATATTTGCACACAGATACGAAAACAATCATCTATATGAAAAAGTTATTTCTGCTCCTAACCCTGCTTACGGCTGTTGACTCATGGTCTACACTCCAAGCCCAACCCCGTTATGACCGCACACGTCTGAATCTCGAACACCTCAACCGTGGTGTTGTGGCTTTCCGCGATGGGAGCCAGGTCATTGTCAGCTGGCGCACGCTCTCAACAGATGCTATAGGTCAGCCCTTCGATGTCTTCCGCAACGGACAGAAGCTGAATGCTGCACCCCTCAAGAAGGGAGGCACCTTTTTCATCGATGCCCAGCCCTTGAAGGGTGATGCCACCTACGAGATACGTGGTGGTGGTCATGACGGCTCATTCACGTTGAAGGCCGATGCCCCTGACGGCTACCTGGCACTCAAGCTACAGAAACCCGCAGCTGGCACGACACCTGATGGCGAGACCTATACTTATCATGCCAATGATGCCTCCGTGGCTGATGTCGATGGCGACGGACAGTATGAAATCATCCTGAAATGGGATCCATCCAACGCCCACGATAATGCGCACGACGGCTATACAGGTCCTACGCTCTTCGATTGCTATCGTCTGGACGGCACACGTCTCTGGCATATCAATCTGGGTATCAATATCCGCTCAGGTGCTCATTATGTACCTTTCATCGTCTATGATCTCGATGGTGACGGACGTGCAGAATTGATCGTCCGTACCTCCGACGGCACACGCGATGCCCTGGGACATGTGATAGGCGACAGTCTGGCAGATTATCGCCATCGTCCCCAACCTGCTGACTCTACCCTTACTCCCACTCCTGCACGTGAATGGGCCAAATACAACCGCAAGGGGCGCCCCATGACTGGTCGCATCCTCACGGGAGCAGAATACCTCACGGTTTTCAATGGTCTTACGGGTGAGGCGATGGATACCAAACCCTTTGTACCTGAACGGGGTAACCTTAAGGACTGGGGCGACGACTACGCCAATCGTTCAGACCGCATGCTCGCTGCCGTAGGATATCTCGACGGACAACATGCCTCAGCCATCTTCTGCAGAGGTTACTACACACGTACGGTCCTCGCTGCATGGGACTGGGATGGACGTGAATTGAAACAGCACTGGGTTTTCGACACCAACGCCTCAGGCACTGGTAAGGACGGTAAACCCCACAGCACCTATGCAGGACAAGGTAATCACAACCTCCGCGTGGCCGATGTCGATGGCGATGGCTGCGACGAGATTACCTATGGCTCAATGGCCGTAGATCACGACGGCATAGGACTCTACAACACAGAGATGGGACATGGCGACGCCATTCATCTGATGGCTTTCGACCCTACGAGTGACGAACTGCAGGTATGGGACTGCCATGAGAACAGGCGCGACGGTTCTGATTTCCGCAAAGCAAGCACAGGTGAGATCATCTTCCAGGTGCCATCAAAAAGCGATGTCGGCCGCGCCATGGCAGCCGACATAGATCCTGAGAATCCTGGTGTCGAAATGTGGAGTACCGACAGTCACGGCATCCGTAATATCAAGGGCGAAGTGCTCTACACGGCTCAGGACCCTGATGATCCGCAACATCAGCAGCACCTGAAACTGGGTGACCGTTATCTCTCCGTGAATTTCGGTATCTGGTGGGATGGTGATCTCCTGCGCGAACTACTCGACCACGAGACCGTCTCGAAATACGACTGGCAGAAGAAGACCATCGTCGACGTGAAACACTTCGATGGCATCGTCTTCAACAACTGGACCAAGTCCAACCCCTGTCTCTCTGCCGATATCCTGGGCGACTGGCGCGAGGAAGTCAT
>JAEETB010000163.1 GCA_016286575.1 Prevotella sp.
ACAAAAAGAATATATGAAGATCAGTTTATTGAAATTATCGCGAAAGAAAGAGGTTATCAAGCGACTGGAATTGATGGAGCTCGCTGAGATGATCCGTGAAAATCCAGAAAAGAGCCAGGTGTTCAACCTTCGTCTGAATTATCAGTTATATCAGCCACAGAGGATGAGCGATGGACAGATAGTGCTCGACAGTCAGCAGCACACGGTGAATCTGCCTCGCATCCTCTTCGCTGCTGAGTGCGTGAACTACAAGGAGATGCAGAAGGGGCTGAAGTACAACGGACTGGTGGTGGTCGAGGTGAACGGACTGAAGACGTATGAGGAGGCTGTGAACATCAGGAACCAGGCTGCGAGGATGGACGAGACGCTGATGGCGTTCTTGGGGGCATCAGGAAAGAGTGTGAAGATTGTTTGCAGGGGGGAGTTGTTTGGTAAGGAAGAGTTACCTACTAAGGAGAATGAGATACGGCAGTTCCATAAGAATGTGTATGACACAGCACGGAGGGCATATCAGAACCAGTTCGGACTGGATATCGAGTATCTGGAGCCCCTGTTGGAGCGTACGGTCTATCTGAGTGCCGACCCTGAGATGTATTTCAACCCCAATGCGCGATCCTTCAAGGCCGACATCCTGAAGCACGAGGAACCAGCTAAGGCTCAGATTTCATGGGAGAGCGACCAGCTGATGCCTGGGCGCACCATCACGCGAACCTATCATTTTAATTGGGTGTTTATCCTTCGTGAGGTGTTGGGAGGATACTTTGAACTGCCAGACGAGGACCGTCAGATGCAGCTATTGCAGCAGATAGCCCGCAAGTCGCTCGAACAGGGCATTCCCCTCTCACATGCCCAAGGGATGACCCTGGAGCATCCGCTGTTCCACAACGACCCAGACTTGGTGAAGAGCGTCTTCAGCACCACCTACGAAATCAGCCTGATGGAGGACTATCGCAAGAAGCACAAAATGAAGCCCCTGAAGAGCGTGCCTCAGGAGACACTGCAGACGATGCGTACGGAGATCTTCCTGACTGCCAACTACGATATGCGCAAGAACCTGATGACGGGCGTGGCTGAGTATCGCATGAAATACTCTGAGGATCAGACGTTTAAGCCGTTGACTGAGGAGGTTCGTAATGATATGACCATCGAGGCTCGCGAGCAGGGACTGAAGTCGTGGGATCAGGATGTGAACCGCTTTATCGACTCGACGCGCATCGAGCAGTACGACCCTGTGAACACGTGGTTGAGGAGTCTTAGGCCCTGGGATGGTCACGACTATATCGCTGACCTCGCCAAGCGTGTGCCTACTGATCAGCCCCATTGGGAGAAGTACCTCAGATACTGGCTCGTGGGTATGGTGGCTCAGTGGCGCGAGAGCGATAAACAATTGACTGGCAATGCGTTAACACCGTTGCTTATTGGTCGCCAGGGTTGTGGCAAGACGCGTTTCTGCAAGATTCTGCTCCCTGAGGAACTGCGCGATTACTATAATGACAAGTTGAACTTCAAGAATGAGTTCGACTTGAACATCGCCCTCACGAGTTTCGCCCTGATTAACATCGATGAGTTTGACAAGACGACGAATTCGCAGCAGATCGTGCTGAAGTACTTGCTGTCGTCGAGCGATGTGAAGTTCCGTCCGCCTTACGGCAAGACCATCAAACAGTATCGTCGTTATACCTCTTTTATTGGTACTACGAACCAGTTGCAGCCCTTGGTAGACCCCACAGGTTCGCGTCGTTTCGTCTGCGTGGGCATTCCCAAGGGCAAAAGCATCGACTATACGGATGATCTGAACCATCGCCAACTGTTCGCACAAGTGCTACACCTACTGAATCATGGGGAACGCTACTGGTTGGATGACGATGAAATCAAAGAACTCCTTAAAGAGAACGAACCTTATCAGCGAACCGTTGCGCTTGAGGAGATGATTGCAGAGACCTTCCGTAAACCCAAGGAAGGTGAGGGCCGCTGGTGGGGAACCACAGAGATCCTGAACCTCTTTGCATCAAAATATGCCTATTTCGATACAGCCAATACATCACCCCACAAGCTGGGCAAGTCAATGAACAACTACAAGTTCAGCTTCAAGCATCGTGTTGTCAACGGCCTCTCGGAATACTTGCTTTGTGAGAAATAAAATCAAAATGGAAATGTTACTTAGACGAAGAAAAATAATCTGTCACGGCAGATTATCGGATTTTCAGTAGGATTTTCGCGCTTTTATTTGTATCTTTGCAGCCAAGGAGACTTAAACGATTAGAAGATGAAGAAATATTTCTTAGCGATCACATTACTGGCAACGGTATGGTCGACATCTGCCAGCGATACATTCTGGCTGGGAGCTGATATCAGTGGCACCTCTGGGTTGGAGGCCTTTGGTGCGCAACTCTACAATGCTCAGGGCGAACCACGCGAGAATACGGTGCTGATGCGCGAGTATGGACTGAATGCAGCCCGATTCCGTGTTTGGGTGAATCCCAAAGGAGGTTTCAGCAGTAAGGAGGATGTGCTGAAGCTGGCTCTTCGCGCCAAAGAACAAGGTATGGCCATCATGATTGACTTCCATTACAGTGACTGGTGGGCTGATCCTGGCAAACAGAATATCCCAAAGGCCTGGGAGCAGATGAGTTATGAGGAGATGTGTCAGGCTTTGGCACAGCATACTCGAGAAACGCTCAACTTGCTGAAAAGCAACGCGATAGATGTAAAATGGGTACAGGTGGGAAACGAGACCACCAATGGATTCCTCTGGCCTATGGGTCGTGCTCAGGATAATATGCAACAGTATGCAGGACTGACTCAGGCTGGTTATGATGCCGTGAAGGAGGTCTACCCAGAGGCCATCTGCATCGTGCACATCGATGGAGGCTGCGATCCTGCACGCTATCACTTTATCTTCGACGGAATGAAGAAATACGGTACCAAATGGGATATGATAGGCTTGAGCGTCTATCCTTATTGGGATATCGACGCTGGTCTGACGAAAGATGAAGACGAGACACTGACCAGAGCCATCGACAACATCAATGGCCTCTATGCCACCTATCATACACCCCTGATGATTGTGGAGACGGGTTACGATGCTGATCGTCCTGAGGATGGCAAGAAGTGGATGAAACGCCTCATCGAGGCTGCTCGCACAGAGACCAATGGACATTGTGAGGGCGTCTTCTATTGGGCACCAGAGGCTGAAGGTCACTATAAGTTGGGAGCTTTCCGCAATCATCGTCCCACGGCGATTATGGACGCTTTCAAAGAATCAGCAACAGCTACCAGTCAGTTCCCCGTAAGGCAGATTAACGCGAAATAGGGAAGCATCGACCATTTTGTAGTGAAAATATGGCGAAACGTTATACTGATCTGTTCATCGACTTCGATGATACGCTTTACGACACGCACGGCAATGCCGTGATAGCGCTGAAGGAACTGTTTGAAGCTCTTCAGTTAGACCAGTTTTTCGATGATCCAGAGCTCTTCTATGATGAATATTGGAAAACCAATATCGACCTTTGGACACGTTACTCGAAAGAGGAGATTACGCGCGACTACCTGATTGTAGAACGATTCCGTCGACCTCTGAGTTTTGGCAAAGGACTGGATCCCACAGAGGAATACTGCCTGAAGGCCAGCGATGTGTTTTTGGATTTCTGCTCCTCGAAGCCAGGAGTGGTGGAAGGTGCCCACGAACTGGTGGACTATCTGAAGGCAAAGGGCTATCGGATGCATATCTGCAGCAACGGATTTCATGAGGTACAGTATAAAAAGCTACGGGCCTGCGGACTCTATGACAGCTTCGACACCATCATCCTCAGTGAAGATGCTGGTGCCAACAAGCCTTCAAAACAGTTTTTCGATTATGCCCTTCAAAAGTCTGGAGCTGTCAAGGAAACAACCCTGATGATAGGCGACAACTTCAATACTGACATCCTCGGTGCCAAACAAACAGGACTTGATACTGCCTACTTTAATCGCTTTCCTGAATATCCTGCCACAGAGCCTGTCACTTTCGAAGTGACAACCCTTAAAGAGTTGATGGATATCCTTTAAGGCCGCCCAATCATCTCAAGCGCCTTCTTCACCATCTCGCTGCTCTCGTTGAAAACAGAGAAATATTCACTCATATCCCAGATATCACGGGCTATCAATGCTTTTAACTGCAGGCGGAGATAGGGAATAGTCTTCTGGAGTTCAGCCTCATCCTTGGGTTTGATGCTTTGTTTCTCGCCTTCGGCAATAATGCCATCAACCAGGCTCTGAGGTACCTCAAAGTTCTGCTTGAAATCAGCAAAGTCTGTCCAACGGGTCGTCAGTTCCTTGCGATGGTTATCGACAAAACGGAGATTATGCTGAATAACGATACTCTTGGCTGCCAGCTCACGATGGAACTTCGTATAGAGTGTAGTATCGAGCGGCACAAACTCATCGGGCATGATACCACCACCGCCATAGACCATACGATGCTGACGAAGTGTTTCATACTTCAATGAGTCGGCAAAATGGATACTGTCAGCATTGGTAAGCTCACCACTCTTCAGACGGTTCATCATATCCATCGCATAATCCTTATTCTCGCCCTTCGTATAAGGCTTCTGGATACAACGGCCCGAGGGTGTGTAATAATGGGCAATAGTAAGACGGATCATCGACCCATCAGGCATGTCAATAGGCCGCTGAACAAGTCCCTTGCCAAAGGTACGACGCCCAACGACCAAACCACGATCCTGATCCTGAATGGCACCAGTGACAATCTCTGCGGCAGAGGCCGTATAACCATCGACAAGCACGACAACCTTCCCTTTCTGGAAAATGCCACTACCATCTGCCGTATACTCGGTTCGAGGAGTTTTCCTGCCCTCAGTATACACAATCAGGTCTCCTCGCTGCAGGAATTCGTTGGCAACATCAACGGCAGCCTTCAGATATCCACCACCATTCTCCTGTAAATCGAGAATGAGACTCTCCATTCCCTCTTTTCGCAGTTTCTCGAGGCTTTCCAGAAATTCGCTGTAAGTCGTTGCCCCAAAGTTGCCAATACGGATATAGCCGATACCTGGACGAATCATATAGGTGGCATCCACAGACTTGACGGGAATCTTATCACGAACCACCGTAAACTTCAGAAGATCCTTAATACCCTGACGCACGATGCCAAGATGAGCCTTAGTACCTTTAGGACCACGCAGACGTTTCATGATCTCCTCCTTCGACATCTTCACACCTGCAATGGCTGTATCATTGACTGAGACAATACGGTCGCCTGCAATAATACCTACTTTCTCAGAGGGGCCATTGGTAACTGGCTGGATGACGAGCAACGTATCTTCTATCATGTTGAATTGTACGCCAATACCCTCAAAATTGCCATTAAGGGGCTCGTTCAGCTCCTTAACCTCCTTAGGAGTCGAGTAGCTGGAGTGGGGATCGAGCTTATTCAGCATGCCACGAATGGCATCCTCCACGAGTTTCTTCTCATCGACACTATCGACATAGAGATTGGTAATGGCAACTTCGGCATACTGAAGTTTACGCAGGGGGGAATCGTCATTGTAACTCATCCTGAACTGCGCAACAGCACTCATGGTAAACAGCGATAAAAACGCTGTCAAAACAACCTTATTCATATATGTCTTCTTCAGGGCGGTCTTCCTCGACAACCAGATTATCAATGATAAAGTTCTGACGTTCCATCGTGTTCTTGCCCATGTAATACTCCAAGAGCTTCTGAACCTGATCGGTCTTGTGGAGAGTCACCTGTTCCAGACGGATGTCAGGACCAATAAAAGCCGAGAACTCATCTGGCGAAATCTCACCAAGACCTTTGAAACGAGTAATCTCTGGATCAGGTCCCAGTTCGTTGATGGCAGTCTGACGCTCTTCATCGCTATAGCAATAACGTGTGATGAAATCACCCTTTTTGTCGGATTTTGCATCAGCATCGGCAATCACCTTCTTGTTCTTAATCTTCGTACGACGGTTTCGAACACGGAACAACGGTGTCTGAAGCACATAGACATGGCCTTTCTTGATGAGTTCAGGGAAGAACTGCAGGAAGAAGGTAATGATGAGCAGACGGATGTGCATACCATCGACATCAGCATCAGTAGCCACAATCACCTTATTATATCTAAGGGTATCCAGACCCTCCTCGATATCAAGAGCTGCCTGCAGAAGATTAAACTCCTCGTTCTCGTAAACCACCTTCTTAGTAAGTCCGAAGGAGTTTAGGGGCTTGCCTCGCAATGAGAACACGGCCTGAGTATTCACATCACGGCTCTTGGTGATACTTCCACTGGCGGAATCACCCTCAGTGATAAAGATGCAGGACTCTTCCTTGCGGTCGTTCTTGACATCGCTGAAGTGAATACGGCAGTCGCGCAACTTACGGTTATGCAGATTGGCTTTCTTGGCACGCTCACGAGCCAGTTTGGTAACACCAGCCATCGCCTTACGCTCACGCTCGCTCTCCCTGATCTTATTCTCAAGCACTTCAGCCACATCCTGATGGATATGCAGATAGTTGTCCACCTCTTGTTTGATGAAGTCACCCACATATTTATTGATGCTTACACCATCGGGGGCCATCGTCAATGAGCCTAACTTGATCTTCGTCTGACTCTCGAACATCGGCTCTTCCACGTTAATGGCTATGGCTGCTACAATACCTGTTCGGATATCACCGTATTCATACTTGCCATAGTAATCGCGGATAGTACGGGCAATATGCTCTTTGAAGGCACTCTGATGGGTACCACCCTGTGTCGTATGCTGACCATTGACAAAGGAATGGTATTCCTCACCGTATTGGTTAGCATGAGTGAAGGCAATCTCGATATCCTCGCCCTTGAGATGGATGATCGGATAGAGTCCGTCATTGGTCATACGGTCATTCAACAAGTCCTCGAGTCCATGACGGGAGAGAATGCGCCTGTCATTATACATAATGGCAAGACCTGTATTCAGATAGGTATAGTTACGGAGCATATTCTCCAC
>JAEETB010000164.1 GCA_016286575.1 Prevotella sp.
AGATGAACGCCAATGTCTCTATCGATCTTTACACGGCATTGCTGGGTGGTGAGGTGATGCTCACTTTGTCAAACGGCCAGAAAGTGAAGATGAAGATCAAGCCCGAGACACAGCCAGGCACGAAGGTGCGACTGCGTGGTAAAGGCTACGATCGGGGTGATGGCACCTTTGGCGACCTGATCATCACCTATCAGGTGAAACTGCCTACGAACTTATCAGAGCGTCAGAAGGAACTGCTTCGTCAGCTTCGCAACGCCTGATTACAGCGAGAAGACCAGACAAGCCCAGTTCTGGTCTTCTTTTTGTTTGCTGAGCTTCAGTCCTAATGTCCGGGCCTTGTCGATAAGCATCTGACAGTCTTCAGTATAGAATCCACTGAGGATCAGTCGTGCGCCATCAGCCATCTTCTGACGGAAAGTCTCTATATCAGCGAGCAGAATGTTACGGTTGATGTTTGCCAAGACGAGGTCGAATGTGCCATCCACCTTATTTAATAATATAGAGGCATCACCTTGTAAGGTGGTGAAACGATCGTCCACTTGATTGATGACGGCATTATGTCGCGCATTGTCAACACTCCATTCGTCGATATCGTAGCCAACGGCCTCCTTTGCGCCAAGCTTTAGCGCACAAATGGAGAGGATGCCTGTACCTGTGCCACAATCGAGAACTCGGGTTTCGTGGAATGTTGAATGTGGAATGTGGAAGGAGATTAGTTCTGAGCAGATCATGCGGGTGGTCTCGTGGGTGCCTGTGCCGAAGGCCAGTTTCGCGTCGATCTCAATAGGAATAGCGTCTGCAGGTACATTTTCTGGCAGATGACGTCCATCGTGAATCACAATCACAGGACACTTTTCATTTCTCATTCCACATTCCTCATTCCACATTCCACCCTTCACTACTATCGGATCAAACCCCTCTTGTTCCCATTGCTCATTCCAGTCACGGTCTTCAGCTGGGCGGATGTCATAGTTGATGCTGACACCCTCGAAAGGAAAATCATTGAGCGACTCTTGGAGGACGTTGACATCGAGCAGGTCCTGTTGGATATAACCCATGAGACCAGTTGTGGTCTCTTCAAAAGTCTCGAAACCTGCCTCTCCTGCGATGGCTGCCAAGAGGTCTGCAGCGTCGGAAGAGAAGGGCGAAATGGTGAATTCTACTTCGAAATATTTCATAAGGATGTTAATTTTTGAGGCAAAATTACAAAAAATAGGGAAAATCCTATCATAAGTTAGGGTTTTTCCCTAAATTTGCATTCAAATTCAATGTAATTTTGCATCGTGAACCTTTTTTAAAGGGGAAAATAGTAAATAAATTAAATAAAATTTGGGAGGATTGAACATGAAGAAGATGCTTTTTTACCTTCTTGCCTTCTTGCCATTATCAATGATGGCTCAGGATGATGACCTCTATTTCGTACCTAAGAAGTCGAGTTTAGAGGTGGGGACGGATAAATACGGTATGCCCAAGGATACCTATTACGTGGGCAGCGACCGTTCTGTCGACGAATATAACCGCCGTATGAAGAGTACGTACGCTGAGATCGATGGCGACTCTACGAAGATCGATATCATTGATTTCAAAGGTCAGAAGGGTGTCTATCCTGATTCGTTGAATAACGAGGACTACAAGTTGACGAAGAAGATGGCTCGCTTCGAGGATTATCGTCTGTCAGACAATGCCGCTTTCTGGGCAGGCTATGAGCAAGGGCGTTATGACTATTGGGGCTGGCATTCTCCTTGGTATTATCGCACCTATGGCTGGTATCCTGGTTGGTACGATCCCTGGTACTATACCTCTTGGTATGGTGGCTGGTACGATCCTTGGTATTATGGCTATTATGGCTGGGGTTATCCATATCGCTACTATGGTTATTACAGGACTTACCCCATCTATTATGGTGGCAGCTACGTATACTATTCTCCACGTTATCGTTCTCCACGTCAGTCGTTTGGAACAGGTCGTAACGGCTTTGGTTCAGGTGGTCGCACGACAGCAGGACGTGGATCCTTCGGTGGCAGCTATGGCAATCGTGGAGGCAGCTCGTCAGCTACCCGAATGCCAAGTAGTAGTGGCAGCAGAGGCTCCTTTGGTGGCAGCCGCTCTTCCGGCAGTTCTGGCTCCTTTGGTGGAGGTAGCCGCTCTGGTGGTGGCTCCTTTGGAGGCGGTGGTGGCGGAGGCCGCTCTGGAGGTGGTGGCGGATTCGGACGCCATAGATAGGGTTTAGAGATTGTAGTTTACAGTTTACGGTTTATAAGTTTAGAGTTTATATGAAGAAACTATTTTTTGCAGCAATGGCCTTGGCGTCAGTACTGCCGGTGGCTGCACAGGAGACATATGAGGTAGCTGAGGTTTCCACTCAGGATCTGAATGGTACTGCCCGCTACGTGGGTATGGGTGGAGCGATGGAGGCACTGGGTGCCGACTTGTCGACCATCTCTACGAACCCTGCTGGTATCGGCCTTTTCCGTAGGAGTCACATCTCAGCCTCGATGGGAATCATCACTCAGGGTGACGTCTCGAGTTGGGGACCTGCCAACAAGACCAATGTCAGCTTCGACCAGGCTGGTTTCGTGTTCTCTAATCGTCTGAGTCGCAACAGTTTTATCAACTTTGCGTTCAACTATCACAAGAGTCGCAACTTCAACCAGATCCTGGCAGTGACAGACCGTCTTGACTGGGCTTCACAGAGCAAACTGACATACGACAAGTTCGCGCAAGGCGTGATTAAGAGCAGTGACGACCTGACCTATAGCCAGGTGGACGTGCTCTTTCATGAGGCACTCTACGACACGAACCTGATCCTGAAAGATGGCTCGTTCAATAATGATGCCTATCGCTTCGATGGCGACAACTACGACTTCCATCGTGGCAACAAGGGCTATATCGGCGAGTACGACCTCAATATCAGTGGCAATATCAACGATCGCGTCTATCTGGGTGTAACGGTGGGTATCCATGCTGTTCACTATCGTGGCAATAGCGATTATTTCGAGAATGTGAGAACTTCACCTCAAGAGTTTTCCCATCGTGATCCTATTCTAAGCACCCTCGAACTGGAGGATTCGCGCGACATCGACGGTACAGGCTACGATGTGAAGTTTGGTGCAGTCATCCGTCCCATCGAGAGCTCACCCTTCCGTTTCGGACTCTACATCAACTCGCCCATCTTCTACGACCTGCGTTCTGTCAATAGGACTGGTCTGCGTCTGAACGGTCAGTATTTTGCTGATAAAAATCCCCGTCACGACGAACTGAAGTACGAGTTCCGTACGCCTTGGAAGTTTGGTGTCAGCCTCGGACATACCATCGGTACCAATCTGGCCCTTGGCGCTACTTATGAATATAGCGACTATGGTGCTACTGATGCCCGTATCAAGAGGGGCGAGAGCTACGACTGGTATTACGACACCTACTATTCAAACACAGAGCGCGACAAGGCGATGAACGACCACATCAAGCAGACCCTCAAGGGCGTGCATACCGTGAAGGTTGGTGCAGAGTTCAAGCCCATGCCGATCATGGCTCTACGTCTGGGTTACAACTTCCTGTCGCCGATGTACAAGCAGGATGCCTATCGTGGTGTCGATGTCTGGTCGCTGGGTAACTACTATTCTTCAGAGTCTGATTACGTCAACTGGAAGGCAACCCACCGCATCACCGCTGGTGTAGGCTTCACCTTCGACAAGTTCAAGGTCGATATGGCCTACCAGTATCAGACGAAGAAAGGCCAGTTCCTGCCCTTCGCAGGCAGCAGCGATGATAACCTGCCCTTCGATGTAGATGTGAAGGACAATCGCCAGCAGGTATTGGTCACACTGGGCTATACTTTCTGAAATAAGCAGTACTTATTGTTAATTAAGTGGCACTTATCGACAAATAAGTGCCACTTATTTTTGGATTCTCGTTTCTTTTTTGTAACTTTGCACGCAAATTTGTGTAATTTTGTAAATTTGTGAAGAAATGAAGAAACTGTTATTGGGTGACGAGGCTATTGCTCAGGGTGCCATTGATGCAGGCCTGAGTGGTGTCTATGCTTATCCCGGCACTCCTTCTACGGAGATTACGGAGTACATTCAGGATTCGCCTATTGCCAAGGAGCGCAACATCCACCGTCGCTGGTCAACCAACGAGAAGACGGCTATGGAGGCTGCACTCGGTATGTCGTATATGGGCAAGAGGGCACTGGTGTGTATGAAACATGTGGGACTGAACGTCTGTGCTGATCCATTCGTGAATTCTGCGATGACAGGAACGAATGGCGGACTCGTGGTGCTTGTGGCCGACGATCCGTCGATGCACTCCTCTCAGGACGAGCAGGACTCACGCTTCTATGCGAAGTTCGCCATGATTCCCACGTTCGAACCGAGCAGTCAGCAGGAAGCCTACGACATGATGCAGGAGGCTTTCGACCTCTCAGAACAGCTCCATCTTCCCATCCTGATGCGTGTCACCACGCGTATGGCCCACTCACGTGCTGTGGTGGAAATCAAGGACGAGTCGCGTCCTCAGAACGAGCTCAACTACGACGCCCAGGCCTCTAACTGGGTGCTGCTGCCAGCCTTCGCCAAGAAGCGTAACATCGTGGTGACCTCCCAGCAGCCTGTCCTCGAGCAGATGGCCGTCGACAGCAAGTACAACAAGTATATCGATGGCTCAGACCACAAGCTTGGCATCATCGCCAGTGGTATCGCCTACAACTACCTGATGGAGTGCTATCCTGACGGTTGTCCTTTCCCTGTGCTGAAGATCTCACAGTATCCGATTCCCAAGAAGCTCATCCGTCGCATGACTGACGATTGCGAGTATGTGCTCATCGCTGAGGAGGGTCAACCCTTCATCGAGGATCAGGTACGTGGTGTCATGCCAGGCAATGCCGTCATCAAGGGACGTCTCACGGGTGAGCTGCCACGAACAGGCGAGCTTAATCCCGACTTCCTGAAGCGCGCTCTGGGT
The DNA here is from genome assembly GCA_016286575.1 of Prevotella sp. Taxonomy (GTDB): domain Bacteria; phylum Bacteroidota; class Bacteroidia; order Bacteroidales; family Bacteroidaceae; genus Prevotella. The sequence goes on from JAEETB010000164.1 coordinate 4,960, forward strand.
ATTGAGAGCAGTGAGAGCTATGCTCCTTGTGAGGATGTCACCCCACGTCCACCAGCACTGTGTCAGGGTTGTGGCCATCGCGACGTCTATACAGCCCTCAACGAGGTGCTGCGCGAGTATCCCAATGCCCGTGTGTTTGGCGATATCGGCTGTTATACCCTCGGCTTCCTGCCCCCGTACAAGGCCATCCACTCTTGTGTCGATATGGGTGCTTCGATCACGATGGCGAAGGGTGCCAGTGACGCTGGTCAGTGGCCTGCTGTCGCTATCATCGGCGACTCTACCTTTACCCACAGCGGTATGACGGGTCTGCTCGATGCCATCAACGAGAATGCCGATATCACCGTGATTATCTCCGACAACCTGACCACTGCTATGACAGGCGGACAGGATTCGGCTGGTACCAATAAGTTCGAGGCCATCTGTAAGGGCTTGGGCTTGAGCGAGGATCACCTGAAGGTGGTGAACCCCATCCCCAAGAACATGCCTGAGATTACGCAGGCCATCCGCGATGAGATCAACTATCATGGTGTGAGTGTCATCATCCCCCGTCGTGAGTGCATGCAGACCCTCCAGCGCCACCTCAAGCAGAAAAAAGCCGCACAAAAGTAATAATTTGGCACGGATTTCACGGCTCTCTTCGAGAGTCACGGATATAAAAATAAAGCCGTGTAAATCTGCGTTAATCCGTGCCTTAAAAATAGGAACAATATGAAAACAGATATTATCTTATGCGGAGTAGGAGGACAAGGAATCCTCTCTATCGCTACCATCATCGGCGAGGCAGCCATGAAGGAGAACCTCTATATCAAGCAGGCCGAGGTTCACGGTATGAGTCAGCGTGGCGGCGATGTACAGTCAAACCTGCGTATCTCGAGCAATCCCATCGCCAGCGATCTGATCGCTCTGGGTAGTGCCGACGTGATTATCTCGATGGAACCCATGGAGGCCCTGCGCTATCTGCCGTTCCTCTCTAAGGATGGTTGGATCATCACTTCGAGTGCTCCTTTCGTCAATATCCCCAATTATCCTGACATTGAGAAGATTAAGAGCGATCTGAACAGCATCAAGAATGTCATCGTTCTCGATATTGAACAGGCAGCCAAGGACAATGGTGTGCCACGCTCTGCCAATGTGATTCTCCTGGGAGCAGCCCAGAAGGCACTGGGCATTGAGTACGACAAGCTCGAGGATGCCATCCGTCGCGTCTTCGGTCGCAAGGGTGAGGCCATCGTCGAGGCCAACATCAAAGCCCTCGCCATCGGCCGCGCCGCTCAAAAATAATAATTTGGCACGGATTAACACGGCTCTCTTCGAGAGTCACGGCCAAAAAAATAAAGCCGTGTAAATCTGCGTTAATCCGTGCCTGAAAAAATAAATCAATGGAAACTCCAATTAAGAAAGAAATAGTCGACGGACTGGTGGCTGATCTGGGCATTACGGATTTTGCCAAAGCCACGATCCGTGAGGTGAAGCAAGTTGCTGCCAAAGCCGAGAAGGCGAGTGGGGTAGAGTTCATCAAGATGGAGATGGGTATTCCTGGCCTTCCTGCCGCCCAGGTAGGAGTCGATGCCCAGATCAAAGCCTTGCAGGACGGCATCGCCCACAGCTATCCCGATATCCAGGGCGCCCCTGCCCTGAAGGAGGCAGCCTCACAGTTTGTCAAGGCCTTCATCGGTGTGGATATCCAGCCCGAAGGCTGTGTGCCCGTCACGGGTTCCATGCAAGGCACCTTTGCCTCGTTCCTCACCTGTTCGCAGCGCGACAAGTCGAAGGATACCGTCCTCTTCATCGATCCGGGCTTCCCTGTACAGAAGATGCAGCTCGAGGTGATGGGCGTGAAGTACCAGACTTTCGATGTCTATGACTATCGTGGTGAGAAACTCGGTCCGAAGCTCGAGGGCTATCTGAAGCAGCGCAATATCTGTGCCATCGTCTACTCCAACCCCAACAATCCCTCGTGGATCTGTCTGCGTGAGGAGGAGCTGGAGATCATCGGCAAACTCGCCACAA
>JAEETB010000165.1 GCA_016286575.1 Prevotella sp.
ATAACCACTGCGTATTTCTGTTTCATCGTTCTTTGAGTATTTATTCCAATCTGCCTGCAAAGATACTATCTTCTGATGAGAAAAGAAGAATTCGGCTTCACCTTTTATAATTTATTAGACCTTACTTGCCAACTTGTTATGCGACAAATAGAGGGCATTGGCTGTTTTCTTGTCGTGAAAGGCAAATAATTGTGTTTAAATTTGGTGGATTGCCTAAAATGTGCTATCTTTGTCACCGAAATCCGTATGTTAAACTTAAACACTTATGCTTATGAAAAAGAAAAAAGCAGAAAATTGTGTAAAATCGGGCAAAAAGCTTGGTAGTATCGAACTTTTTAACTACTTTTGCCGATGAGTACAAAACGTGATAACATATAATATGGGAGCTACGATTTTTATAGCAATTGTCGGTATTGCAGGGGTAATTTACTACCTGTATGACACTAGACGTTCGAACAGACTAAAACCCGAATGAATATGGGTAAATCCCCATCAGAATCAATCTGGTGGGGATTTCATTTAGATTAGACTCCCATACACGACGTGGTGCCGAGGGCGGTGAGTACCGCTGAGATGATCGATGCGAGGATCTGCAGCGTCCACTTAAGCGTTTCCTTCTTCATCATACGCTACCTCCTTCCTGGACACTCAGTGATCTGCAGCAGCACTCCCTCGACAATGGCGCGTCCGTAGAGCGAGCCGTGATCCGTCATGTGCTGTGCGAAGCCTCGCAGCGAGAGGGTCTTCTGCTGGTCGACCTCAGGATAATACTTACGTTAAAATCCAGAGCAGCGAGCGCCATCCGAGCTTGCTCGAAGATGACCATCCCCTTGCCCTGCTTAGTCGGCTACGATCGGCAGTCCGTTTCCCAACGACTGGCGATCAGGTCGGCTACGATCATTTAAATGTGGTTTACGGCAAGTTTTGAATAATAAGCGAGGCTTATTGTGCGATAAGCGCCACTTATTTTGAAAGAAAAAGGGAGCTTGGACGAATATAAATGCTATCTTTATGATTTCAGAGAAAGTGGGAAAGTGGGAAAATGGGATTCGGGGTGGTTTTAGTGGGAAGATGAAAATGGGTGCTAATAATACGATTCTGAATATAATTATCTTCTAATATTATATTAGCACACCCTCCTTGTTTGAGACCAACCCGATTCCCACTTTCCCACTTTCCTTGTTTCTATGATCGGCAATCTGACAGATTTAGCGTTTTTGCTATGTTTAGGAGTTTAGATGTTTAGGATTTCTATTAAAATATAAAAAAATAATCATTATTTACTTCTTTATTTTAGGTAAAATCCTAAACTCCTAAATAACTAAACTTACTAAACTATTTGGCTGATTCGCAGAAAAGCATTATCTTTGCACGCATGAAGAAACTCTGTCATTATATCTCGGATTATATGGGTGTGCTGGTGCTGGCGGCGGCTTTGCTGGCATTGGCAATACCAAGTGTGATACAACAGGTGCCTACGAAGGTTATCAACTATCTGCTGGGCGTGGTGATGTTTGGCATGGGACTGACGCTGAACCTCAAGGACTTCAAGATCGTGTTCAGCCGACCCAAGGATGTCATCGTCGGTTGTCTGGCGCAGTTTACCATCATGCCGCTGCTGGCGTGGGGGCTGTCGAGTCTCTTTGCGCTCGACGAGGCTCTGGCGCTTGGTGTGGTGCTGGTAGGCTGTTGTCCTGGAGGCACGGCATCGAATGTGATTACCTATCTGGCTAAAGGCGATCTGGCTCTATCGGTAGGCATGACGGGTGTCTCGACCTTGCTGGCTCCGCTGCTGACACCGTTGCTGACTTGGGCCTTGGCGGGAAAGAGTGTCGACGTGGATGTGGCTGGCATGCTGCTGAGTATCCTCTGGGTGGTCATCCTGCCCATCGTCGTGGGACTGACAGTCAAGGGACTTTGGCCTCAGTTCACAGAGAAGGCCACAACCTACCTGCCCGCCGTCTCAACACTCGCCATCACCTCGATCGTGGCTATCGTCATCGGTGCCAATGCGAACAAGCTGATGGCTGGCGGACTGATCATCGTCGTGGTGATCGTGCTTCACAACATCTGCGGTCTGGGTCTTGGCTATCTGATCGGACGGCTGCTGGGACTGTCGGAGCCCAAGAAGAGGGCCATATCCATCGAGGTGGGTATGCAGAATTCAGGGCTGGCCAGCAGTCTGGCAACCATACACTTTGCCGCCTACCCCATGGCCACCATCCCTGGTGCCATCTTCAGCGTTTGGCACAATATCAGCGGGGCTATGGTCGCCCGACTTTACAACATCTTAGATTCTTCTCGAGCTGAGCGGTAGAGCTGGCGCCTATAAGTACGGAGGTGACGCCTCGCTGCTGGAGGATCCAGCGGAGGGCCATCTCAGCAAGGGTCTCGCCACGGCTCTGGGCTTCGTCGTTGTACTGGCGCAGTTGTGCGAGCAGCTCAGGGGTGAGCATCGATTCCTTCAGGAACTTGCCTTTCGACATGCGGCTATCCTCAGGGATACCATTTAGGTAGCGATCGGTAAGAAGGCCCTGTGCGAGGGGCGAGAAGGCGATGAAACCTACACCCTTGTCTGCACAGAAGTCGAGAATGCCTTGTTCCTGCGGCTTGCGGTCGAGCATGTTCAGGCGTCCCTGGTAGATGAGCAGGGGCACATCGTGGGCCTTCAGGTACTCATAGCCGAACTTCAGGGGTTCGAGAGGCCAGTTTGAGATGCCGACGTAGAGGGCCTTCCCCTGGCGCACGATGTCGACGAGTGCCTGCAAGGTCTCATCCAGTGGTGTCTCAGGGTCGTAGCGGTGGCTGTAGAAGAGGTCGACATAGTCGAGCTTCATGCGACGAAGGCTTTGGTCGAGTGATGCCATAAGGTACTTGCGCGATCCCCAGTTGCCATAGGGTCCGGGCCACATGTCGTAACCTGCCTTCGTGGAGATGAACAGCTCATCGCGATAGGGTCGGAAGTCCTCGTCCATCAGGCGTCCCATCGTCTCCTCGGCAGAGCCGTAGACGGGTCCATAGTTGTTGGCCAGGTCGAAATGGGTGATGCCGTGGTCGAAGGCATAGTGGGTAATCTCACGGCTGCGCTCGTAGGGGTCGACGCTGCCGAAATTATGCCAGAAGCCGAGGCTCACCTTAGGCAGTAAGACACCTGAGCGCCCGCAGCGCCCGTATTCCATACCGTTGTCGTAACGGTTCTTGTCTGCAAAATACTGTTCCTTCATAAGGGTCGATGTTTTGGTAATTTTGGGCAAAGATACAAAAATAAATTAAACATGAAACATTAAACATTAAAAAAATTGAACATTGAACATTGAACATTGAAATTTTGTGTAAATTTGCAGGCAAAATTGGATAATAATGGTAAGATCGAAAGAGATGGAGGCGAAAATGCTGGCCTTCAAGGATGCTGGTAAGTACGAGCAGGACCAGTATATCGACTTTGAACCCGAGGGGCATGTCTATACCTATAAGGGTGACCAGAGACTGCTGCCTGTCAGTTCGCTGATAGCCTACTTCTTCGAGCCTTTCGATGCCCAGGCTGTCGCCCAGCGGCAGTGGGAGCGCTACGGTGTGCCCATCGAGGAGTCGCTGAAGAAGTGGAAGCGCATTGGCACCAGGGCTGCCGAGGTAGGCACGTTCATGCACGAGCAGACGGAGAACTACTTCCGCGACGGCACCTTCCTGACCGTGTGTCCCTTCTGCTATGAGGGTGAGACGGAGGAGGTAAGCCTCGAGATGGAGAAGCAGTACTTCCTGCGCTTTGTCAGTGACTACCAGATACGTCCCTACCGTCAGGAGTGGCCCGTCTACGACACGGGGCTGAACATCGCGGGCACCATCGATATGATCTGCCAGAACGATGACGGCACCTTTACCATCTACGACTGGAAGCGCAGCACGAAGGTGGTGAATCCCCTGGGACAGCCTATCACGGAGGCCTTCGGCGGCAAGATGAGTCTTAACGGCATCAACCTGCCCGACACTGCCTTCTACCATTACTGCATCCAACAGAACCTCTACCGTCACATGCTCGAGAGCCACTATGGTATCCGCGTAAGGTCCATGAACCTCGTGGTGCTCTCACCTGAGTATCAGACCTACCACGTGGCGGAGGTGCCAAGGATGGAGGAGGTCGTGGCGCAGATCGTGGATATCTGTCAGCAGAAAGACCTCGGCCACAGGTTGCTGGGGAAAAAGTAAAAAGGGAAAAAAGTAAAAAAGCAAAAAGGTAAAATTGATTATAACAATGAAAAAGAATTTTTTAAGTATCGCCTTTATGGCGATGAGCTCAGTACTCCTGACGGGATGTCTGGGCAGTGATGACAACAAGAGTGGAGGTGACACGGAAATCGTCGTGACAAAGGGAGCCGTCGTGCTCTGTGGTGGTAGTGCAGCAGACGGCGTGAAAAGCAGTCTCTACTATCTGGACTTCGAGGCAGGCACATCGCGCGTCGTCAATTCGGATCTCGGTATGCTGGCCAACGACGTGATCGAGTTCAACGACAAACTCTACGTAACTGGTTCAGGTTCGAACACCATCTTCGTGCTGAATGCAGACAACTTCCAGTTGCTCGACCAAATCGATACTGAGGAGGAGATGGGCGAGATTGACGGTATCGGACCCCGTTGTATGGCGGCTTATGACAATAAGCTCTATGTGACTACGAGTGCAGGATTCGTCGGCATCTTCGACGTGTCATCGGCGACGCCGATTTTCAAAGAAAAAGTCAAGGTAGGCAATGAACCTGAGGGCCTCTGCTTCGACATGAAGGACAATGTGCCCCTGCTCTATGTATGCTGCAGTGGTTTGATCAACGGATCACCCTCTATTGCCACTGTCACCCTGGGCAGTACCCCCAGCGTCTCATCGTTCTCAAATGCGTCTATCCGTCAGCCCATGGAGGTGGCATCTGCAGGAGGAGAGCTGATCTTCGTACGTGACGAAGGTTACTTGGACGATACGCAGGTTCAGAAAGAGGCAGGCATCTATGCTATCGCGGGCAACAGTGCCGTGAAGCTCATCCCCGATGCTACAGGTATGGCGGCTGCAGGCTATGACATCCTGACCTATAATAAACCGTTTGGTACTACCGGAAACCCAACTTACAGCCTCTATAACCTCAACAACGCCTATGGTGGTTACACAGGCTTCACCCTGAGCGGTGACAGCAGTTCACCCGTCCTGCATCCTTCGCTCATCAGCATTGATCCCAACCCCTATGCCAGTATCGTGCTCGTAGGCTCGCTGGCAGATGCTGGTGGCAGCCCTGTCTATTCAGGAGGCAGCTTCGTAAACCGCTATCAGGGTAATGGCACCTTCGCGAAGACTTACCCCGTGGGTGACAATCCCATCGCCGTCACCTATCTCTACAAGACAGCGAAATACTCTGAGGTGGTGAAACAATGACCAACAGGCAGAAACAACCGTTATCGCTGGTACTGGCTTTTGTGGCCCTGCTGTTCGTGGGTGCCTGTGGAGGTCGTGGCGGACGTGGTGGCTCTGAGCGCGAGGGAACAGCCGACTCACTGGCTGCCCTTGAGCTCGTAAAGCCCCGTTATGCCACTGGCTACACCGTCTGCGACTCGGCAGGCGTAAGGCTTGTCGATGTGGGTGAGCATGACCGCTTCGCCCTCGTAAGGGGTGACGTTGAAGCGCCTCAGGGCTATACCCGCATCGAGGTGCCTGTGACGCGAACCATCTGTATGACGTCGCTGCAGCTGTCGAACTTCACCATCCTCGATGCCCACGACGTGGTGAAAGGGCTGACGGGTACGAAGAACCTCTTTAACCCCGATATCCTCGAGCGCACGAAGGACGGGCGCATCGTAAAGATCGGTATGGAGGGCAACTTCGACACAGAGATGGTGCTCGCTGCCAATCCGCAGGTCATCTTCATCTCACCCTCGAAGCGTGGCGGCTATGAAGCCATCAAGGAGACGGGTATCACCCTCGTGCCCCATCTCGGCTATCAGGAACTCGACCCGTTGGGACAGGCAGAGTGGATCAAGTTCGTGGGTATGCTCATCGGCAAGGAGCGCGAGGCCAGTGAGATCTTTGCTGGTATCGAACAACGCTACCAGACGCTGAAGGAGGCGGCTGCAAAGGCAACAGTGAGACCCACCGTCTTCTCAGGTGAGATGCACTATGGCACGTGGCACGCTGTGGGTGGCAAGAACTATCTGGCACAAATCTTCCGTGACGCTGGGGCCGACTATGTGATCAACGATGAGGAGACCAGTGGTGAGAACCTGGAATTCGAGAAGATGTATGCCCTGGCGGCGAAGGCTGACTACTGGCGTATCCTCAACAGCTATCCTGGCGACTTCAGCTATGATGCACTGAAGGCCTCGGAGCCCCGCAACGAACTCTTCAAGGCCTATCAGGAGAAGAAGGTGATCTACTGCAACATGAAGCAGACGCCTTACTATGAGATCTCGCCAGTAAAGCCCGATGTACTATTGAAAGATTTCGTGGCCATCTTCCATCCCGAGCTCGTAGAGCCCAATTACCAGCCTACGTTCTATCAGTTACTGAAATAAAAACGTGAAGCGCCCCCTTTACATCATATTACTCCTGATGGCCATCGCCATTCTGATGGTAGTCAACCTCCTCATCGGCTCCGTGCGTATCCCCGTGGCCGATGTCTGTGGTATTCTCGCAGGCACTGAGAGCAACGAGATCTGGGAGAACATCATCTGGAAGTCACGCTTGCCACAGGCACTTACGGCTATTGTCGCAGGCGCAGGACTGGCTGTCAGCGGACTCCAGATGCAGACGGTGTTCCGCAATCCGCTCGCAGGTCCTTCTGTACTCGGTATCAGCAATGGTTCGGCTTTAGGTGTGGCCTTCGTCGTACTGCTCTCAGGCAGACTGGGTGGGGTGGCGCTCTCGCGACTGGGTTATCTGGGTGATGCCGCCATGTCAGTAGCCGCCATCGTGGGTGCGCTGGCAGTGATGATGCTCA
>JAEETB010000166.1 GCA_016286575.1 Prevotella sp.
CCCCGTTCATATCGTGATCTGCCTCTGCGTATCGCTGAGTTCGGTACTGTATACCGCTACGAGCAGAGTGGTGAGCTGCACGGACTGACCCGTGTACGTTCGTTCACACAGGACGATGCCCACCTGTTCTGTCGTCCTGACCAGGTGAAGCAGGAGTTCCTGAACGTGATGGATATCATCGGTATCGTGCTGACCGCTTTCGGTTTCAACTTTGAGGCTCAGATTTCGCTGCGCGATCCTAACGACCACGATAAATATGTAGGTACTGACGAGGACTGGGCATTGGCCGAGAAGGCTATCGTCGAGGCTTGTCAGGAGAAGGGTCTGCCCGCCAAGGTGGAATACGGCGAGGCTGCCTTCTATGGTCCGAAGCTCGACTTCATGATCAAGGACGCTATCGGCCGTCGCTGGCAGTTGGGTACCATCCAGGTGGACTACAACCTGCCGAAGCGCTTCCAGCTCGAATATACTGACGAGGACAATACGAAGAAGACCCCTGTGATGATCCACCGTGCACCGTTCGGCTCACTCGAGCGTTTCTGCGCCGTGCTGATCGAGCACACCTCAGGTCACTTCCCCCTCTGGCTCACACCCGACCAGGTGGCTATTCTGCCGCTGTCAGAGAAGTACAACGACTATGCTCAGGAGGTTGCCAAGAAGTTCGATATGGGTGGTGTTCGTGCTACCATCGACCTGCGCAACGAGAAGCTTGGTCGTAAGATTCGCGACAACGAGCTGAAGCGTATTCCTTACATGGTGATTGTAGGTGAGAAGGAGCAGCAGGATGGCACTGTAGCCGTACGTCCTCAGGGCGGTGGCGAGCAGAGTGTCAAGACCATCCAGGAGTTCATCGACGAGGTGAATGCCCGTGTTGCAGAAATGACGAAAGACTTTTAGTAGTTTATAGTTGAAAGTTTATAGTAGAAAGTTTAGAGTTTATAGTTTAGAGTTGATATGATAGTCGAAAAGTTAAATTTTCATAAAATTGTAATCATCTATAAACTATAAACTTTAAACTCTAAACAAAATTTAGTAATTTTGCACCCGATTTTCTAAAAAGTAGTGAATGAAGAATGACAAAATGAAGAGTCAGTACCGAATCAACGATCAGATTCGAGTACGTGAAGTCCGCATCGTAGGTGACAATGGATCGTCCGTAGTTCCTACCCGTGATGCACTCAATATGGCCCGCGAGCAGGGCGTAGACCTCGTAGAGATCTCACCCAATGCCAATCCGCCCGTTTGTCGTCTTATTGACTACTCCAAGTTCCTCTACCAGCAGAAGAAGCGCCAGAAGGAAATGAAGGCCAAGCAGGTAAAGGTGGAGGTAAAGGAAATCCGCTTCGGACCACAGACCGACGAGCACGACTATCAGTTCAAGCTCAAGCATGCCAAGGAGTTCCTTGAGGAAGGTAATAAGGTACGTGCATACGTATTCTTCCGTGGACGCTCCATCCTGTTCAAGGAGCAGGGCGAGGTGTTGCTCCTCCGTTTCGCCAATGACCTGGAGGAAGTCGGTAAGGTAGAGTCGATGCCATCGCTTGAAGGCAAGAAGATGTTCCTCTATCTGGCTCCGAAGAAGGCTGGTGCAGCCAAGAAGAGTCAGCAGGCCCGTGACCGTGAGGCCGCAGAGGCAGAGGCCAAGGAGGCCAAGAAGGCTCAGCAGGAGAAAGCCCCAGAGGTAGAGGCAGAGATGCCAGCCAACGGCGGTCTTTTCGCCAATGCCAAGATCAGTGCTGATGCACTGAAGAAGCTCACTGAGGAAAAATAAAGAAGGTGGCGCGCCCGGTATATGCGTTGCCATCGGATATTAATAACAATTTAAATTTTTAAAACAATGCCAAAAGTAAAGACAAACTCCGGTGCTAAGAAGAGATTCACATTCACCGGTACAGGTAAGGTTAAGAGACGTCACGCTTACCACAGCCACATTCTCACGAAGAAGACCAAGAAGCAGAAGCGTAACTTGGTAGGTACAACTATCGTTGATCCTTCAAACATGAAGCAGGTTCGTGACCTGTTGTGTCTCCGTTAAACCTATTGTCGAACATTTAAAGTAAGAAGAATTATGCCAAGATCAGTAAATCACGTTGCTTCAAGAGCAAAGCGTAAGAACATTTTGAAGCTTACCCGCGGTTACTTCGGTGCCCGCAAGAATGTTTGGACAGTAGCCAAGAACACATGGGAGAAGGGTTTGACCTATGCCTATCGTGATCGCCGTAATAAGAAGCGTAACTTCCGTGCCTTGTGGATTCAGCGTATCAACGCTGCCGCTCGTATGGAGGGTATGAGCTACTCAGTCTTCATGGGTAACCTTGCCAAGGCAGGTATCGAGATCAACCGTAAGGTCCTCGCTGACCTCGCTGTCAACAACCCCGAGGCTTTCAAGGCCATCGTGGAAAAAGTGAAGTAAGAAATTACAAGTCTTTATCAGTATCATCCCTGTTCAGTTTTGGACAGGGATGATTTTTTTGATACTATCGATAGGCCTTCATCACGTTGAAGCCATAGTCGAGTAGGAGGGCCGACTCCGTGAAACGCGTTGACATGCTGCGACTATTGAGCAGGACGAGATAGAGGGTCACGCCATCGCGCGAGGCAGCAGAGGCGAGGCAATTGCCAGCCTGGCGTGTAAAACCAGTCTTGATTCCCATACAGCCTTCGTAGGTTTTAAGCAGCGCATTGGTGTTACGACAAGGCATGTGGCGCCCATCCAGGAGGGGCACATCCTTTTCGACTGTTCCCACGATGGCAGCAAAGAGACTGTCGCGCATGCAGTATCGTGACAGTCTTATCAGATCGCTGGCGGTACTGTAGTTGTTGGGATTAGGTACTCCGTTGGGATTGGCAAAGTGCGTATGGGTCATCCCCAGGTACTCAGCCTTCTCATTCATCATGTCGCAGAACCTCAGTGTGTCGCCGCCGATGTGTTTGGCCAGCGCATAGGCAGCATCATTGTCGCTGATCAGCATCATCTCGTCAATCAGGTGTCTCATCTCATATTTGTCGCCTAACTTCACTCTGGAATCCTTGGCTACATAGACATCTTCGGTGATTTCGATGGTGTCGCCCATCTGTCCGTTCTCAAGTGCCAACAAGCAAGTCATCATCTTGGTGATCGAGGCCATATGTCTCAGTTCGTCGGCATTCTTCTCGCTGATGATACAACCCGTGGAGTCGTCGATGAGCATCCACGCATCGGCAGTCAGAGAACTCAATTGTTCGAATCCATCTATAGAATCCAGTTTGACAACTTCACTGAGTGATGTGCTGTCGATTCGGTTAATTCTTTCCAACCTTTCCTGTTCTGGGCTGAGCATGCGGCCTCCAGTAGCATCTCCGGATGTACAGGAGACAACAGCTGCGACAATCAGCAGCAGCCCATATACCATATGATTCTTCATGTTTCTAAATTCCTTTTAATGAGAGGGATATACGATTGCGCCTACGATCTACCTCAATCACTCTGACGCGAAGGTGCTGATGGAGTTTCACCACATCTGTAGGATGGGCAATGCGACGATTCGCCATCTGAGAGATATGGATGAGACCATCCTGATGCACACCAATATCGACAAAAGCACCAAAGTTCGTGATGTTGGTTACGATACCAGGCAGAATCATGCCTTCCACCAGATCGTCGACCGTAGACACATTCTTATCGAACTCGAACTCCTCAATCTGTTCACGAGGGTCGCGACCAGGTTTCTCAAGTTCCTTCATGATATCCGTCAGGGTGGGGATGCCCACCTCGGCTGTGACATAACGTTTGATATCGATGGCCTCGCGTTTCTCCTTATTATTAATGAGGTCAGCCACAGAACAACCTTGATCCTTAGCCATCTGTTCGACGACAGCATAGCTTTCAGGATGGACAGCCGAATTGTCGAGTGGATTCTTGGCTCCAGGAATACGCAGGAAACCTGCACATTGCTGGAAGGCAGCAGGCCCTAGGCGAGGCACCTTCTTCAGTTGGGCGCGTGAGGTGAAGGCACCATTCTCGCGACGATAATCCACGATATTCTTGGCGAGCGTGGGACCAAGTCCGCTGACGTACATCAGCAGATGCTGGGAGGCTGTATTGAGATTGACGCCAACCAGATTGACACAACTCTCAACGGTCTGGTCCAGTGAGTGCTTGAGTTTGGTCTGATCCACATCGTGCTGATACTGACCTACGCCAATGCTCTTGGGATCGATCTTCACCAGTTCTGCGAGTGGATCCATCAGTCTGCGTCCTATGGAAACAGCTCCACGAACAGTTACGTCCTCATCAGGGAACTCATCGCGCGCAATCTTCGAGGCAGAATAGACAGAGGCACCATCTTCGCTGACGACAAAACATTGAATATTGACCATTGAACATTGACCATTATTCTTTGTGTCGAGGTTGTAGCGGCCAGCGAGGACATCCTTGATGAAATCATTCGTCTCACGACTAGCTGTACCATTCCCTATGGATATGGCCTCAATCTGATATTTCTTGAGCATCTTGGTTACAGCCATAGCAGCCTCCATCCGTTTGTTGACAGGCGGGTGGGGGAAGATGGCCTCATGGTGCAGCAGATTACCCTGAGCATCGAGGCAGACCACCTTACAACCAGTACGGAAGCCAGGATCGATACCCATGACCCGTTTCTGACCTAACGGTGCGCCAAGCAGCAATTGCCGCAGGTTCTCTGCAAAGACACGGATGGCCTCTTCGTCGGCTTTCTCCTTGCTGAGAGCAGAGAACTCTGTTTCGATGGCAGGTTTAAGCAGTCGCTTATAGCCATCCTCGACAGCTTCGGCCACCAGTTTGCCACAAGGTGTGTTGCCATAGACGTAATGCCGTTTCAAACGTTCTACAGCCTCTTCGTCATCAGGAGAAATACTGATACGGAGGATGCCTTCGCTCTCCCCTCGTCGCATGGCCAGGAGACGGTGGGAGGAACAACGCTTAAGAGGCTCTTCCCAGTCGAAGTAGTCGCTATATTTTGCAGCTTCATCTGTATCTGCTTTTGCTTTTACTACTTTCGAGACGATAAAAGCCTGTCGACTGAAGCTGGTGCGAAGCTGTTGACGACTACGTTCATCCTCGCTGACGATTTCTGCGATGATATCCTGAGCCCCTTTGATGGCTGACTCAGCATCTTTCACCTCGTCTTTGATGTATCGCTCTGCCACACGCTCAGGATCACGCTCCCTTTGGAGGAGAAGTATCTGGGCCAGTGGCTCCAGGCCTTGTTCGCGAGCCACTTGGGCACGTGTTCGCCGTTTGGGTTTGAAGGGCAGATAGATATCCTCCAACTCCGTTGCATCCCAGCAGGTGTCGATTCGTTTCTCCAGTTCGGGTGTCATTTTCCCCAGATCGTTGATGGTCTTAATGACCGTCTCCTTACGTTTCTGTATCTCGTTGAGCTTGTCGTATCTGTCGCTGATACCAGCAATCTGAACCTCGTCGAGTCCACCCGTACGTTCCTTCCTGTATCGCGAGATGAAGGGAATGGTGCAGCCCTCGTCGAGTAGGGCGAGTGTATTGGCAACGGCCTTCTCCTGGAGGTTCATTGCAGTGGCAATCAGTTTGGCAAAGATGTTCTTTTCCATATGTCTTGCTGTAAATTCGTTAATTTGTGTGCAAAAATAATGAAATTCCACGAGAAATTAGTACTTTTGCAACTTGAAACTGAAAAAAGATGAGAAATAAGTTCGTTTTAGTAATCATGATGCTGTTGATGGTGCTGTGTTCTGTGCATGCTCAGGACACTCCCAATGCGCGTCAGGCAAGGCGTATCTTCAATCAGGCCTACAGTCAGGTGTTTGGGCCTGAGGGGGTCAAGCTGCATTACGACGTGAATATCATCGGCATCTACAAGACTAATGGCACGATATGGCTTAAAGAGAAGAAAAGTAAGTTTGAGGATGCCAAGATGAACTCCTGGAATGATGGCACAACCGTCCATATCGTCAAGAAAAAGAAGAGAGACAAGGAGGTGGAGGTCTATAGTGCCTCTAACAACAAGTCGGATAAGTATTCGCGTAAGTTCAAGTTCGACCCAGATAACTTTGAATACAGTGTCTCAGAAGACCCTCAGGGACTGATGCTTACGCTCAAGGCCAAGAAAGGTGTCAAAGGCATCAAGGAAGCTCATGTGCTGCTGACTCGGAAGACGTATTATCCTATCAGTCTGAGGATCAAGATCTCGTTTATCTGGACGACCATCAAGATCTCTGATTTCCAATATGGAGGTATTACAGACGAGATGCTCCGTTTCCCCAGGGAGAAGTATAAGGACTACAAATTCGTAAATAAGAAATGATTTCTGTTGAAGGACTGAAAGTGGAGTTTGGCGTGAAGCCTTTGTTTGTTGATGCCAGTTTTGTCATCAACGACAGAGACCGTATTGCCCTTGTCGGCAAGAACGGAGCAGGCAAGTCGACGATGCTGAAGATTCTCTGTGGTCAGCAGAAGGCGACAGCAGGAACGGTGAGCATTCCCAATGACTGCCGGATCGGCTATCTGCCTCAGGTCATGAACCTTCAGGACGATACCACCGTTCGTGAAGAAGCCCAGAAGGCATTTGCTGACATCACGAAGATGAAAGAGCGTCTGGACCGTATGAACCAGGAACTGGCAGAACGTACTGACTATGAGAGCGAAAGCTATCTGGCCTTGATAGAGAAATATACCACAGAGCACGAGCGTTTCCTGATGATGGGCGCAGAGAGTCGCGAGGCGGAGCTGGAGCGTACGCTGACAGGACTTGGATTCCTGCGTACAGACTTCGAGCGCCCCACCTCAGAGTTCTCTGGAGGCTGGCGCATGCGTATCGAGCTGGCGAAGATCCTGCTTCAGAAGCCAGACGTGCTGTTGCTCGACGAGCCAACGAACCACCTTGATATCGAGAGTATCCAGTGGCTGGA
>JAEETB010000167.1 GCA_016286575.1 Prevotella sp.
GTAGTATGGAAGTCATCTACGAGGATAACCATATTATCATCGTTAACAAACAGAGTGGGGAGATCGTTCAGGGCGACAAGACTGGCGATCGCCCCCTCTCTGATATTGTGAAAGACTACATCAAGGAGAAATATGCGAAGCCAGGCGAAGTGTTCCTGGGCGTGGTTCATCGGCTGGATCGACCCGTATCAGGTCTCGTCGTCTTTGCGCGCACTTCGAAGGCACTCACGCGACTGAACAAGATGTTTGCCGAGGGCGAGGTGCATAAGACCTATTGGGCGATTACCAAGAATGCCCCTCGCACCAGTGAGGGAACGTTGGAGCACTGGCTCGTGCGCAATGAGAAGCAGAACAAGAGCTATGCCTACGACCGCGAGCGACCCCATGCCAAGAAGGCCATCCTGAAATATCGCACGATAGCCCAAGGCGACAATTACACCCTGCTCGAAGTGCAGCTCATGACAGGCCGTCACCATCAGATACGCTGTCAACTGGCTGCGATGGGCTGTCCCATCAAGGGCGACCTCAAATACGGAGCCCCTCGCTCGAATCCTGATGGCTCCATCTCGCTCCTGTCGCGCCGCGTGGAGTTCATCCACCCCGTATCGAAACAGACGATCACCGTCGAGGCTCCCCTACCCGATGACCCACTTTGGCAAGCACTTGGTCAAGCAGCCGCAAAATAACTGTCACAATTGTCACAATATGAATCAGATTAAGAATCTCGCATTCGACCTGGGTGGCGTCGTGCTGGCACTCAGCTACGAGAACGCCATCGCCCGCTTCGAGGAAATCGGACTGAAGGATGCCCGCAAGCACCTTGACGCTTTCTGCCAACATGGCATCTTCGGAGATCTCGAGATAGGCCGTATCTCTACAGAAGAATTTCGTGTGGAACTGGGTAAGATTATTGGCCACGAGGTCACTGCCGACGAGTGCTACTATGCCTGGCACGGCTATGTAGAGAACGTCCCCCAGCGCAACCTCGATGCCCTACTCGACCTTCGAGCAAAGGGCTACAAAGTATGTCTGCTCTCGAACACCAACCCCTATATGATGCAATGGGCACGCACACCAGACTTTGATGGCGGCAACCACCCCATCGACTACTACTTCGACCACCTCTACCTCAGCTACGAGTGCCGACTGATGAAGCCATCGCCAGCCATCTTCGAGATGATGCTCCAAGGCCAGCAGGCCACCCCTGACGAGACCCTCTTCATCGACGACAGCCCCCACAACTGCGAAACCGCCCAATCCCTTGGCATCCACACCCTCTGCCCCCACAACAACGAAGACTGGGTTCCGATGCTGAAACTGTGACGTAGAAGCGCCTCTGCTCTTTGTGTTATTGACCTGCATCAAACAAATGCTGTGTTCGTGCACAATTATGAATTTTCTCTTGCGAAGTCAGCCAAAAAGTCGTACCTTTGCATCGCAAAAAAAAGAAATGGTTATTTAAAGAAACGTAGGAGATTTACATCATGATTACACTAATGGAAATGGGTGCCATGCTTGTAGCAGGAACAGTGTTCAGCGCTTGGATGGCAAAGCACGACAACCTGGAGGTCCGCTAAGGCCTCTTTTTTTTGCCATGTCGCCTACGTGTATCATCCCATTCTGCTCAGTCGGCTACGACTGGCGACCCGCTTCCCAACGATCGGCGATCCGCTTCCCAAGGGTTGGCGATCAGGTCGGCCGCTCGGCTTTGCCGCTCGAGAACGATTGGGCGCTTGGTCGGCTATGGTTGAATTGGGGCTGCGAGGGGGATTAATGATTTATTTTTACATCACTCTAAACAGTGAATATCTCGGAGAAATGGCTTATTAGTTGAAAAATTTGCGCGATAGTTAGGGCGCAAAAATTCCCTAGTATGGGAACAATTTTTTGATTGAAAGAGATGGGATTCTACTCTTTTCGCGGGCGGAGGTGGTTATTCAAAATTACTTACATCTTATTCTACAATAAGTGGCGCTTATTTCACAAGAAGCGTGTGAGGGTAAGGCACAATCAAGAAATTGTTGTGATGTTGCCATGTTGCATAAGCACCCTCCTACCCCTCTGATATAATACTTAATAGGTTATGATTTAGCATTATGATAAATAGAATGTATTCTTTATAGTATTATACTCCTTATTGCAACATGGCAACGGCAACATGGCAACACGGGGAGCAAAAAAAAAAATCGCTTGATAAACCATACGTGTTCCAAGAAAAAACACTATCTTTGCAGACGGAAATCAGAAACTGCAGCAATATGAGAAAAAAAATCGAATCCCTCGAGGAGCTCAATACACTGTTGGGAGATGACTCGTTCGACATGAACTTCTGGGGAGCCAGAAACGGGCTGGAACAACTGGCCTGGCACCTGCTGGCACACCGCTGCTTCGACCCTACCGTCCTTAAAGAAGGTACGCGCGAGAAAGTAGAGGTAGCGAGAGACGCAGATGAGGTATCGCTACAAAACTATATCGATGAGATGAAGGCGCGCTACAACGACTACTACACAGCCGACAATCAGGAGCTGAGGGAGTGGCTGACAACCACCCCGCTGGAGAACATCGCCGCCTATACGACCTATTTCGTGAGGAGAAACGAGATCGACAGGGTGTCCAACTACTACGACGCGGCTCAGGACCACTATGCCGACCATTGGAAGACCTTCAGGGATTTTGAACGTGGTGATATCAGCGGGCGCGAATTCGTCGAGACATTCTACAAGCAAGTCGACGAACTGAACGCCCATGTCGCAGAAGGCAAGCAACTGGGGCTGACGATGGACGAGATCGTGCTTCACGACGCCATGTGGGGACTGCTGCCATCGGCCTTCGACCCC
Organism: Prevotella sp.; assembly: GCA_016286575.1. GTDB lineage: Bacteria > Bacteroidota > Bacteroidia > Bacteroidales > Bacteroidaceae > Prevotella. The sequence continues at coordinate 2,838 of JAEETB010000167.1, forward strand.
GACCTGACCGCGCTGGCGCGGGAGATCCATAAGGAAGCCCTGCGGCAACTGCCCTCCCACCCTTACATCTGGAGCGAGAAGGGCAAGCAAGCCTATGCGCCCAAGATGCTGAGACACGCCGCGCACAAGCTTGAAGAGAAGGGATTCGACATCGGATTCAGCAAGCAGCAGTACACCATCGAGCAGGGCTATCTGCTGGATTACTTCTCGCAACTCTACTGGCGCGAGGCTGATGCAAAACCCGAAGATTAGCAATGGAACGCATGACAGACGCACCATACTCAGAAGCACGAAGCAGAACGCCTCAAATCAACGAGAAGGACATCCGCAAGCTCTTCGACATCACTGAGCTGCGCAAGACGCTCTACGCCCTCTTGAGGGAGTCGCTGAGCCCAGCATGGCAGAACGCCCAGCAGCTCTTCGATCCCGACGCAGAGGGACGGGCAGAATGGGTCTTTGCCTCAAGGCTGCTCTCCTGCTACAAGACCTCCGTCCCCCAGATCAACTATCTGCTGGAATCGACGCCTCCCGAACTGAGACTCACGGAGCTCACCCAGGAACGCGACGAACTGATCAGCCGGCTGGCGGGCACGATGGCAGGCATGAGGTGGATGAAGCACATGCGTGCGAACGACGGCTGGCGATTCATGGCCATATATCTCTTCGGCCAGCAGAGCCGTATCAGCCAGGACGACATCCAAGAACTCTTCATGACCATCGACCAGATAGCCATTCTGACGGACGTTCTCCGTGGGCGTGGCAAAATATACGGCATCGACTTCAAAGCCTTCACAGATGAAGCGATCAAGGCCTTCAAGCAGTATTGCCACGATACCTCTAAGGCGCGCCTTATCCTTGAACACCTTCACAAAGAGATCGACGGAAAGGACAGCCCGAAGCGCTCCACAAGACCCATCAGTGCGGCTATCCGCGCAGGCCTGATTGTGGAACGCCCGCCATACGAATGGTTTAACCAAGAGTTTGGAGAGCTGTGCAAGAACGACAAGACAAGCTACTACGCTTACACTAAGGAGGATTGCACGACTTACGACGATGACATTCTCCACAAAGAGCTTGTAAAGCAATTCCGAGAACTCGCCTGACAGCGTCCGATTTCCCTATTCTTCGGACTGACTTCGATCGGTATTTCGGACGGACATCACTCCCCGTTCGGACTAATTCGGACTATCAAAAATGGCCTTTCTTTTTTTCATAATTTTGCGGTGCGTAAAGGCGGTAAAACGAGGGCATAGTGCCTGGGCTACCGACTGGAGCGCCACAATTTTATGCCAAATTATATTATCATTAAGAACGGAAGCAAGATGGCCAGAGCCGTCACTTCCAAACAGGAGTATTTTAACCTGCGAAACTCGGCAGAGAACCGCAGTAACTTGAATCTTGTCCGTATGGGCAATGAGGATGCCAAGAGCCGACTCGTCCAGTTCGCCTACAACGACCTGATGCCCGACGGGATTGTAAAAGGCTGTCAGCATCCCAGTCAGATGTTCGCCTACGATGTGGACTGTCAGAACCGAGAGGAGTCTGACCGCATTGCCAACCGTCTGCTGGAGATAAAGGAACAGATCGGACTGCTTGAGATCAGCCGTTCTGCCCGCCACGGTCTCCACCTTATTCTATTAAGGGAGAAGGGCAAGACGGTGCTCGAGAATCAAGTCCGCGTGTCGATGCTGACGAAGACGGAGATGGACACTGGTGCTCACGATCTGGGACGCGTCATGTTCACAACCACAGCCGATGCCGACGAGCTGCTGTATCTGGACGACCGTCTCTTCGACGAGCCGTTGAGCATCGAGGAGAGCGAGGCAGAGTACCAGGTGCTGAAGCGTCGCGAGGAGAACGGACTTGAGGAGGTTCCTGCCGGTGCCAAGAAGTCCAACAAGCACTATCGCCCTTGGGAGGACACAAGCACGCTGAGCGCTGCAAGTTCTACCCAGCCATGTCAGGCTCCATCTGCCGCCGACACCCCTCAGACCGCCAAGGCCAGTTGTCTGAAAGCCTTCGACCTCTGTATGGAAGAGGCAGGACTGACTGAACGCGCCCTGCAGATCGAAGGTGTGCGCCACAACTCGCTGCTGAGCATCTTCTCCGTAGGCGCCTGCCGCCTGATGCCCATCGGACAGATGAAAGCCGTCGTGAAGGTTCGCATGCCTGAGTATGCCGAAGAGCACGACTGCCAGCAGCTGATTCAGGACTTCTATCAGAACTACACTGAGATGAACAAGCCCCTGAACAAACGTCTGCGTGAGATTCATGCCGAGGTGTATGGTGAAGAGGCAGAGACGGTCGGGACGGAGAGCGAAGAGGCCCAGGCGTCGCAGCAGCGTCGTAAGCTGATAGCCCGATTACTGCCTTCAGGTCTGCGCGAGCCCGTGATGGCAGCTCCGAAAGATCAGCAGATGAACGTGCTCTGCGCCATCATGCCCATCGCAGCGGCCTATGCCGACCAAGTGGAGATCATGTATGCCGATGAGAAGAAGCAGCATCTCGGACTCATGTCGCTCATCATAAGCCGTCAGGCGGGTGGTAAGTCAGGATGCAAAGAGGCAGTGGAATGCTGGATGAAGATCCTGAAGGAAGAGTCGAAAGCCTTCCGTGAACAGGAGGATGCCGTCAAATTGTCGAACAAGTGCCGCAAGGCCAACGAGCGTGCTCAGGAGTTGCCGAAGTTTCCCATTCGCAAAGTGCCCATCACCATCTCGTGCTCAACGCTGCTGAAACGATTCAAGAATGCCCCCGGACGATGCTTGTATTCGTTTTGCGAAGAGCTGGACACGCTCTTGAAGACCAACTCTGCTGGCAACTGGTCGGCTAAGTACGATATCTATCGTTACTCGTTCGATCGTGCGGAATGGGGTCAGGACTACAATAGCGATCAGGCAGAGTCGGGCGATGTGGACGTCATCTACAACTGGACTATCTTTGGCACCTATGGCTCATTCAAGAAATGTTTCCAGCGCGAGAATGCTGAGAATGGTCTGGGAGGTCGAGTACTGATATCGGAACTGCCAGACACCCGATTCAACAAGATGCCCAAGTATCGCCCGTTGGCAGCTGATGAGCAGGAGTCTATTCAGCAGGCGGCTCAGAAACTCGGTCAGATGAGTGGTTATGTCGATACGCCACGACTTCGCAGAGCCATCGGGAAATGGGCTGAGGAGAAGCGTTTGCTGGCGCTGAAGAACATGGATGAAGTGATGGACAACTTCCGCCGCCGATCAGCAGTCATCGCCTTCCGCTGTGCTGTTGTTTTCCACCTGTTGTCGGGCGAGGAGCGTGAATCGAAAGCCTGTGTCGATTTCATGCTGATGATGGCCGACTACTGTCTGGAGACTCAGACGCGCATGCTGGGTGATATGATCTCAAGTCAGCAGGCTAACAACGAGCCTATCATCAAGCCGATTGGCAACAAGAATACCTACGACCGTCTGCCCAAGGTATTTACGATGGACGACCTGCGACTTGCCAAAGGTGCAAATTTCGAGGAATCATCCTATCGAAGCATCATCAGTAAGTGGAAGAAAGATAAATTCATTGAGGAGGTCCCCCGTGATGAATTAGGCAGCGATAAGCGTCCACGATGGCGTAAATTGGTCGCATAAGCGTTGTAATTTCAGATTTTCAGAGGAAAATCGTACATGTTTCAAAGAAAATGTGTATATTTGCAGTCGTAATGGGAAGGAATCTTCGGAAATGGGTGCTCGCCGCAGGGCTCTGGGCCGTGAGTTCGCTCACGGCGCAGGCCCTTCGGGCTGCAACGGGCGAAGACCTGCCAGAGCAGGGCACAATCCGCGAGGAGCAGGGCTTTAAGCTGAGGAAGGAGCACGACAGCCTGTACTGGCTGAACGACTGGCGGCTGCCTTACCCTGTGTACCAGTTCCAGACGGGCGACGTCGACGGCGACGGACGTGTGGACGCGATGGTGGGGGTCGTGAAGTCGACGCGCTTCTACCCTGAGAAGGCCCGCAGGCTGTTCATCTTCAAGCAGGTCATATCGA
>JAEETB010000168.1 GCA_016286575.1 Prevotella sp.
GGTGTATTCTCCGACACCAGGATCAATGAACAGGGGCTCATTGTCAGCATAGACGATGAAGGAGCCTACATCGTTGTGATTATGACTCTCGTTGTTATGACCTCCCTTCATAGCCACGTAGAGATTGCTGCGACGGGCTGTCATGATCTGTAGATTGCCGAGCCATACATCTTTTAATAGAGGCTCGTGCGGTTCTTCGGCGATGAACTCGCGGATATGGTGCAAGAAGAAGAGTTCACGGCTAAGCGTTGGGAAATTGCCACTTTTGTCGTATAAGGCTGCGGGATTCTCCAAGATGTGTTTCTGCCGACCCAAGTAGGCACCAAACTCACACATCGTTTTATCGCTGAGAAAGAGTCCGAAGGGATAAACGATGTTGACCTGTTGGATGGCTTTGTTCTCGTGGGCATCTGCAAAACTGATACAGTAGTCATGGCCGATGTAAGTCTTGTAGGCATAGGAAGCCATTCGCCTGATTTTATCAGTGTAATCATCTGTAAACTGTATACCGTAAACTGTAAACAGCCTCAGTACCTCGAACATCGATGCAGCTGCACGGTCCCAATAGCCAGCCCCTTCGTCGCATCCGCCATCTTCAGGGTATGAGTCGATGAAGATCTGAGTAGCTTTCTTAATCTGTCGGATGGCTTCAACCTTGCGTGTGTCGTCTTTTTCACAGATGAGCACACAGGCCAGCCAGTTGGAACATATCCAGGGATTCCAGTTCATGCCAGCTTTCTTCCACCAGTAGTCCTTTTCAACTGCAGGCTGGAGTATGCGACGCTCTATCTCCTGGTCGATACGTTGGCAAAGATGTGGTGAGAACTTGTCGAATTCCGATTGGAGCATATATCGTGTCCAGGCAATCAGGTTTGCTGTCTCAGCATTGAAAAGGTCCACTGTTTGATCTTCAGTCAGCGGAGTACTTGGCCCATAGTGGGCAGGTATGCCCCACCATGTCTCCTCACAGAAACTACCCATTCCATCGATAATATCTGTCATAAAGCGGCCTTTGCCTTCCATGATTTCTGCCATCACGAGTGCGGCCAATTGTCGGCGCTTTTCGAAATTCAGACCCTCATAGTTCACACGGTTACCATTGGTCCTGAACTGTGAAAAGACGGAATAGGGGAGTGCTGTCCACGGCTTGCCGAGGTATTGCTCTCCGTATTTGATATAGCTCTGGCGCATCTCTGTAGGTACAGAGTCGCGCCAGAACATATCATCAGCCCGTGGCAGTCCTTCTGAAGCAACGGAGCATACATCTATAAACCATACGCTATAAGCTATGAACAGAAAGACTTTCCAGTTTCTCATCGTTTAATGTACTTGATGTATTCACATGCAGCTAACAGGAATGCTCCAACACCGAAGTTGGCCTGAGAGTTGGCATCGACAGTCTGTCCTGGGATGGCACGCTCGCCGATAGGCTGTACGTATCCCACTTTCCCGTCTTTCTGTAGGGCGATGGTGGTCAGATAGTTCCAAGCCTTCTCGATGGCAGGAGCAAACTCTTTCTTAGAGAGGTAACCGTTATTGACGCCCCATAGCAAGCCGTAGCAGAAGAAGGCGGTTCCCGATGTTTCATAGCCAGGTGCCTGCTTCGGATCCATCATCGAACGTGTCCAATGACCTTGTGGCTGTTGGGTATTCTTGACTGCACGAGCTAGGTTGACGTACTTCTCGACGAAGAAAGGCTGGCGTACATAAGTCTCAGGCATGTCCTGCAGCACTTTTGCAAGTCCGGCCAGAACCCAACCGTCACCGCGAGCCCAGAAGTCCTTCTTGCCGTTTGCTGTCTTGTGTTTCGGATAGACATATTTGCCATCACGGAAATAGAGACTTGTCTCATAGTCGAGCATGATGGAGTCGCTATAGAGGATGTTTTCATATAGTTTGCGCAGATACTTGGTATCGCCTGTCAGTTTGTACATCTTCGTCATAACAGGCATGACCATATAGAGAGCGTCAGCCCACCACCAGTAGTCGTGCGCCTCAGAGTCGGCCTCGTAGCCCATCACCTCCTTGGCGCGTGCTATCCTTTTCTCGTCTTTTGAGAGATTGTAGAGGTCAATATACGTCTGGAAACAGATCTGCCAGTCGCCGAAGAGAACATATTCTTGTCCTTCGCCGTAGTTTTTGTATTTCCACTTGGCGGGATCAGCTTCCGTAGCACCCTTCCACTGGTTGTGCTCTGCCCAGCGGATACTGTAGTCTAGCATCTGTTGATCCTGAAGGAGTTTGTAGACTTCCATATTCCCTGTATGGTAGGCAGCATTATCCCAGAACGACCGTACCTCTGCGGGATTGTTCGTCTGCCAATAGGTGTTCACCTTCCTGATGACGTCCTTCACCTCATCTGGTGTCCATTTCCTGGCCTGGAGGGTCAGTCCTGAGAAAAGAGCGATAGCTATAAGTAGTCTTCTCATATTCGTTTGTTTTTTAAATAAGGGGCAGCCTACGTCACATAGACTGCCCCCTCCACCTTAGAAATACTAACTAATAACCTAATTATGCATGAACGAAAGATGTTTATTAATAACCTGGGTTCTGCTGGAGGTCAGCATCCTTATTGAGCTGAATCTCTGACAGAGGAATAGGCAGCAGGGTGTGCTTTGAGGCATCGAAGCCTGTAATCATCTTGCTCTCAGTACCCTCAGCCCATTTGTCCATAATCATCTTCACGCGCTCGGCCAGTTTGCCTGTACGGCAGAGCGTGTAACGACGGTTCTCCTCACCAACGAGCTCGCGGATACGCTCGTCGAGCAGGAAGTCCATATTCATCTGGGCAGCAGTAACCTTACCAGCTTCTGCGTTGCCGCTCTCAGCACGGTACGCCTTGAAGGCACGGTCGCGCAGCACGTTGATATCCTCTGCGGCACCTGCGGTATTACCCTGCTGGATTCGGGCTTCTGCACGGAGCAGATAAGCATCAGCGAGACGCATCAGAGGCCAGTCCTTTACGAGAGCATAGCCAAAGTCGTCTGTCGGGTCGTAGCCACCCCACTTGGTCGTGTGAGGATACATGACGTTCAAGGTATCCTTTACGGTCCAGTAAGCCTTGTCACCAGTCTTCACGCTGACTTGTGTGGCACCAGCCGTTCCCTCGTCAACCTTGAAGCCGTCCTTTACCCATACAGTACCACTCCAGTTAGGCTTGTTATAATAGAGGATACGGCGGATATTGTGGTTAGAGTTACGGATATCACCCTTCTCATAGATACCATATTTCACATAGTTGCTCAGGCGCAGACGACCATTACCACGTCCTCCGATAGAGTCGGCATTCTGCATACCGTCGATCTTGTGGAAGGCAGCCACCCAGTTACGACGCTGCTGCGGGTTGTCGATGGTTCCGCCCGTTACATCTCGGTTATACTCCATCTGGAATACCCAGATACCCTCAGTGTTACCCTCAGAACGGCGCTGGTTGTGCCAACGGAACATATCACTGTAGTAATCGCCAGCCTCTGAGAGATACTTGCCATAACGCTCAGAGATCAGTTTGTAGTTACCGCTACTGATGACAGGCGAGACAGCAGCCTCGGCCTCAGCAGCCTTGCCCATACGGAGGAAAGCCTCTCCAGCAAGGATGCGGGCACAGTCCTTATTGATACGGTTCTGCGTCTTGGTCTTGCCTACTTCAGGCAGATTGGCAATAGCGTCGTTCAGGTCTGATGTGATGACACCATCTACCTCTGAAACAGCGTTACGGGTAAAGTCTGTGCGTGGTTCAGCCTTGCTCTCAGTGATGAGGGGTACAGGTCCCCAAAGGGTGACGAGCAGGTTGTAAGCGTACGCACGGAAGAACTCGGCCTCAGCCTTGCCGGCAGGATCTACATTCTCAGTATTAATAATGATGTTGGCGCTGTTGATAATGCTATAGAGATTCTCCCACAGGAAGCTGACACCACCGTTCTCAGAGTTCAGTGAACCATACTGGAAGAAAGGAACCTCTACACCTTCGGTATCGCCAGGGGCACCCACGTCGGTACCATCCTGCCAGATGCCTGTGAATCCCTGGCGACTAGACATACCCCAGAGGGCTGCATACTTATAGTGCAGACCGATGACTTTTGCCTCGACATCGGCTACATCTGTGCCGTAGTTCGAGTACATCTTCTCATCCAAGTAGCTGTCGCTGCATGAGGTCAGAGCCAGTGTGCTGACAGCAACTACTGAATATATAATGTTTCTTAGTTTCATAATCATTACTTTTTTACTATTTTACCTTTTTACCTTTAGAACGTCACGTTAAGACCGAATACATAGCTCTTCGTCATCGGGTAGTTGTTCTCATAGCCACCCCATCCACGCTGCGTGATATCAGCCTCAGGATCCCATCCCTTCCAGCTGGTGAAGGTTGCGAGGTTGCGTGCGCTGGCATAGACTGTCAGAGCGCTGATGCGCAGGGCATTGATGATCTGTGCAGGGAACTGATAGCTCAGTGTCACGTCCTTGATACGTGTGAAGCTGGCATCGCATGGGAATCCGTAGCCCCAGCGGTTAGAGGTCTTGCTCAGTGAGCGGAACTCGTTGCTAGGATTGCTCTCCGACCAGTAGCCGATCTCAGTGGGTGAGTTGCGGCGTCCCATCTCATCGCTGGCTGTGCCCAGCAGAGAGTTATTACGCTTCAGGCCCTGTACGGTCTGGATAAAGATGCTCAGTGAGAGGTTCTTGTAAGTGAAGGTGTTGGTCAAACCGCCAATCCACTTCGGAGTGGTCTGTCCCTGGATGGTCTTATCGTCGTTAGGATCGATCTTGCCATCACCGTTCACGTCGCGCAGTTTCACGTCACCGGGCTGAGCCTGAGGATCCCATTTCAGATGGTCGCCGCGATCGATCTCTTCCTTCTGCCAGATACCTACCATCTCATAGTCGTAGATCACGCTGATAGGCTCTCCGATGAACCAACGGTTACCGATATCGCTCTTCTCGTCTCCGTAGAGATCCTTGATCTCATTCTTGTTCCAAGACCATACGAGGTTGGTACCCCATGTAAAGTCTTTCGTTACAATGTTCTTAGAGTTGATGGTGATCTCAAGACCCTTGTTAGCGGTCTTACCCATATTCATATATACATTCGAGAAACCAGAGATCTTCGGCAGGTTGCGCTGCAACAGCAAGTCGGTGGTCGTAGATGTATAGAAGTCGATGTTACCGTTGATGCGGTTGTTCAGGAAACCAAAGTCGATACCGATGTTGAAAGTCTTGGTGGTCTCCCAACCCAGTCCAGAGTTACCCATGCGGCTGCTGGGGTAGAGAGCTGTATTTGACTGTCCGTCCATTGTCAGGGCAGCATTCGACATCTTGGCCAGTGTCTCGTATACGCCGATGGCCTCGTTACCTGCCTTACCGTAAGAGAGGCGTAGCTTCAGGTTGTTCAGCCAGTCAGCCTTCTCCATGAACTTCTCGTTGGCGATGTTCCAACCTAGGGCTATAGAGGGGAATGTACCGTATTTATTGTCACTACCGAACACAGACGAACCGTCTCGACGTACTGTGAAGGTGAAGAGGTAGCGGCTGTCGTAAGAGTAGTTCAGACGTCCCATCTGAGAAACTGTCTTATAGAGATCGGTGTATGACTTGGCAGTCTGTGTACCACCACCGCCGAGGTTGTGCCACAGCAGCTCATCATTGATGAACTTGGCGCCAGTTGCGGTGTTGTCGTGATACTTCTTGCGTGAAGATGCGTAAAGCAACGTGATGTCGAAGTGGTGCTTCTGGATATCCTTTGCATAGGTCAGGATATTCTCCACTGTGCGACTCTGGGTCTCAGCGTTGAAGATATAACCGTATCCGTTAGGATCGTTCTGCTCGGCACCATTATAATAGTTCTCTCGCTTAGGAACGAATGAGTATCCGAAGTTGAACTTGTAGGTAAGACCTGACAAAGGCTTCCAGATATTGCCGAAGTTCAGCTCAGCGTAAGCATTGAGGTTGATGTTCCACTGACGGCGCTCGTGGTCCTGGTTGATGTCACGCATCGGGTTGAAGAACAAGCTCTCAGTATACATCGGGTAGATGCAATAGCTGCCATCGTCCTCGTATACCTTACCATAAGGCGACATAGCCTCAGCCATCATGAAGTTCACACGGCCGCCATCACGGTTGTGGCTGACGATGTAGCTGTTAGTACCGATTCTCAGATAATCTGTCACGTCGGCATCGACGTTCATACGGAGTGAGTAGCGCTTGTAGTTGAAGCCCTTCAGTACACCCTTCTGGCTCATGTAGTCGCCAGAGATGAAGTACTTGACCTTCTCGGCACCACCATTGACCGTAACGTTGTGATCCTGGATGATACCAGTCTGCGATATCATATCGTAGAGCCAGTCGGTTTCACGGCCTGCAGCCTGAGCCTCAGCCTCGTTCTGGTTCTTTACGAAGTCGTTGTACATTGTTTCACCAGGGTTCTGAGCTACATAGTCCTTATAACGCTGGGTAATCTGCGCTCCGTTACAGTAGTCCATCTTGTGGGCAAAGTTCTCAAAGCCGATGTAGCCATTATAGCTGACGCTGGGCTTGCCGTCCTTACCATGCTTGGTGGTGATTAGGATGACACCGTTGGCACCGTTCGTACCATAGATAGCTGTAGCAGAGGCATCCTTCAGGATTTCCATCGACTCGATGTCGCCAGGGTTGATATCGTTGAGTGAACCACCGCTCTTCGAGATGGGGATACCGTCGACTACGATGTAAGGACCAGTACCTGCGTTGATAGAGTTACGTCCGCGGACCAATGCTGAGGGGGCATCGCCAGGGATTGAAGAACCCTGAGTGATGGTCA
>JAEETB010000169.1 GCA_016286575.1 Prevotella sp.
GAGCGGTTCTTCACCATCTCGGCATAGAGGCCACCGTCGGCAGCGTAGTTGATATCCTCGAAGAAGATGCCGTACATCGTAGGCTGTACGGGGGCCCCAAGTTTCTGTGTGTTCACGTCGAGGACGTGATTCTGAGCCGTAGCCGTGAGGGCTGCAGCCAAGAGCAAAAGTGTAGTCAGCTTTCTCATATTAGTTTTGTTATTAGTCTGAATGGGCACAAAATTAAACAAAAAATCCGAGTTGACGAAGGATTCTTCTAAAAAAATGTGGATATGGGGGCAAAATGTTTGGAAGTTTCGAAGAAAAACATTAAATTTGCACGCACAAATAATTAAGAACTGGATATTCTGATATGCATATCACCATCTGGCTCAGAGCCATATTACTCTCGGCGGTCCTCTTGTTGACCGCTCCAGCATCAGCCCAAACCTCAACCTGCAAGGACTCTGTGGTGCATAGGCAGTTGCTCTTCGAGATGTGGAACGCTGCGAGTCAGGAAGAACCCAAGAAGGTGTATGATGCCTGTAAGGCCATGCAGGCGCATGCCAGGGCTGAGGGCGACAGGTTCGCGGTCTATACGGCGTGGGTCTGTGCCGTGCTCTATAACCTTGGGAAGATGAACGTGCACGACGCCTACCATATCACCCAACTGATGAGGGCTGAAATGGAGGAAGACAAGGATGCCAAGGATGAGCGCTACTTCGTGCCGAACATGATGGGCCACGTGTATAACACCTGTGGCAATATCCCTGGGGCGATGGAGGAGTTCAAGAAATCGATAGAGCTGATCAAAGGATCGGTCTACGAGGACGAGGGACTTGGCTTCGTGTATCTGGCGCTGGCCCACACGCAGCTGAACAATAACCTGAAGGAGTCGCTCCGTTGGATCGATGAGGATCTGAAGTATCTGCAGCAGCACAAGGACTCGTGGAACTACTACAGGGGCATGGCCGACGCCTACGCCATGAAGGCCATCGTGATGTTCAAGCAGCGCAACTATGATGCCTTCAGATCGTATATCCGGCAGATGGAGGCGATGGAAGCCAGGAACCCTATGCCTTCGGGCGACCTGTTCGTGCCCTATGCCCGTGTCTACAACACGCTGCTCAGTGGCGACACAGAGCGGGCACTGGCACAGTGCGACAGTCTGGGCGACAAGAAGGAACAGTATCTGCTGAAATGTGACATCTATTATTATAAAGGTGACTACGACAAGGCCTTCCTGACCCAGCGCGAGCTGATGCACAAACGCGACTCGATCACGGGTGTGATGATCGCAGAGAACATACAGCAGCAACAGGACGAGATAGGTCTGATGAAGGACAGTCAGAAGATGGGCCGCACGATGAACTATGTGATGGCTGGTGCCATGGTTCTGCTGATACTCGCCATCGTGCTCCTGCACCGCAACCTCCTGATACGCCGTAAGTTCTCGAAGCGGCTGATGGCCAAGAACGAGGAACTGAGGGCAGCTAACCGAAGGGTGACGGCTGCCGACCAGATGAAGACGGACTTCATCCGTACCGTCAGCCACGAGATCAGGACACCGCTGAACATCATCAACGGATTCTCGCAGGTTCTGACAGACGAGAACAGCACATTTGAGCCAGCAGAGCGCCACGAGATAGCTGAGACCATCGCCCGTGGCACACGACAGATCACCTCGCTCGTGAACAAGATGCTGGCCTTGGCCAATATGAATACGAAGGACTTGCTAAAAGAGGTGGAGGAGACCGACGCGGTGGACATCTGTCGCAGGGCTATCGCCACCATGCCGCCCCTCGATCCGGAGAAAATCAAGATGATCTTCGAGGACAGGACTAATGGCAGTGCCAAGCTGACGACCAACAGTGACTGTCTGCTGCAGATACTGGGTAATATCCTGGAGAACGCAGCGAAGTTCACGGAACAGGGACATATCCGACTGACGGTGGAGAACACTGGGATGGATATGCGCTTCGCGGTGGAGGACACGGGCTGCGGCATCCCAACTGACAAGATCGACACCATCTTCGACCGATTCATGAAGGTGGATGAGTTCTCAGAAGGACTGGGACTGGGTCTGGCCTACTGCCATGAGACAACGGAGCGCCTGGGAGGCAGTCTGAAGCTGGAAAGCACGTCGTCGATGGGTACAACCTTCGTACTGACTTTGCCAATTAAACTTAAAACAAATTAGATATGATGAATCAACAAACAGAACAGGGTAGCAAAGCCTACCTCATTTCAATCGTAATGGTCGCCGTGCTCGGCGGTCTGCTGTTCGGTTACGACACAGCTGTTATCTCTGGTGCAGAGAAAGGACTTCAGGCATTCTTCATGGAAGCTAAGGATTTCGCCTATACGGACGGATGGCATGGTTTCACATCGGCATCGGCCCTGATCGGATGTATCATCGGATCAGCCCTCTCCGGATTCCTGGCTACCAATCTCGGCCGTAAGAAGTCACTGATCATCGCCGGCTTGCTGTTCTTTATCTCAGCACTGGGCTCGATGGATCCTGAGTTCATGTTCTTCGAGTATGGCACACCGACCTACTCGCTGCTGATCATGTTTAACATCTACCGTGTGATCGGTGGTATCGGCGTGGGTCTGGCTTCGGCCATCTGTCCGATGTACATTGGTGAGGTGGCTCCCTCGAACATCCGAGGTATGCTCGTCAGCTGGAACCAGTTTGCCATTATCTTCGGTCAGCTGGTGGTTTACTTCGTGAACTTCTTCATTCTGGGCGACCACATACAGCCTCTCGTCGAGGAGATGGGTAAGGGTCTGGCTGCCATTAACCCTGCCGCCCAGTGGACGGTGACGACAGGCTGGCGTTACATGTTCGGAAGTGAGGCTGTGCCCGCAGGACTCTTCGCCCTGCTCATCTGCTTCGTGCCTGAGACACCACGTTACCTCGTGAGCATCGGACAAGACCAGAAGGCCGAGGGTATCCTGGCCAAGATCAACGGCTCGACAAAGGCTGCCCAGATCCTGCAGGACATCAAGGACACGATGGTGGTGAAGACCGAGAAGCTGATGACTTACGGTGCGCTCTGTATCTTCGTGGGTATCATGCTCTCCGTATTCCAGCAGGCTGTAGGTATCAACGCCGTGCTCTACTACGCACCACGTATCTTCGGCGATATGGGTATGGACGACCCGATGATGCTGACGGTATTCATGGGTATCATCAATATCTCGTTCACGCTGGTGGCTGTGTTCACCGTAGAGAAGCTTGGTCGCAAGCCGCTGCTGATCACCGGTTCGCTGGGTATGGCCCTGGGTGCCTTCGGCGTAGCCATCACCTTCGGCAACGACAGCCTCGCCTTAGTCACAGCTGCCTCGCTGCTGCTTTACTCGGCTTCGTTCATGTTCTCGTGGGGTCCCATCACCTGGGTACTCATTGCCGAGATATTCCCCAACACCATCCGTGGTGCTGCAGTAGCCATCGCCGTTGCCTTCCAGTGGATCTCGAACTTCATCGTGAGCTCATCGTTCGTGCCGATGTTCAACATGCATCTGACGGAGGGTGACCATTTCGGCCACTGGTTCACCTATGGCCTCTATGGCATTATCTGTGTGGTAGCAGCTCTGTTCGTATGGCGCCTGGTTCCTGAGACCAAGGGTAAGACGCTGGAGGATATGAGCAAGCTCTGGAAAAAGAATTAATATGTTTAAATAATAATTGTATACCGCAATGAAAAAGATTTTAGTAGCAGAGGATAACGACAGCAACTACATCCTGATGTCGTACATCCTGAAGAAGTACTATGAGTATGATCGTGCGAAGACCGGTCTGGAAGCTGTTGAAAAAGCAAAGAGTGGGAATTTTGATATGATCCTGATGGATATCAAGATGCCAGAGATGGATGGTCTGACAGCCACGAAGGAAATCAGGAAATTCAATCCTAATATCCCCATCGTCGCACTGACGGCCAATGCCTTCGACAGTGACCGTGCTTTAGCAGCAGAGGCTGGTTGCAATGACTTCTTGTCGAAGCCTGTGAGCAGCGATTCTTGTCTGAAAGCGATCAAGAAGTATTTGGGAGAATAAGCCGATCAGGCTAATTCCAGGTCGAATGCCTGCCGTAGTTTCTCTACGGCAGGATTTTTTTGGCTCAGCAGTTCGAACTGCTCGCGACGTGTGAGGGGTTTTACGTGTCCCTGGCGCTCGGCAATGCGGATGACGAGCGACAGCTGGTCGTTGTGGAGGTAGATCTGCAAGGTCTTCATGATGCTCTTGTGGATGTCCTCCATCTCCTGTTTGATCAGATCGTTGTCGACAATGACCTCCACGTTGGGGAAGTCGGTGATGACAGGATTCATGTTCTTCATACGGGTGGCGATGCCACTGAGTTTCTGCGGCATGCGGTTGCACATCGACATCCACTGGAACTCGAGATCAGTCTGCGAGAAGACGGCATCGGTAACGCTGGCCTGTTCCTTGGGAACTGCAACGGTACCAGGGATGATCTGCATGTTGATCTTCTTTTTCTTTTCCTGATTGCTCAGGTTGTTCCAGGAGAATCCAAGGCCACCGAGTTTCACAGTGGGTGGGGCGCTGGGTTTTTCAGTAGCCGTAGGGCTGCTGGCAGTCTGGGTTGGGGTAGCACTGGCCGAAGGGGCAGGCTTACTGGTGCGACGAGTCTCGGCGGCGGCTACCTGTGGGGCCGCTGTCGTGCGCTGAGACTGTTGCATCAATTGCTTAAACAGGGATTTTAATCTTCTGGGGCGAAGCCCCACACTCGCGTCGGCATCGTCGGGCTGAGTGATCTGTGCAATTTCGATGAGCGTGAGCTCTACGAGCAGTCGCTTGTTCGACGACTGTCGGTAGTTGATGTCGCACTGGTTCATCAGTTTGAGGGCCTGATAGAGGAAAGGTGTCGGACACTTCCTGGCTTGTTCCTGATAGTCGTGACGTTGCTGGTCGCTCACCTCGAGCAGAGGCAGTGTCTGTTCGTCCTTCGCCATTAGCACGTTGCGCACATGCTTGGCCAGTCCTTGGATCAGGAGGCCGCCGTCGAAGCCTTTGTTGATGACTCTGTTGAGCAGCATCATGATGTCGCTGACCTTGTTCTCCAGACTCAGGTCGATGATCTCGAAGTAGTTCTTGGAATCGAGCACGTTCAGGTCCTCAATCACTTTGTCGTAGGTGATGTTCCCCTGACAGAACGAGGCTGCCTGGTCGAAGATGGAGAGGGCATCGCGCATACCGCCGTCAGCCTTCTCGGCGATGATGGCGAGGGCTTGTTCCTCGAAGGTGATGCCTTCCTGCTGTGCCACGCTCTTCAGATGGTCGACGGTGTTGCGGATGGTCATGCGCTCGAAGTCGTAGATCTGGCAACGGCTGAGGATGGTGGGGAGTATCTTGTGCTTCTCGGTGGTGGCGAGAATGAAGATGACGTGTGCAGGGGGTTCCTCGAGGGTCTTCAGGAACGCATTGAAGGCAGCGGTGGAGAGCATGTGGACCTCGTCGATGATGAACACCTTGTAACGTCCCAGCTGCGGCGGGATGCGCGTCTGCTCCATGAGGGTCTTGATATGCTCCACGGAGTTGTTGCTGGCGGCATCGAGCTCGAAGATATTGAGTGAGCGCTGCTCGTTAAACGACTGGCACGACTCGCACGCATTACAGGCCTCGCCCTCAGCCGTCGGATTCTGACAGTTGATGGCTTTGGCGAAGATACGGGCGCAAGTGGTCTTTCCCACTCCACGAGGACCGCAGAAGAGGTAGGCATGTGCCAGCTTTCCGCTCTTCACTGCGTTCTTCAGCGTGGTGGTCAGTGCCGCCTGTCCCACGACGGTGTCGAAGGTCAGCGGGCGGTATTTCCTTGCTGAAACAATGTATTCCATAATTGATGATTGAAAATTTTCTGCAAAGATAATAAAAGATTTACGATTTACAATGCAAAATTCACAATAATTTAGTACCTTTGCAACCAAATAGTTGAAATATGAAGGTATTGACAAGTATTAAGGCTTTTCTGCTTCGCGTCTGGCACTCGCAGTTCTTCAAGTATTCTGTGGTATGCATCATCGGCGTGCTCATCGTGGGCTTCCTCGATGAGAGCAGTTTCTACAGCCATTTCAAGAATCTGGAGCGTATCGACGATCTGACGAAGGAGACGGAACGCTATCAGAAGGAGTTTGAGCGCGACCAGGCTCAGATCCGTGAACTCGATAAGAATCCGAAGGCTATCGAGAAGATTGCCCGTGAGCGTTACTTTATGAAGGAGGACGACGAGGACATCTTCATCCTGAGCGATGACGACCGTGATGCCAAACCAATCGTGAAGAGTGATGAAGCAGCTGAGTAAGGTCCAGAGTCTGGTGTTCGTCATCGGTGCCCTGCTGATGGTGGTAGGTGCCGGTACCAGTTTGCTGGAGTGGGGCAGTTCACCTTATATATATAGTATAGGAGCCATCGCTTTCGTGTCGATGCAGCTTCAGCAGCGTTATGAGGGTCCGAACTTCGTCATCCGACGTCTGCGTCGCATCATGATCATGAGTGACATCTGCTTCCTCCTGGCTGCTGTACTGATGCTCGCCAATATGGGGAATGTGTTCGGACTGAGTCAGATCACCTACGTGGAATATGTGTACAACAAGTGGGTCATCGTGCTGCTGGTTGCAGCCATCTTACAACTCTATTCTACCCATAGAATCAGTCATGAACTCGAGAAAGAGGCAAAAAAACTATAAAAGATTGCGCATTTGTTTTAAAATGCGCAAATTTTTTTTTATTCTTCAATATATCGTTGTATTTTTGCCGGACGAAACTAATTATATATGAATAAGATTGT
>JAEETB010000170.1 GCA_016286575.1 Prevotella sp.
TTTCTCTGCTGATGTGGGTCCTGAAGACCTGGTAGGAGAGGATAGGGTAGAGTTCGACCGCTTCCGCCATCTCTTCCAGTATGGTACCCCTGATGAGTTCTATCCTTTCGCTCGCGATTATGAGAAGCATCTGAGAGATAAGGGGTTCATGATGCTTTATTATAAGCTGTTGAACAACGAGGGATTCTTCGCCCTGCGCCACAACATGATCTTCCGTGCGATGAAGATTGCCGAGCGCCTCGATGGTGAGTTGCGTCACGATGGGGCCAGCCAATTCTATTATCTCGCTACAGGATTGCTGGGCGATGTCTATTCCGCCAGTCACGACCGCATCAAGGCCGAGCAATACTTTACGCAGGCTCTGAAGGAGGTGGGCGATGATGACCCGAAGTTCACCATGCGTACTTACAACAGTCTGGCAGAGATGTTCTGTCTGAAGGATAGTCGTAAGTCGTTGGATTGGTTGCAGAAAGCCATGCGCATTGCCATCGACACCGATAATACCGAGTACCGCTCGCTCTCGCTGGCCATGACGGCTTATATCTACTTCATGGATGGCAACAAGGGCGACTTCTATCGCACCCTTGAGGCTTATCAGCAGTTGCGCGATCAGGATAAACCAGGCTTCAGCCATCGTTATGATAAGTTGCTCGATGTGGCCAAACTGGCCTTCGACGGTAATATCCAGGGGGCACGTGAGGTGCTGGCTGATAATCGTACGACCTATGTAGACAGTTCGCTCGTAGCCATCAGTCTCTACGGCATGGAATACGATATCGACGGCGGATTCGAGGCCATGAAGCGCCACCATCTGGAGATGGACTCTCTCTACAGTATTATGCAGAGTGCCAACTTCGATCAGATGGCAGCCGAGAGTGCCCTCTCAAAGTCGCGCGAGGAAGCCACTATGAACAAGGGCCTTGTCGACAAACTCACCAAGTGGCTTGTTGGGCTTGTCATCGCGTTCCTTATTATATATATTATGGGGCGCCGCCGTCTTTGGTTGCAGATCCGCGATCGTAACCGAGACCTGAAGGCAGCTTTGGCGAAGGCTGAGGAGAGCGACCTGATGAAGACGGCCTTTATCCGTACGATGAGTCATGAGATCCGTACGCCGCTTAATGCCGTAGCAGGATTCTCTGAGGTGCTTTGTTCTCCACGTTTCCATCTCTCCGATGAGGAGAAACACGACATGCAGGATCGTATCTCGAGCAATGTCTCACAGATCATCTCCATCGTCAACGAGGTGCTCGAACTCTCGAAGAGCGAGAGTGAGGGCATGGTGGCTGACTCAGAAAAGACTGACATCGCCTGCAACGAGCTGGCGCGCACCGTACTCAACGACGTCAAGGGCAAGCAATACACAGGTGTGGAAATGCGCTTTGTCACTAATGTCGACGATTCTTATCTGTTGCGTACCAACATCTATCGTCTGAAGAGTGCCCTACTGCATCTGGTCGATAATGCTATCAAGTTTACGGAGGCAGGCCATATCGAAGTGCGTTGCAAGGAGGAGGGCGACAAGATCTACTTCATCGTGACGGATACTGGCGTGGGCATCAAGGAGGAAGATCGCGAACGTATCTTCGAGACCTTCCAGAAGGTCGACGATTTCAAGACGGGCGTAGGTCTCGGACTGCCCATCTGTCGTCGTCTGCTCCATTCCTTGGGAGGTGATGTCTCGCTCGATACCAGTTATAACTCAGGCGCCCGTTTCATCGTTACCCTGCCAGTGAAATAGAAAAGTAAATCCCTCGCCAGTCTGGTGAGGGATTCTTCTTATTTCTTATGTCTGTTGGCGCGTTGTTCGCGATACTTGGCTTTTTGGCGGGCTGAGCCGCTGCCGTGAGCCCCAGTGATATACTGTTTCTTCTTGGCTTTGGTCTTCACCTTGCCAGTATCCTTGGGCTTGTCACCTCCACGTCCGAAGTTGATGCCGTTTTCGAGGATATTCTGAAAATCGTCCATGGATTTATGATTTACATATTTACGATTTAATGGTGGAACAGGCGCACACCAGTAAACGCCATGGCGATGCCATACTTGTCGCAGGTCTCTATCACATTGTCATCACGTACTGAGCCGCCAGCCTGGGCTATGAACTCCACGCCACTCTTATGGGCACGCTCGATATTGTCACCAAAGGGGAAGAAAGCGTCACTGCCCAGTGCCACCTTCGTATTCTGTGCAATCCATGCCTTCTTTTCTTCCATCGTCAGCACCTCAGGCTTCTCCTTGAAGAACATCTGCCAGGTACCATCGCGCAGCACATCGTCATGATCCTCAGAGATGTAGACATCGATGGTGTTGTCGCGGTCTGCACGGCGGATATTGTCTACAAAGGGCAGATCCATCACTTTCGGATGCTGGCGCAGCCACCAGATATCAGCCTTCGAGCCTGCCAGACGGGTGCAGTGGATACGGCTCTGCTGACCAGCTCCAATGCCAATAGCCTGACCGTCTTTTACGTAGCAAACGGAGTTCGACTGCGTGTACTTCAGTGTGATCAGGGCGATGATCAGATCGCGCTTGGCTTCAGGTGTGAAGGTCTTGTTCTGGGTAGGCATGTTCTCGAAAAGGGCGTCGTCATCGAGCTTGATCTCGTTGCGACCCTGCTCGAAAGTAATGCCGAATACCTGCTTGCGCTCGATGGGCTCAGGCACGTAGGTGGAATCAATCTTGATAACGTTGTAAGTACCTTTACGCTTGTCCTTCAGGATCTCGATAGCCTCTCGGGTGAAGTCGGGTGCAATCACACCGTCGCTTACCTCACGTTTCAAGAGCTTGGCGGTGATGGCGTCGCAGGTGTCAGAGAGAGCAACGAAGTCACCATAGCTCGACATGCGGTCAGCACCGCGGGCACGGGCATAGGCACAGGCGATGGGGCTCTCGTCGAGACCCTGCACGTCGTCCACGAAGTAGATTTTCTTCAGTGTGTCGCTCAGGGGCAGACCTACGGCAGCACCTGCAGGACTCACGTGCTTGAACGAGGCGGCAGCAGCCAGACCCGTGGCAGCCTTCAGCTCCTTCACCAACTGCCAGGCATTGAAGGCATCGAGGAAGTTGATGTAGCCAGGGCGGCCGTTGATCACTTCGATGGGTAATTCGCCCTCTGTCATGAAGATGCGCGAGGGCTTCTGATTCGGATTACATCCGTACTTAAGTGCTAATTCTTTCATTTTAATTGCATTATTTTCGTATTTGGCTGCAAAGGTACAAAAAAAATTCGTAACTTTGCACCAAACTTATATAATAATATGGAGAAGAAACGTAAAGCCCTTCGTAAACTGCTTGAGGCGGTAGAGAAGGAAATCCTGAAGAAGCCCGATAAGAAGACTCTTGACCGTCTCTCGCTCTTTGTCGGATTCCAGGACTGGGAGTCATTCCAGGAGGCACTTCATGGAGATACCAGTGCCGAAGAGAACTATAAGTAAATAGTCGCTTAAGCACATAAAAAAGAGATTCCTGATTAGGAACCTCTCTTTTTGTTTGTATGTCCTAAGTAGATTAGGGCAGGCTGATAGCCTCAGAAGGACAAACACTTGCGCATGTACCGCACTCTGTGCAAGCATCAGCATCAATCACGTAGCGCTCTGCACCTTCAGAGATAGCCTCTACTGGGCACTCACCTGCACATGTTCCACAAGAAATGCAATCTTCACCAATTACGTATGCCATAATTCTTATAAATTAAAATTGTTAATACTGTTGTTTACTTATATTTGATGACGCAAAGGTACAACTTTTTCCGGATACTACCAAACTTTAGGTATGTTTTTTTGCTATTTATACACTGTCGAAATAAGATTTTGCATAATATCGGGCTTTTTTTTTCGTTATTATAATATGAAACGTATGAGATTTCTCATGATTCTGACAGTACTTTGCCTGTCGATGGCAACGGCCTCGGCACAGATGCGCACTATCCAGCACAAGCCGTATATCGATCTGCGCCCCATGCACTTTGGTATCCTCGTGGGTATGAACCTGCAGGATATCGAATTAGACAATGCTGGACCACAGACCATTGTCCTCGATGACGGGACAGTGACTGAGCAGACCATTGTCTGCGATGCAGACAAATGGAACGCTGGGTTTAGTGTGGGTGTGCTGGCTGATCTGCGTCTGTCGAACCATCTGAACCTGAGATTCTCGCCCACGATGCACTTCGGCGCAAAGCATCTTCTGTTCCGTAACCTCTCTGAACTGGATCAAGATGGACGTCAGAGGGAAGAGCGACAAGACATGAAGAACACTTACGTGTCGTTTCCCATCGACTTGAAATTCAGTGCCCAGCGCTGGAACAACTACCGTCCCTATATGATGGCTGGTATCAATCCGATGGTCAACCTGACGGGTAAGAACCAGGAGCTGTTGGCCCTGAAGCGCAGTGACATGATGGTGGAGATCGGTTTGGGATGTGACATCTATCTCCCCTTCTTTAAACTGATACCAGAACTTAAATTCTGTTACAGTCTGAAAGATGCGATTGATCATGGACATGTCGATGAACTGAAGGACGCCAACATGCGTAAATATACAAATGCTGTGACCAAAGGCCACAGCAAAATGATTGTCCTGACTTTCTACTTTGAGTAATCAGCTTTAAACTCTAAACTACTTCTTCTCCAGATTCAGGATGAGTTTGCCAACAAAGGCACCGTGCTTGCCGTTCTGATCGACGGGAATCATCTTCCCGTTTTTGTCAGGGGCATACTCCAGTGTGGACATGTAGGTGTGGGTATGTCCGCCCAGCACGAGGTCGCAACCCTCAGTCTGTCTCAGGAACTCCTGATCAGGATAATCCGAGATAGCCCATCCGAGGTGGGAGATGCAGATGACGATGTCACACTTCTCCTGTTTCCTGAGGATATCGATATACTTCTGAGCTGTCTCTGCAGGGTCGAGATAGGTGATACCCTCGCAGTTGCCATCGAACACGAGTCCCTTAAGCTTCGGAGACAGTGCGAACACACCGATCTTCAGGCCGCTGCGCTTGATGGTGATATAAGGCTTCACGAGGCCTTCGAGTACGGTGCCCGTACAATCGTAGTTGGAGCATACTATGGGGAAGTTGGCCATTTTAAATAGTTTGGCCATGTTCTCCATGCCGAAGTCGAACTCATGGTTGCCGATAGTCGTACACTCGTAACCCATCTGGTTCATCAGTCCGATTTCCACCTCACCCTTGAAAATCGTGTAGTAGCCTGAACCCTGACAGAAATCACCTGAGTCGAAGAGCAGAAGGTCTGGATTCTGCTTCCGTTCTTCCTTGATCATGTTGATACGGCGCATGAATCCACCGCGACCTGCCAAGTCTTTGTTGTCGAGATTCTCGTTCAAGGGCATGATACACGAGTGTGTATCGTTAGTGTGCAGAATCACGAGCTGCTTATGATTCTTTGCCACTGCGGTCATACTGGCCAGCAGTACTATATATATAATAAGGTGTAAACGCTTCATATCACTTAACTTTTATTCGTCCTTCTACATTTGAGTCTACTATCTCTCCACGGCTCATCTTGTCCTTGAAGTAGTTCATGATGAGGAAACGGGTGTTGTTGCTGGCCTCCTGTGGGGCAATGATATTCTTACCCAGGCGCAGGGCAGGCATACCATCGTTGCCTTCAAGCAGATAGTTGATGGTGGTAATGCGGTATTCGGCCTCAGGGTCGATCTCCTTGCCGTGCAGGCGGGCAGAGATCAGCTTACCCTTACCTGTCTGCTCGTCCATCTCGATGATCAGTTCGAGACCTTTGCTGACACCCTCGCCTCCACGATAGGCAATCTGCTCGCAGAGTTCCAGCATCTGAGTGCCTGATAGGGTGGTGAAGCAAATCTTGTTTTCGAAGGGGGCCACATCGAGCACGTCACCATAGGTCACGTTACCCTTTGTCAGATCAGCACGGATTCCCCCCATGTTGTAAATGCCCAGAACGGGCTGCTCACCATAATCCTTTGCAGCCCACACGAGGATGTCGGCTAACAGGTTCGACAGGTCACTCTCTGGTCGCTGTGCATGCATGTTGTGTGCCACCTGTCCCATGACGGGACCCATGATAGAGTCATTGACCCGTTTATAGGGCTCGAGGAATTTTACGGCCGCAGGATCCGGATTCTGATCGTAACGGCTGTCGACAATGATACGCGTACGTTCCACATTGACCACCTGATAGTGCTTCGGCGCACATGAAACAAGGGCCAAAATGGCAAAAACGCTACTAAAAAGAGGCTTCTTGTTCATATATTTACGTTTTATTGGTGCAAAGATACAAAAAAAATGGGAAATATTTCGTTTAATCCGGAAAAAGTTGTACCTTTGCACCCGCTTTTCGGCGTAATCGCTGGCAGGAAGTATCGAGAGGCCTGTTATGTTGCGTTGGAACGATACAACAAATTTAATTATAAGATTAATAAAATGGATTTAATTAAAGTTGCTGAAGAAGCATTTGCAACCGGCAAGAAGTTCCCAGAGTTCAAGGCTGGTGACACTATCACTGTCGCTTACAAAATTGTCGAGGGTTCTAAGGAGCGTATCCAGCTCTATCGTGGTGTGGTTATCAAGATCGCAGGTCACGGAGACAAGAAGCGCTTCACTGTTCGTAAGATGTCAGGCACTGTGGGTGTTGAGCGTATCTTCCCCATTGAGTCTCCCAACATTCAGAGCATCGAGATCAACAAGGTAGGTAAGGTTCGCCGCGCTAAGCTTTACTATCTGCGCAAGCTCACTGGTAAGGCTGCCCGTATTAAGGAGAAGCGCCACAACGTTGGTGAATAAGAAAAGCAA
>JAEETB010000171.1 GCA_016286575.1 Prevotella sp.
GACTTCGCCTTCGGGCTTAATTGGAGCGGCGTCATCAACGATGACCGAGTGAAGAAGTACAAGTAATCTAAAAAACCCTTCAAGAAAAATCCCCGCTCAATGGTTGGGCGGGGATTAATTTGTCTTATTTGAAGATCTTCTGGGCGAACATCGTCAGATAGATGCGCCAATTGCGCCAGATGTGACCACCTTCGGTCTCGACGTACTCGTAAGGATAGCCCTTCGTGTCCCAGAAAGCACGCAGGTCGACGGTGCTCTGATAGAGAAAGTCGGTCTTACCCATACCCATCCAGTAGAGCTTGGGCTTGCTGCCGAAAAGCTTAGCTGATTGAGTCTCGAACTCGGGATTGGCCTTGATCTGATCTGCAAACGAATCTTGGAAACCGCCTTTGGCTAAGTGCAGACCTGCTGAGAAGAGTCCGTAATAGTCAAACTTCGTGGGATAGAGCAGGCTCACGTGGAAGGTGTGGCCGCCACCCATCGACAGACCGCAAATGGCACGATGTGAGCGATCCTTCAACGTGCGGTAGTTGGCATCGACATAGTTCACGATATCCATGAAGCTCTCTGGGATCGAGGCTGCAGCTGGTGCGGTAGGACCAGTGCCGCTGTCGCGGAAACCAGGTGTGTACATACCCCATGACCACTCTCCAGGGGCAGCCTGACAGTTGGGATTGCCATTAGGCATGACTACAATCATGGGCTTGGCCTTACCCGTTGCAATCAGGTTGTCGAGAATCTGTGCGGCACGTCCGAGCTCGCTCCAGGCATTCTCGTCGCCACCAGCACCATGCAACAGATACAATACCGGATACTTGCCACCCTTGTCATAACCTGCTGGAGTGTAGATGGTCATACGGCGCTGCATCTTCAGTGTTGGGCTGTTGTACCATACCTTAGAAAGATTGCCGTGGGGCACTTCGTTCACACTGTACAGATCACCCTTGTCGCCCTTCTCGTCACTAACGATAAAGATGTTGGTGAAACTGACAATGTCGCGGTTCACATAGATGTTGGCAGGGTCTTTCACGCCTGTCATACCGTCGATGTTGAAGGTGTAGCTGTACATCTCAGGGGCGAGCTTGTCGGTGGTGTAGCTCCACACACCGTTCTTGCCTTCCTTGAGCTGAGCCACGCCTGGGGCATCGTACTTGCCATAGCCTGGGATGTCGATAGGCTGCGTGGGCAGGAAGTCGCCTGTTACCTCGACCTTGACAGCCTTGGGGGCAAAGAGATTGAATGTCACGGTTCCGTCCTTGTTAACGACGGGTGATTGAACACTGGCACTGTTGAAGAGTTTCTCCTGTGCCTGGGCGCCAACGCAGCACATGGCTGCCAGCGCCAAAGTCATAAATGCTTTCTTCATACGATTGTTTATTTAAAGAGTCTTTGTGCGAGTTGGTGGAGATTGTTGCGCCAGGTGTGCCAGGTATGGCCGCCAGGAGCGGTATAGTACTCATACCTGATGCCCTCGGCATCGAAGAGTTTCAACGTGGCCAAACCGTTTTGGTAGGCGATGTCCTCAGGATCGCCCTGAGTGAAGACAAGCTGACGCACATTCTTCCTGATACCATCGGCAGCCTTGGCCAGACGCTGACGGTAGCCTTCGAACTGTTCCTTCTGGGCAGGGAACCAGCCTGCGCTGAGCACCCAGAAGTAGTCGAACTTATCGTTGTCGTTGAGGATAGTCTCCATCGTCTCCATGCCTCCCATCGAGAGACCAGCCATGGCACGATGGGCCTTATCAGTGAGAACACGGTAGTTATCCTCGATATAGGGGATGATGCTGGTGACAAGATCCTGCTCGAAGAGGGGCACCTCGTCCATCAGGTTCTTCGTGGCGATAGAGCCGTTGGGCATGACAACAACCATGGGCTGCATCTTACCTTCAGCCATGAGGTTGTCGAGAATGATGCCAGCACAACCTACACCTGGCCAAGAGGCATCGTTGTCGCCACCACCATGAATCAGGTAGAGCACAGGAAGCTTGTCCGTAGATTTCTCATAGCCTGCTGGTGTCCATACGTGCAGACGACGCAAGGTGTTGAGGGTCTTACTGAAGTAATAACGCTGGGCGATGGCACCATGGGGAATCTCAGGGCGCACGTCGTAGAACTGCTTGCCATCGCTGATTATAGCAAGGGCAGATGTCTCAGGGGAGAGAGCACCCTTGGGATCCTGTACCTTCACACCATCGACGGTGAAGTTGTAACGATATACACCATCCTTCAGGTCGCTGATAACTGCTGTCCATACGCCGTTGTCGGCTTTCGTGAACTGGAGGGGTTTGCCCCAAGGCATGGCGTCACCACCGAAGCCTACTTCCTTGGCATTAGGGGCATAGATACTGAAGGCTACCTTACCATTGCCCAGAATACGAACGGGCTGAAGAGTGTCGTTGGGTGTTGGCTGCATCTGCCACTGGGCCATCATGGGCACAGCACAGCATGCGAGCAATAGGGTTGAAATAAACTTCTTCATTTACGATTTACAAATTTACGATTTATATCATTTATCTGCGGAGCAGATTCAGTTTCACATTGGGTTTCATCACGTTGTTCACCTTCTTGGTCCAGGCCTTCACCTTGGCGGTGGTCTTAGCCTCCACGTCGTTGGCAGAAGAGCAGATCATAAAGGTATAGACACCTGCGTCAGTCTTCCAGGCAGAAGCTTTCTCATTGAAGGAGGCAAGGTCTTCCATAGAGACTTTCATCTTGACGGTCTCCTTCTCGCCAGGCTGCAACAGACGGGTCTTGGCATAATTGCGAAGCTCCTTCTCGGGCTTGTTAAGCTTCTTGCTGTTGGGCGCAGCCACGAAGAGCTCTACAACATTGCGGCCAGCGCACTTGCCTGTATTCTTAACTTCAACCTCCACGGTATAGACGCCGTTCTCCTCCTCAACTTCGAGATTGTTGTATTCGAAGGTGGTGTAGCTCAGGCCGAAGCCGAAGGGATAAGCCACGGGCTTGCCGAACGAGTCGAAATAGCGGTAGCCTACATAAATGTCCTCCTCATAGTTGGTGAAATCGATGTCCTTCTGAGGCTGACGGTCCTTGGGGGCCTTATCCTTATTGTAGCCCCACATGAACATGGCACCCAGCGTCTTGTCGTCGACATTAGCGGGGAAGTTCTTGTCTGCGTAGGCATCACCGTAATTGATCTGGAAGGTCATGGGCAACTTACCTGAAGGATTCACCTTGCCTGAGAGTACATCAGCCACGCTGAAACCACTCTCCTGACCACCCTGCCAGGTGCAGACGAGAGCATCAATCTGATCCTGCCAAGAAGCGACGTCGATGGGACTGCAGATGTCGAGCAATACGATAACCTGCTTGCCCTTGGCATGATAAGCCTCACTGACAGCCTTGATGAGCTGCTTCTCGCCGTCCTTCAGATAGAAGTCGCTCTCACTACGGTCGGCAGCCTCACCACTCTTACGACCCAGAGAGATGATAGCCACGTCGCTACCCGCGATGGCGGCATTGAGCTCTTCGGCAGTAAAAAGCTTCTCGTCGGCACGTGCAGGGGGCATCAATGAGAAAGGAGGACGACCATTGGGGAAAAGGCGCTTTTCCTCAGCAGCGAGGTGCTGGGTGTAGGTGGCAATCAGTGGCTTGTAGACCTCGTAACCAGCTGAGCGCAAGCCCTCGATGAGTGATACGGTATAGTGGCCAACGCTAGTGCCACCAAAGCCGGAGCCACCAGAGATCCAGTCGTAAGAGGTGCAGCCAAACAGAGCCACTCGCTTGCCTGTCAGCGGCAGGATGCCACTGTTCTTCAGCAGCACGATACCATCGGCACCTACCTCACGAACCACCTGGGCATGCTTCTTCAGGTCAGGTTCATTATTATATTTGTAACCTTTAAAATTGTGGGTCTTTACGACATATTCCAAAATGCGCTTTACATTGGCATCGAGCACCTCCATAGGCAATTTGCCGCTCTTGGCAGCCTCGAGGATGGCCTGATACTGCTTGTCTTGTCCAGGCTGCAGCATGTCGTTACCTGCCAGCATGGCAGCTACGGCATCGTCGCCTGCGTTCCAGTCGCTCACGTACATACCCTTCCAACCCCACTCGTCGCGAACAATGGTAGTCAGCAAATCGTAGTTCTGAACAGCGTATGGGCCGTTCAGTTTATTATAAGAGGTCATGATGGTCCAGGGATCGCTCTCCTTCACCATAATCTCGAAAGCCTTCAGATAGATCTCACGAAGCGCACGCTGAGAAACCTGTGAGATATTGTTATTACGGTTGGTCTCCTGATTGTTGGCCACGAAGTGCTTAGGACAAGCTGCTGTACCTTCGCTCTGCACACCACGCACATAACCAGCGCCAATGGTACCAGAGAGGTAGGGATCCTCAGAGTAATACTCGTGGTTACGTCCGCACAATGGATTACGGATGAGGTTCATTGCAGGCGAGAGAATCCAGTCGAGTCCGAACTCGCGTACCTCGTTGCCAATGCCCTGCCCCACCTTGAAGGCTGCTTCGCGATCCCAGGTAGAAGCCAGTGTCATCGAAGCCACGAAGTCGGTGGGGTAATAATCGTTATGATCCCACGCACGTGTAGCGCTCATGCGCAAACCTTGCTGAGAGTCAGCACAGTAAGTCTCAGGAATACCCAAACGATCTACTGAGAAAGTACTACCTGCGGTGCCAGGAAACTTGGCATCGTCGTTGAAATGCATGCCGCGCCCCAGCACCATGTGACACTTCTCTTCGAGAGTCATGGCCTTGATGACTGCGTCGATGTTTTCTGCCTTCAGTTGCTGGGCAGACATACGAAGGCTGTAGCCGCACAATACGACCACAGCCATAACAACTAAACCTAACTTATTAAATTTATTCATAACTATGAAATTTTGTTTTTGTTATTCCGAGTGCAAAGATACAACTTTTTGTCAATAATCGTTTTCTGATATGTTCTTTTGTTTTTTCATTATGTTCAAAACAGCCCTTCATGTTTCAAATTCGTTAAAATCCATTCTGAATTGTTCAAAAGACGGATAATTTTGTATACCTTTGCACCCAGAATATGGAACGAAACAAAGAAATCTATCAAGCGACGCTCGTTGGAGGAGTGGTGAACGTGGTGCTGCTCGTCTTCAAATTCGTGGCAGGCATCCTGGGGCACAGTGCTGCGATGGTGGCAGACGCCGTGCACTCGTTGTCGGACTTTGTCACTGACGTCATCGTGCTGATGTTCGTCCATATCAGCAACAAGCCCGAGGACAAGTCACACGACTACGGACATGGGAAGTATGAGACGCTGGCGATGACCATCATCGGCATGGCGTTGCTCGTCGTAGCCATCGGCATCGTGTATAGTGGTATAGAAAAGATTGTGGCATGGACGAGGGGTGAGCTCTTGGAGGCGCCAGGCATGCTGGCACTTTGGGCAGCCCTGCTGTCGATAGTCCTGAAGGAGGGCGTCTACCGTTATTCTATGGTGAAAGCAAGAGTGCTGAACTCTCAGGCTCTGGAAGCCAATGCCTGGCATCACCGTAGTGACGCCCTCTCGTCGATAGGCACAGCCATCGGCATCGGCGGTGCTATCCTGCTGGGCCAGCGATGGACGGTACTCGACCCTGTGGCATCAGTCATCGTAGGTCTGTTTATCGTGAAAGTGGCAGTCTATTTGCTTCGCGACGGTATCGGCGACCTGATGGAGCATTCACTGCCCGACGAGGTGGAAGACGATATTCTCAGGCTGGCAGGTTCGGTAGATGGTGTCACAAAGCCTCATGAACTGCGTACACGCCGCATCGGCAATCATTATGCTATCGAACTGCATATCCTGATGGATGGTGACATCACGCTGCGCGAGGCGCATGAAAAGGCCTCAGAAGTGGAGGATCTTCTGAGGCGAAAGTATGGGGAGGAAACGCATGTGGCGGTTCATGTGGAACCAGTCAATGGGTAGACTATTCTTGCGTCCCTTCGGGCCGAGCGGAACATGGACCATTCAGCCTGCTGGCGGGGCTGGCTATTGGGCTTCGAGGTAGAGCACGCGGCTGCTCCAGTCGCTCTTAAGCGACCATTCGGGGTTGAGGTTGTTGGGGATATCGAGGCCGTTGTTCATCAGATACTCGCCACTGAAGACCTTACCCTCGATACTCATCGGCTTCACATCGATGCTGTTCAGCTCGTGTACCTTATATAATTTCCTGGCATCGAGACCAGCCATCTTCACCTTTGGCAGGTGCTCGTTCTGGAACGACTCCGTCTTCCACCAGTAGAAGACAGACTTGGTCTTCTGCTCATTGACGTACATCATCGAGGCAAGTCCCTTCTTGTCGTATGGAGAAACGAGGCGGTAGATGTCGCCAAACTGCACGACGGGGCGAATCTCCTTATACTCCTTGATAGCCTTACGGCAGAGTTCCTTCTCGGCTTCGCTCATATTCTTGGGCTGAATCTCCATACCAAGACGTCCGCTCATGGCGACATCGATGCGATACTTCAGTGAGGTGGTGCGATAGACGGTGTGGTTAGGTGTTGCCGAGATATGGCAGGCCTGAGCGATGGCAGGGAAGAAATAAGAGGTGCCCCACTGCATATAGATGCGCTGAAGAGCATCTGTATTATCAGAAACCCAGAACTCATCGAAGTAAGGCAGCACACCCCAGTTAGCACGTCCGCCACCAGAGGCACAGGCCTGGATGGTCAAGTCGGGGTACTTGGCACGGATGCGCTCACAAGTCTTCTGGAAACCACGATGATACTCGATATAGAGGTGGCTCTGGTCGTTCATCGTCA
>JAEETB010000172.1 GCA_016286575.1 Prevotella sp.
TGTCCTCGTTCTTGAGAAGGATCATTGACTCTTCAGCAGCCAAAAGCGACGCTTTGGCAAACTCATCGCATCCGAACTTCTCGAAGCCCTTGCCACCTGTGTTTGGCTCATCGAAGAGGCCCAAGCGATACTTCGCACGAAGGATACGACGAACGGCATCGTCGATACGCTCCATCTTCACCTTGCCTTCGTTGACGAGCTCTTTCAGCAAAATACAGAACTCCACGCTATAGGGATCCATCGACATATCGATACCAGCATTGATGGCAATGCGGATGGCATCCTTCTTATCCTTGGCCACCTTCTCGCGCGAGTACAGATTATTGATATCTGCCCAGTCGGTTACCAGGAAACCGTCCCACTGCAGATCCTCCTTGAGCCACTTCGTCAGATACTCATAGCTGGCATGGAGGGGCACACCGTTGACAGAAGCCGAGTTGACCATCATAGTCAGTGTACCAGCGAGGGCAGCAGCCTTGAAGGGCTCGAAATACTTCTCGCGGATGATCTGCGGATTGAGATAAGCAGGGGTACGGTCCTTACCTGTCCAAGGGGCACCATAGGCGAAATAGTGCTTCGTGCTGGTACCAACGTGGAAACGATCGATGTGGTTATTGTCCTCACCCTGATAGCCCTTGATCTCTGCCACTACCATCTTCGAGTTCACGATGGCATCCTCGCCAAAGCTCTCATAAACGCGTGGCCAACGGGGGTCGCGACTCAGGTCTACCACTGGGTTATACACCCAAGGACAGTTGGCTGCACGACTCTCGTAAGCCGTAATCTCTGCGCCTCTGAAAGCCAAATCGGTATTGAACGTAGCACCCAGGTTGATGGGCTGGGGGAAGAGGGTACCGCCTTTCGTATAGGTAACACCATGATTGTGGTCGAGGCCGTAGATATCAGGGATGCCCAGATACTTCATCGACTTCTCCTGAATCAGACGGATCCACTTCTGCCAATCGTCGAGCGATGCAGCACTGGAGCCAGGAGCATTGAGGATAGAGCCCACCTTCCATTTCGAGATGAGTGTGTCGAGCATGGCCTCATTGATTTTCCAAATGCGCTTGGTCTCCCCCTGATAGATGTCTACAGGAAATCCGCCCAGCTTGTCGATAATCTCCTGATCAGTCATCTTCACCATTGCATCGATTTCTGAATCGGGTCTGCCGTACTGCTGAAGCACGGAGCGAACTTTCTCACGATCCACCTTGGCGTTCTCTACCGTCATCTTACCCATCACATCGAGGTTCAGTTCGAGCATCTGTCCGATCTTCTCGTCGAGGGTCATCTTCCTAAGGGTCTTCTCAACCTTTGCTTCCAACGCTGCATCGCGGGGGATGGCTGGCTTCTGGGCCATAGAAGTGAGAAGTGAGAAATGAAAAGTGAAAAGTGAAAGAATAAATAATAGCTTTTTCATATCTTTATTGTTTTAGTCGTTTGTCTTAATATAGTTAAAGGTGTCAAAGTCGGCATAGCCGCCAGCCTTCTTGGTAGCATAGCAGAAAAGGGCGAACTTCTGGCCCATGAAGAATCGGCGCCAGTCGAAGCCCATCTTATAGTCGCTGCCTATCTTCGTCCATTGCTCACCGTTGAGACTGTAGTAGAACTTGGCGAGATCTGTACCAGGCATCATGCCCTTGTGCTCCTTCATAGGACGGAAGTCGGCATCGATGCGCAGCCATACCTTCGACTGCTTCAGTTCCACACGCTCGATGACGCTTTCCTCCACATTGGTCACAGCCTTCTCGCGCTCTGTCAACTCTACCTTCTGCTCGCTCATCTCGAGTACGAGGCGCTTGCCCATCTTCTTCACTGTCAGCAGTCCTGAGTCGCTATTGAAGGCGCCAAAACCTGCACAGTCGCCATCCTTCAGCTTCGAGAGGTCCACGCAGACGGCTCCACTACAGGTAGGACCTTCCATGCGCTGGGTGAGCGTATTAGGGGCGAGGTAGATGTTCTGGACCACGCGGTTGGTCTTCAGACGGAGGAATCCTGGGCGCTCCGTCAGGCTCCAAGCGTTGTCGATGGGGTTATGGTTCCACTGCCAGTGCAGGCCCAGCTTCGAATCGGCAAAGTCATCAGCCTTCACGATAGCAGTCTCTGGCTCCCCACTCTTCAAGGGGCGCACCTCGTCAGGCACCTTTCCGTTCTCATCGCCCAGCATCGGCCAACCGTTGATCCAGCGACAGGGCATCACGGTGAGCACACGTCCCACACCACCACGATCCTGGAAGATTATACCATACCAGTCGCCGTCCTCTGTGTCGACGATAGTACCTTGGGCTTCGTATGAGAAGCCGCCGAACTCACTTTCGAGGATTACCTGTTTCTCCCAAGGGCCGTGGATATTGTCGGCACGGTAGCACACCTCGCGACGGTGCCTGCCTGGGGCATAGACGTGCGAGATCATCAACAAATAGTATTTGCCATTGTGCTTGACGACGCGCGAACCTTCGAGCAGACCCTTCTCATCTTCTTCGCGCTGGAAAATCTGCTGGTGAGTACCTTCGATGACGTCTGAGAGGTCAGGCTTCAGCTCCATCATCTCACCAGTGCCGTAAATAACATACACACGGTTGTCATCGTCGAAGAACAACGAGCAGTCATGGAAATGTCGCATGCGCGACAGGATCTTCCAGGGGCCTTCTGCCTTATCTGCCGTAAAGATATAGGTATCGCCCATAGCCCCCTGCTCATTGGGAGCCAACAGCGCATAGAACTTCCCGTTGTGGTATTTCAACGAAGTAGCCCACTGACCTCGTCCATAGGCCGTACCCTCTTGCAGGTCGTACTTAGGTGAATCCGTCAGACGGTCGAAGATGTAGCCGATGGTCTCCCAGTTCTTCAGGTCCTTCGACTTCATGATGGGCGCACCAGGCATCAGGTGCATGGTGGTTGAAACGAGATAGAAGGTGTCTCCCACGCGAATCACGTCGGGATCAGGCACGTCGGCCCACAGCATGGGGTTCTGGATTTTCTCCGTGTGGAGCGTCGTGTAATCGTCGGCCATCGCCCCTGTCGTCAGGAGCATAGCGACTGTCATCAGCAGTGTTGATAGTTTCATTTTCTTTGGGGTTTTAGTATCTTTGGCGACAAAGGTACAAAAAATATTTTGTTCTTATGTTCTTATGTCTAAAATTTTTTGTATCTTTGCCCCCAAAGACTATAAACTTAAAGCATGATGAAACAAACGATCACTACCCTGTTCGTTGTGTTGCTGGCCATAATGGCCGGGGCACAGAACCCCCATGTCCTCGATCAGCTCAAGGCCGATCCGAGGCGAGCTTACGGCAATGACTACCCCTATCACTTCACAGACAAGCAACTGACGAAGTCGCCTGAGGGCTACCAGCCGTTCTACATCAGTCACTACAGCCGTCATGGCTCGCGTTACTTCTGGAGCGATTTCCTCTACAAAGACCTCGACACCCTCCTGACGAAGGCACACGCCAACCACCAACTGACACCTGTGGGCGAGGCTCTGCACGACAAGTTTATGGCTGCCAAGGACGAGCTGATCAATGGTTGGAGCGAACTCACTCAGGTGGGCTGGGACCAACATCAGGGCATTGCCCGCACGATGTACAAAAACTTCCCCGAGGTATTCAGCCGAGGTGGCAACGTGATGGCCATCTCCTCACTCTCAGGTCGTTGCGTACTGAGTATGTCAGCCTTCTGTCAGGAACTCGTACAGTGCAACCCTGCAATCGAGATCCGCGAGGAGTCGTCGCGCCATACCCTCGACGGGGTAGTGCCTACCGATCGTCAGAACCCTCTGCGCCGTGAGTTCCCCAAGAGCACGCCCCGCTACGAGCAGAACCGTGCGAAATTCAAGGCCGGTCCTTCGTTGGATGAGACCATCGTCAAGCGCGTCTTCACCTCTACGGAGGGTTTAGGTGCTGCGAGCCGTCTCAGCTATGTACTCACCAACCTCTATACCACCCTGCCCAGCATCAACCACGAGGGTATGATGGAAGGCATCCTTACCGATGAGGAGATTGCCAGTCAGTGGGAGTCTTCCAACCTCGGTTCCTATTCCTGGGTGTTCGGGCCCCGTTACGACATGATTCCCATCCTGCAGGACTTCCTCCGCAAGGCTGAGGCTGTCATCAATGGCACGAGCGACCGCATCGCCGACCTTCGTTTCGGTCACGACACTTGTATCGGCCCTCTGACCGTCCTGATGGGCATCAACGGTGCTGACACCGACCCGGAGGATCCCAATGAGGTAAAGTATATCTATCAGAACTGGGAGACCTGTATGGCCTCCAACATCCAACTAGTGTTCTATCGTGGCGCCCATGCCGATGATATCCTCGTGAAACTATTGCTGAACGGTGAGGAGGCCACATTGCCCGTACCCACCTCACAGGCACCTTATTATAAATGGAGTGACTTCCGTGACTTCTACACCGCCCGCATCCAGAGCATCCTGACGCCTGAGCAGTCACAAGAGCTGACCATTGAATTCGTCTCCCCCTCCATCGTCCACGTAGTGAAGGGCAAGCCTACAAAGAGTCTGGTTGTCACCGCCAAGCCCGAGGAGGTTGCTGTTACGAAGAATGGTAACACGCTTTCGAGTAGTGTCATCACCGTGAAAAAGGATGCCCAGGGAAACCTGACCTTCCTCGATGCAAAGGGAAAAGTACTGCTGCGCGAGAAAACTTGTGATATCGCCAAGGTGAGTCAGACATTCACCCTCGACAAGGATGAGGCGATCTATGGCCTTGGCACGATCCAGAACGGCAAGATGAACCGTCGTGGCGAGCATAAGCGCATGGAACAGTCGAATCTCGAGGACTTCCAGAATGTGCTCCAGTCGATCAAGGGCTGGGGACTCTATTGGGAGAACTACTCACCCACGCAGTTCGATGACGATGCCAGCGGCATGTCGTTCACCTCTGAGGCTGGCGAGGGCATCGACTACTACTTCATGTATGGCGGCTCTGCTGATGGTGTGATAGCCCAGATGCGCCACCTCACGGGCGATGTGCCCATGTTCCCCCTATGGACCTATGGCTTCTGGCAGTCAAAGGAG
Organism: Prevotella sp.; assembly: GCA_016286575.1. Lineage (GTDB taxonomy): Bacteria > Bacteroidota > Bacteroidia > Bacteroidales > Bacteroidaceae > Prevotella. Next base: position 5,042 of record JAEETB010000172.1, read on the forward strand.
CGCTATAAGAGCGCTGCCGAGACGGAGAGCATTGTCGACAAATACCGCGAACTGGAGGTGCCCCTCGATGGTATCATCCAGGACTGGCAATATTGGGGCTCCAACTACCAGTGGAACGCGATGGACTTCCTCGCTGAAGATTTCGCCAATGGCCCGCAGATGATTGACAACGTCCACAAGAAACATGCCCACTTCATGATCTCCATCTGGGCGAGCTTCGGACCGCAGACCAAGCAGTTCAACGAGCTCAGGCGCATGGGCCTGCTACTGCCCATCGAGACATGGCCCCAGAGTGGCATCTCGCACGTCTGGCCTCCTCGCATGGACTATCCCTCGGGCGTCAAGGTCTATGATGCCTTCAGTCCCGTGGCGCGTGGTATCTACTGGAAATATCTGAAGAAACTCTTCGACTATGGCACTGACGCCTGGTGGATGGACTCTACCGATCCCGACTTCTTCAATCCCCGTGAGAGCGACTATCAGCATAAGGTCACGGGTGGCACCTGGCGCTCGCTGCGCAATGCCTTTCCCCTGGAGACTGTACGTGGCGTCTACGATGCCCAGCGCAAGGTCTCTGGGCAGAAGCGCGTCTTCATCATGACCCGCTCGTCGTTTGCTGGTCAGCAACATTATGGCTCCAACATGTGGAGCGGCGACGTGGCCTCCTCGTGGGATATGCTCCGCAAACAGGTGCCCGCAGGCCTGAGCTTCACGCTGACGGGTAATCCCAACTTCAATACCGATATCGGCGGGTTCTTCTGCGGTTCATATAACACTAAGGGCAGTGGCTCAGCACCCCAGAATCCACAGTTTCAGGAGCTCTATGTGCGCTGGATGCAGTACGGCCTATTCTGCCCCGTCTTCCGCAGTCATGGAGCCGATGCACCTCGCGAGATATGGCAATTCGGCAAGAAGGGCGAACCTGTCTACGATGCCATCGAACAGATGATTCGCCTGCGCTATCGTCTTTTACCTTATTTATATAGTACCGCCTGGCAGGTGACCTCCAATAACGGCAGCTATCTCCGTCCGCTATTCAGCGACTTCGCTGCCGATAAGAAGATCTGGAACACCGCCGATGAGTTCCTTTGTGGCAGCAGCATCCTCGCCGCCCCCATCCTCGATCCGCAGTATACCGAGGAACAGATCATCAAGGAAGATGCCATGACGGGCTGGGATCGCAAGGAAGTTGTGGACAAATCGGCCGTGCAGGCAGATTTTACCGCCAACAAATCGGCCGTTAAGTATCTGCCTAAGGGCACAACTTGGTACGATTTCTGGACAGGTAAGGCCTATAAGGGAGGCCAGAACATCACCCTCGAGACCGCTTTGAACCGTGTCCCCATGTTCCTGCGTGCAGGCAGCATCCTGCCCTTAGGCCCTGAGATGCAATATGTTGGCGAAAAAGCATGGGATAACCTCGAACTACGCCTCTACCCAGGTGCCGACGGCTCCTTCACCCTCTATGAGGACGAGGGCGACAACTACAACTACGAGCAAGGTGTCTACAGTACCATCCAAATGCAATGGAACGATAAAGCCCGGACTCTTACCATCGACTCTCGCCAAGGCGAATATCCAGGCATGCTCACATCGCGCCAGTTCTCCATCGTCCTCCCCGACGG
>JAEETB010000173.1 GCA_016286575.1 Prevotella sp.
CTGACAAGCCCAACTGTGGTGTAGTAATCTGCACACCGTTTATCCACCTCGCTTCTATCGCACAGTTCCTCGATCAGGACATCATCGGTCTGGGTGCTGAGAACTGCGCTGACAAGGAGAAGGGTGCCTTCACTGGTGAGGTATCTGCAGAGATGGTCAAGAGCACTGGTGCCCAGTACGTGATCCTGGGTCACTCAGAGCGTCGTGAGTACTACAAGGAGACTCCTGAGATCCTGAAGGAGAAGGTGCTGCTCGCTCAGAAGAACGACCTGAAGGTGATCTTCTGTATTGGTGAGTCACTCGAGGAGCGCGAGGCTGGCAAGCAGAACGAGGTCGTAAAGGCCGAACTTGAGGGTTCAGTATTCAACCTCTCTGAGGAGGACTTCCGCAAGATCGTCATCGCCTACGAGCCCATCTGGGCCATCGGTACTGGCAAGACAGCTACCGCTGAGCAGGCTGAAGAAATCCACGCTTACATCCGTTCAATCATCGCTGAGAAGTACGGCGAGGCTGTTGCTGACGACACGACCATCCTCTATGGTGGCAGCTGCAAGGCCAGCAACGCTCCTGAGCTCTTCGCAAAGCCTGACATCGACGGTGGTCTGATTGGTGGTGCTTCACTGAAGGCTGCTGACTTCAAGGGTATCATCGATGCTTGGAAGAAGTAAGATCGTGAAGCGACTTGTTATCATACTGATGATGTGTGTTGGCTGTATCACTGCAGCCAACGCACAGTCATCCTTTACCGAGCGCTTGCAAAACAGCAAGACGGGTGAAGGGAAAGTGACCGTCCATGAGAGCAAGGCCATCGACGACCTGGTCAACGGCAAGTCCGCCGAACAGCCAGTCAAGCCCGCCACAACGACAGCCACCACTCAGAAACAAACGGAAAAGAAAGAAAACGACACTGCTACAAATCAGAATAAGATAGCAGAGAAGCCCACTGACATAGCCAGTCAGTCGACCGTCATCATGCCTGACACTTTAGGGCAGAAAAAGATGATCAAGAACGGCCATAAGATCACTGGCTATCGCGTACAGGTCTTTGCTGGTGGTAACTCGCGCAACGACCGTCTGAAGGCTGAAAAGGCAGGCAGCGAGATAAAAGCACTATTCCCTGGGGTGCCCGTCTATGTACATTTCTACAGTCCGCGATGGATCTGTCGCATGGGCAACTACCGTACTTATGAGGAGGCCCACGAGATGCTGAATCGCGTGAAACAGATGGGCTACGAGTCGGCTATCATCGTCAAAGGAAAAATAACCGTTCAATATCCATGAACATAGAGATTAAGGAATACGACAACGAGCGCTATCGCGAAGGTCTTGAAGATCTGGCGGTGCATTACAAAGAAATACTCACGCTATTGGGCGAAGACCCTGATCGCGAAGGACTGGAGAAGACGCCTATGCGAGTGGCCAAGGCCATGCAGACGCTGACCAAAGGCTACCAGATGGACGCTCATAAAGTATTGACTGACGCACTTTTCAAGGAAGACTATTCGCAGATGGTCATCGTGAAGGACATCGACTTCTTCTCGCTCTGCGAGCACCACATGCTCCCCTTCTACGGCAAAGCCCACGTAGCCTATATTCCTAACGGCTATATCACAGGACTGTCGAAGATAGCACGCGTGGTCGATATCTATGCCCACCGTCTTCAGGTACAGGAGCGTATGACCCAGCAGATCAAAGACTGCATACAAGATACCCTGAAGCCCCTTGGCGTGATGGTGGTCATCGAGGCCAAGCACATGTGCATGCAGATGCGAGGCGTTGAGAAACAGAACTCCATCACCACCACCAGCGACTTCAGTGGTGCCTTCAACCAGGCCAAGACCCGTCAGGAATTCATGAACCTAATTCATAATAACCAAAACTAATTCATCATGTATCAGCAAGACAGAGGTTACAGAACCAACGAGCCCATCGGAAAAGCATTCACAAACAGTTGTCTCGGTAAGATCGTCATTTTAGGCATCTTCCTTCTCATTGCGCTCTTCGTGGCCTACTTTACCACACCCACACAAAAAGAGATGCTGGCAGAGATCGACGACAGCATCATCGAGTGTCTCCAAGCCAACGACAGTATCAAGGGCGATCCCATCGACGACTATGTCAACAACCTGGGCTCCATCATATCAGTGGGCGATTCCACACAGGTATCAGAAGAGGTGATGAAGGCCTACCGCATGTATAACAAACTCGAGGCTTATCGTCATACGTTCTATGCCACAGCCCGTCTGGTCAACAACATGCATCCTGAGGGCGTACGCGTCGGTATCGGCATGTTCGGACTCATTGTACCCACTATCACCTACAAGGACCTTCTGCTCGATGTAGGGCCAGTCCACAAGGGTTACAACCAGAAGATCATCCAGCCCACCGTGACCGAACCCGACCTCGGCAGCAATCCAAATATCCAGGAGTTCCACTATAAGCGCAACCCCGACGATTAATGGATATCATCGTTTCGCAGGAGATCAAGAGCGTCTGCCCCATCTTCGTGGGGGCGGCAGTTGAGGCTTATGTCGTCAATTCCAAATACTGCCAAGACCTGTGGGATGAGATTCATGCACTCGAAGACCGTTTCCGTCAGGAACTGACCACCGACAGTCTCAAAGAGCTCACGAGCATAGCTGCCACCCGTCGTGTATACAAAGCCTGTGGCAAGGATCCTTCGCGCTATCGTCCTGCCAGCGAACAGCTCATCCGTCGCATGCTTCAGGGCAAGGAACTCTATCAGATCGATACCCTCGTCGATCTTGTCAATCTCGCATCCGTCACATACGGCTACAGCATAGGAGGCTTCGATGCCGATAAGTTCGTGGGCGATACGCTGACACTCGGTATAGGTCGTGAGGGCGAACCCTATGAAGGTATCGGACGTGGGATGCTCAATATCGCAGGACTGCCCGTCTATCGCGATGCCCAAGGGGGTGTAGGTACTCCCACCAGCGACAACGAGCGCACGAAGATGACCATTGAGACCACTCACCTTGTCGTCCTCATCAACGGCTACGACGGCAATGAACAGCGCGTCACAGAGAACGCCCGTTTCATCCAAGGGTTGCTCAAGAAATACTGCAGAAGCGACGGTGGGACCATCACACTCTATCGCTGACCCAACATAAAGCTACGGCACCATCGTCCTGCTTTTCATCGTCCCAGTTCTTTCTTCTTGAACATCTGGCTCATGCTGTGCAGATAGTCCGTAGGCGTGATGCCGAAAGAGAACTTGAAGGCACTGTTGTATGCTGCAACATTCCTGAAGCCACACATGTAGGCTATTTCTTCAGCCGAGTGGTCTGATTGCTCCATGAGTATCTTAGCAGCGTATTCTGCCCTTAGGGAATTGATATAATCAAGCGTTCTATCGGCATCCTTATAGCGTGGCACCAGTTGGGCGAACACCTCATCACTGACTCCCATAAACTTAACCAGGGCATCATGGTCGAAATCTGGATCCGTGAAAGGCCTTTCCTTATTGATACGGGCATCCATCATCACAAAGAAGTTCGGCTTCTCGTCCTTCTGAACCACATTGACTTTCTTCGACGTCTGCAGCTTTTTCTTCAAAGCCTCTTCTTGCTCGTCCAGCGACAGAGCCCCGTCGTTCACCAAGGCCCTGTAATCGTCCAGTGCCGTAAGAATGCGTCGAAGCTGTTCGTTTCGCTGACTGAAAATCCTGTTATAATGTAGAATGTAACCTCCAACCCCGATGAGCGCTATCACGATAATGATGAGTATCACGATGATATGGTTGGCATCAGCCAACGTATATCCGTGAGCATAGCAGACCGGAGTTGCCAATAATAGCAACGAGGCGCTTGTGACAATTCTCTCATTCATAACTCTTATCAATTAGTTTTGTGAATATGGTTGGTTGCAAAGATAAGAAAAATTCTCCAAATAACAAAGTCACGAATGCCTGAAACAAAAAGTTTTGTATATTTTGAAACAATTATTGTAAATTTTGAAACTCAGGCCCCTGATTAGTGAGCTGAAATCGACCAAGTTTTACCTATAATAGTATTGATAAGGTGAAGTGCCTCGCCAAACGCTGAGGCCGATACTGAACGAGGGATTGATGTTGTAACGGACTGCTGCGCCGATCTTGTCGCCCACATCACCCATCCAATAGAGATAAGGTGGCACCTTGGGCTGGAGAATCGACTTCTGGGCAAAAAGAGCTGCCTCCCAATGCTCGTTGAAACGATAGTTGAGCATAGCCGTCAGGCCAGCATCCTTCATCACATGACTCGCATAGTCGAGAAACGAGGTGTATCCACCTATTGAGTACGACAGCTTAGGCGTAATGTTACCAGCATAGGCCAAAGCCATGCTATTGGCAAAGCCTGCTCCGGCATTGCTTCCAAACCCGAAGATGGCAGCAGCCGAAAGCGACGCATTGAGCCCTGGATGCAACTCCCAGTCATGGAATCCCATCATCAGTCCATGATAATAAGGATAGTGTGCAATCGTCCCCCTCATCGTCAGCGGTGGCAACGAGAACTCCACTGGTGGCAAACTCAAGGAGTCGCCTACCTCCTGTCCCTGAGCCTCCCAGCAACATATGACGGTCAATATGATAAGAACAATCCTTTTCATTGGTTACATATCATTCTTCCCCTCATCTGCATAGGCACGCATATTCATCAGGACATCGAAATTGTCATCCTTCTCGAAGAAGATGTTGGCGACACGCCACTGACCATCCTCCACCTGCATCAGCCAGCGCATAGGGACGCCCTTGGTCGTAACGGCATCCTTCACGAGGAACCTGACCTCAGCTGTTCCGTCGGTTTGCAGCTTGACCTTGATATCGTTGGCACTGACATATCCTTCATAGCAGTCGTATGTCCAGGGATCCAACGGTCCTTCATCACCGAAGTCAAAGAATCCGCCGCACTCACACTCGCGGTCGATGGCTATCACTTCATTACGTACCCGCTGCCATTCCTTGCTACCGAAAAGATCGTCTATTGAGGGTTTGTTCTCATCATAATGCTCACGCAGCTCATTCCAATAGGCATAGACGGCATTCACTTGCTTCTCGACAGCCTCTACAGTGTATAGCGTGTCAGACACCTCATTTACGATAGTACTGTCGGCATCCGAAGCTGCACTGTTTGTCTTGTTACCGCAGGATATTATTGCCACAAGGGCAAATATCATAAAAAGCTTGTTCATATATTTTTTCTGTTTAACGGTGCAAAGATACAAATAATTCTCGAAAAGTTGATAACTTTCAGATATTAAAAGAAAAATTCTTGTGTTTTGTTTGGAGGTTTCAAATAATATCTTTATCTTTGCACACATCATATCTCTAGTTCATCTCTAGTTCTTCTCTAGTTCATCTCTAGTTAAAGATTAGAGATATAATAGAGTTATATTAGAGTAGAATATGAAATAAAGTGAAGTAGGATTATGGCAGAAATGACGAAAGACATGTACGGTGCTATCGGTAGAGTCGGTAACAAGACGTACTACCAGCGAATGGGAAAGACCATCGTGAGGACAAACACTATACCGAAGAATCCTAAGACTGAGGGGCAGTCGCTGCATCGGGTTCTTGTAAAGACAGTCAACAAGAGCTACAGTAAGTTGAAGGAAATCTGTAATCATTCCTTCGAAGACTACGACAATGCCTTCGAGTGCATGAACAAGTTCAGGAGGGTCAATCTGAAGTACCTCCGTGAGCATGCAACAGCCCTCCAGAATTCTGGCCAGGGCTTGGACGGGTTTTATCAGTTTGACCCTATCGATAGCGAAAAGTGGACGCCATTCGCAGCTATCATTTCTGAAGGTCATCTGCCTGAGGTCACTGTGGGCATTGATGCCGCAGGGGGCCATAAGGCTTATGTCACCACTCCAGGCCCTACCTATGCCGACTTTGTCACGGCGTGGAATCTGCAGCGTGGCGACCTGGTGACGTTCGTCGCCGTTCAGAAACGCGAAACCAACTATGAGGTGGAGGTCGCCCGTCTCGTGCTCGACCCTCGCAATGCCGACGGTTCGGGTGCTTCCATGACGACCGAGATTGTGGACGGTCAGGGTGGTTTTCCATGTTCGAACAGGAAGAACGAGTTGAATTTTTCGGCCTTTAAGTTCGATACCGACCGCTTCAACTTTGTCCTAGGCCGTGGTGGTGACGTGGTGGCTGCCGGCATCATCATCAGCCGCGAGGACGCAATGGGCAACTGGCTGCGCAGCAACTGTCAGCTAGTGCTTAACGAAGCTGGTCTCGGCAGCGACCTCTGTAGTTTGGCGAAAGCCGTTGCGTACAGCTACAAAACGCCTGAGATTGACATGGAATCTGAGTTCTATCTCAACAACACTGATATAGGCGGCACGCGTTAATCCGAGATTTAGTCAAGTGCCAGTCCCCATGATCCACCTTCTATCAGTAGTTTGCGAATTTAGTCAAATAATAGTTAATAATCATCTGTTATTTGTCGTTTTCCGATAAATAATATTACCTTTGCACCCAGAATGACAATTAGGAATGCCTATATGAAGAACGGTCTGTATCGCAATGCCGTGAAGGGGAAGACCAAGAAACTACCCGTCTGCCCAGCCATTCAGGTAAAAGGCTACGAGGTGAATTAAGCATTATCGATGGCATCGCGC
>JAEETB010000174.1 GCA_016286575.1 Prevotella sp.
TGAGTCAGAAGTACATTAAGACACAGAACAAGAACAACCAGTCGGCGGCCTACGGCAAGTACTATGCGCAGGCCGTGTACGACACGAAGTTTATCGAGACCGAGGAACTGGCGTCGTTTATCCAGACGCAGGCATCGGTGAAGAAGAGTGACATCATTGCCGTGCTCCAGGAGTTGGGCGAGGCCATGAAGCACTTCTTCGAGTTGGGCCAGAAGATCCACCTCAACGGCATCGGTATCTTCAAGGTAGGTTTCTCCGCCATCGGCGTCGTGAAGAAAGAGGACTGTTCGGCGGCCACGATCACCACGCGTCGCGTGCTGTTCCAGCCCGAGACTGAGCGTGTGGTCGTAGGTCAGGAGAAGAAGGCCGACGGCTCGATCAAGCAGAAGTACGTCATCGCCAAGACACTCGTGAAGGACGTGGTCTTCGAGGAGACCCACGACAATTCGATGAACGTCGAGGAAGATGAGGAGGAAGAGACCAACAACGCAGGTGGCGGCTCTTCATCAGGTTCTGAGCAGAGCGGTTCTCAGCAGACGGAGACCGTAGCAGCTCCTACCATCAGTGGTGAGACTCCGTTCGACGAGTCGACTCAGGCGACTATCTCAGGTCCTGAGGGTGCACAGATTCGTTACACGGTAGACGGCAGCACACCAACAGCTGAAAGCAGCCTTTACTCTGAGGCACTCACCCTGACTGACACCGTCACCGTGAAGGCTATCGCCATCAAGAATGGTGTATCCTCTGAGGTAAGCTCTAAGACCTTCACCAAGAACGGCAGTGGCGACAACGGCGGTGGCTTCGACACGGGTAGCTAAATCTAAGTTTAGAGACAAGAGATGAAGAAGAAAGTTGTTATTTCTATTCTGAAATGGGTGGCGACGATTGCGACTTCGATCGCGACGGCCCTGGCCACTATCAGTTGTGCTGTTAGCATCTGAAGCGTGTTATGAGAACTATCACGTTAATCGTTATTCATTGTTCTGCAGTGAAGCCCGACCAGATGAGTTCGGCGGCTCAGATCGATTCGTGGCACCGCAAGAGGGGATTCCACCTCGGCATCGGCTACCACTACGTCGTCCGTCGTAACGGAGAGATCGAGCCCGGAAGACCTGAATGGATGGTCGGCGCCCACTGCAAGAACCACAACGCCCACTCGATCGGCGTCTGCTACGAGGGCGGGCTCGACATCCGCGGTCAACCCGCCGACACGCGTACGGCTGAGCAGAAGGCAGCCATGCGACAGTTGCTCGAAGATCTCCACCGGCGTTACCCCCGTGCCGTGATCGTGGGCCACCACGACTTGAACCCCCACAAGGAGTGCCCCTGCATCGAGAACGTCGCCCGTGAATACGCTGCCCTGCAGCCTAAATAAGAAGTCTCCTCGTCAGTTTTGGCGAGGAGATTTGTTAGTATGTTTATCAGACATACTCGAACAAATTGATGAATCCTGTAACCCTGAAGGCATCAAGGATGGTGTCATTCAAATCCTTGATGTAAACATGGTGACCATGATCCTTCGCATTCTGCAAGATGCCGAGTAATAGACGCAGTCCGCTCGATGCAATATAATCCAGATATTGACAGTCAAATAAGATATCCTTGTCATTACATGTGAACAAGGGCTGCATGTCTTCTTCGGCTCTGGCGGAAGAGGGTGTATCAAGATATCCATCCAAAATAGCGACCATCTTGTCGCCTTGATCCTTAATCGTTATTTTTATCATATTATTATATTTTAAATTAACTGTTTATCATTCCAAAGTTACTCATAATCTTCAGGATTCAGCCTCATCGTACGTGCAGCCTCATCGCTATTACGCTCTTTTTCCACATATGCGTTAAGCGTATCCTCAACACGATCGGCCATCCAGTTATTGTGGGCATTCTCAATCTCGCGCAGCTTCTCGTGATAGATCTTTTCGCGATGTTCTGTCCACTGGTTGTTAAGACTGTCACGCAACTTTTTCAGTTTCTCAAGATCTTCCTTGCTCTCACCAACCATCAGGGGTGCAAACTTCATATCTGCCTTGGAGTTGGCAAGTTCCATCGCGACCTTACACTCGTCGTAAAGTGCTTCGGCACTGCTCTTGAGCACCTTGTAACGGTCGTTGTCCACCTCGGGCATGGTCAGCAGCAGATAGAGGACATCCTTTTTCGTCGGTTTACCTTCCTCATCAACACTGTCAATGGTCATGGTCTCGATAGTCTGTTTGAACTCCGGATGTTCTAATAATACTCCTTGGCAAACAGCCGACAGGTCTTCCTCAAACTTGGGGACCACCATGAAACTGTATTCATCCTTCCTAGCTGTCATACAACATTTCTCGAGTTTTTCCAGTTCACCCTCAATCAACACTTCTACTGGCAACAGGGACACCTCCTCAGCTTTTACACAGAGATTCATCAGTCGATAGGAAAATCTGGCGCAATGGCCTGACAGATCCTCACCATACTGGTCGTATTCTCTTAAAATAGCTCTTTTCATATATTTCAACTATAAACTTTAAACTCTAAACTTTAAACTCTAAACTCTTCGGCGCATCTTGATGTTTCACATCGAGCCTGCTCACGTTCGACATAGCTTAAGCAAGCTTAGCTCTGTTCTCGCTTAATTGCAGTCTTCGGCTTTCAGTTTGGCACTGACTCTGCCGCCACCGCCACCGGCTGCCACACCATCGCTGATGTTCTGTGACTTGAACGACGTCTTGGCCTCGAGGTTGTCGACGGTGGCCTTCGGAGCCTTTACCTCGCCCTTCACCTCGGTATCGCCGCAGATCTGGTTCTTGTCGCTGCCCAAGGCTGCCTTGCCGTCGGCCAGCTGCAACACGGCCTTCGCTTCTCCCTGCTGAATCTCCAGCGTCTTGTCGGCAAAGGCGCCGATCTCTTCTGAGACGGTCTGCAGCTTCTTGCTCTTCACGTCCTTCGACTTCGCGCCTATGTACATCTTTTCTGATACGAGGGTCATCGAGCTGCCTGCGGCCAGCTTGTCGTCGGTCAGCTTTTCCTTGTCCACATCCATCGACTTCACGCTGACGGCCTTCGCATTCAAGTTTATGGTTCCTGTAGCCTTGCCCTCGGCATCGGCAGCAAGGAAGTCCATCTTCTCTGTGCGCATGGCAATCTTACTGTCCTTGGTCAGCGCCTTGGTCTCGAGCTTGCCATCCTTCACCTCGTAGTCGAGGCTCTCTACAGCGACGGTCTTCGACCGGATGATGACATCACCCTCAGCGGTATATTCGCCTTTGGTAATCTTACCTTTGTCGTCGCGCTCGATATCCTTCGGGTTAGTCGTTGCCACCTCTACTGTCTTCGCCGTCATCGTTATCTTGCCGTCCTTAGTCAGCTCTTTCTCCTTGAAGCCCTTGTCGTCGGCCAGATAGTCAAGAGCCTCGAGGTTGATGTTCTTCGAGTGGATGTAGACATTTCCCGTGACGGGGTGTTCCTTCTTGTCTTCCGACGGGCAGACTGACGACAGACTGATGTTCTCGGCATTCACGCTGAAGTTGCTACCCTCCACGAGTTTACCCTCGTCATCCATCATACTCATATTGACATTCGGTGTCCTGACACTGATACCGGCACCTGGCTGGGTATGCAGGTTGCCGTCGCCGTCGGTAGTGGCAACGCTGATGCGTTCAGCCACAATATTCATCTCAGCACCTGTCGAATTCTTCTTGAAATCATCGCCAGTCTTGATATCGCCCTTCTCGGCCTCAAGGACTTTTTTGCGACGATTCACCTCTGAGAGACGAGCCACAAGATGGATGAACTGCAGGGTGGCCTGATACAGTGATGGGGTCATTCTTTCTATATCCTCATGTATCTCTGCAATATCGGTGAGGTTCACACGGTTGAGGAAAGCTTCCTCCGCATTCAGTTTGTTCTCTTTCTCGAGCAGGTCCGACATCTTCTTAAAGCAGTCTTCCACATTCTTCTTCTGTCCGTTAATCTGTTCACTCAAGGTCTTCGCCTCCTTGGTCAAACTGCTGATGGTCGCTTCGATCTTCTCCTTGCGACCCTCAGCAGAGACAGTGGCCTCCAGACTCAGCTGCCGGTCGGCATGAATCCTGACGCCTCCCTTTCCAGGAGGTATGGGAGTCTGTGAGAAGGCATCCTTGGCATCGCTGCTGTGGAGCACGATGCTGCCGGCCTGGTCAACAATCTCCGAAGTGCTATGTACCACATTCTCCACACCGTCAACACCTGGGTCGACTGCTGTATGGCGGATGCTGGAGGCACGGGTAACGACGTGGCCTGTATCGCCGACGCCTTCGAGTGCGACACCGTTACCTTTGACGATGACGTTGCCGACGCCTCCACTGAGCAGGTCACCACTCTTGTCGACATTGCCGATCACGATCTCTGGAGCAGAGATGACGATGCGTTTGTCGTCGCGGTAATAGAGGCCGTTGTCAAGCCGGTTGAAGATGTCCGCCTTGATTTGCTGAACCTCGGACTTCTGCTGATGAATCTCCTCCAGATCCTTCTCAACGCTGCTCTGAAAATTCTCCAGTAGCGCTTTCCAATCATCAAATATATATCCCATAACAACTGTCTTCTAAAATTTCAACAACACATCTCTTAATTGCTCTACAAATCCCTGGAGTGATTTCTTGTCATCGTCATCAAGGCCATCGCTGGCATCGCTCAGGCTGGTAATCGAAGATTTGAGGGACTCAACCTTTTCAAATTGATTATCTTTCAGGGCATAAGTATCTTTGCCAGACCCAAATAATATCTGACCGTTTTTGCCTTCACCCCAAGTCTTAATCTCGGCAGCACCTTTCCAGAACGTCAGTTTGTTCTTCTCTGCTTCCAAACCACTGGAAACGGCATTTAACAAAGCGCCGCCGACAGCCGTCAGGTCTTTGCCAAGGGGCGGAACACCACTCAGACTGTTTACATAGTTGTTCCAACACTCGTCGTTCATGATGCTATTTCCATTTCCTTCATCCATATTATCGCCATCGGGCTTAACCGGTACTGAAGGTAAAATATTGCCATCGATTTGGATTGGTCTTCGCATATCATCCTTGAATCCAAATTCCTCTAAAAGGTTCATGACTACCTGTCGTCTCATGTATTTGATGCCGTCATCTGAAAGCTCCATCAATCCATTAAGTTCCTTATCCTCATCTGAAAACTCAATACCACTCTTCGCCTTGCTAAAGGCGGTCAGTACCTTCTTTTTATAATCCTTCGGCATTTGCCTCATGATAAAGTGTCCGAACTCCTTATCGACATCCTGTTTGGTCAGTTCCAAATGCGTCAGCTCAAAGATATTTTTCCTCAATGTATTGAATTCTTCGGTTATCATTTCTCTTAACTCCCTACGTCTACAAACAATGATTTCATCCCTTTGCAGATAAAGATCAAGGTTTGTACTTGTATATTGACGAGATATGGGATATATGCGGTTGGCACAATCGAAACTCACAATGTTGTTATACGTACCCTCTACGGCAACATTGTCACTAAATCCCAACTTATCTTCATTCCAATCCTCATCCTTATCTTGTCCCCATAAATCAGCCTTTAGGTCGTCATAAGTATGACACGATTTTTCTTCCTGATTATTAGCATATATTTGTAACATTTGAATATTGAGCTTCACTAATTCCAATGAGTTTACACAGGCATTATATTTCTCAACAGATCTTTTAATCAGATGTCCGGTTATCGACGGAATGATATTAAAGAGTTTCACCATGCCATTTCCGATACCGGCACTTTGCATAATCGCCTTCTTGTTCATTTCATCCAGCATCTTCATCTTTTCCTCCACGTTGAAAGCACTGGCGGGGAATGAACAGTTGTTATTGCCAGCCGAGAGTTTCAGGAATCTGTTGGACTTTAATGTAAGGCTTCCCTCAACCGGACGGAAGAAGATTTCTACAGTCGATCTGACAAGTGTCAAATCGAACACGTTCAACGCAATCTCTGCAAGTTTCTTAGCCACCTGCGCCGTCATGTCCAACATAATCTGGGCAGCGGTGCCCTTCGTGGTGTCCTTCGATTTCCAAAGCTTATAGTTGACGTTCGTTCCTGATTCAAGCGTCAGGTTATTGCCAGCCCTGATCGACACGTTCTTGCCAGTGATGCTCACATCGCCATTAGGGGCTGAGATGGTAATGCCCGTGAAGGCATTGATCTTCACGTCGCCCCAGTTGGAGGCGATAGAGACGTTACGCCCGTCGGTAGAGCCAGAGACTTTGTAGATACCATAGTAGTCGGACAGTTCGAAGCCACCCTCAAAAATCTTGTCCTTATCCCACTTCCAAGAAGGAATCAGTCCAGGTGCAAACCCTGTAAGGGTCTTTGCCATCGGTGCGAAAGCTCCGGAAAGGAAAGCTTGCATACCAGCGCCAGTACCATCACTGAGTGTCAACGAATGCATACCCTCGCTTGTCAGTACTGAATCTGCACCTGTTCCATCTGCTGCCAGCCCACCCATGACGTAGGGACGCTCCACATTACCATCCTCGAATCCCAACATCACCTGATTGCCTTCGTAATGATAGCCCATTGTGGGGTAACCGTTCTGATTGGAGGCAAAGTTCAGCCAGGGACTCGACACTTCCTTGGTCGCATCAGTAA
>JAEETB010000175.1 GCA_016286575.1 Prevotella sp.
GCTTTGGATTGGCGAGCGACGGTGCCGTGCGCAGTAAGACGCGCCGCCTGCTGAGTGACCATCTGATAGAGAAAGTGAGTGATGGCCGAGGTACGACCACAGGTCTTTCGACCTTCCGCAAGACTGGCGTACAGATGCTGTAAACGTGCCAACGTGCCATCGTGCCATTTCGAAAATTGATAATTTAAAAATGAAAATTATGAAAGAAGTAAGTATTAATAAGCAGGCAAAACTCAGCGAGCACTTTACGCTCGCTGAGCTCTGCAAGACCAGTCATAAGACCGCTGATGGGAATATCCCTTCGCATGTGGTGATTGAGAATCTAAAAAGGCTCTGTCCTTGGTTGGAGGAATTGCGTTATAGTTATAATACGCTATATGTGTGGAATGTGGAAGGAGGAATGAGGAATGAGAATACTCATGAGGCAGAGGAAGATGAACCGATTATTATCAACTCGGGCTATCGATCACCTGCCGTCAATAAGTTGGCTGGTGGAGCTGCTAACTCCAATCATCTGACAGGGTGCGCAGTGGATATCCGCTGCGTTGGGAAGGAACAGATGATCCGCTATGCGTCGATATTGTTAGATATCGCTGATGGTACAAAGCAGGATTATGACGAGCTGCTCTTAGAACAGCATGGCTCAGTCTGTTGGCTGCACTTCGCGGTGAGGCCAAAGGATAATCGGAGGAAGATCGCGTTCTTGAAAGCTTAAAAGTTGGATAGCCAAAGAAAAGCCCTGCCAAGCGAGAACTTGACAGGGCTATTCATATCTCGAAATGTTTAATTAGAGGGCGAACTTGTAACCAACAGTCAGCTGGAATACCTGGTTCTTGTAATTTACGTCGCCATCCTTGTTGATATTGGTCAGACCAAGGTTGTAACGGCCATCGATGTAGATGGGGATGGTGGGAACCTGATAAGAAATACCAATGGGAATTGATACGTCAAACTTCTTGCAATCGTCCTTGATGTCCTGGCTGCCCTCTTCTTTATGGACTAAGTCACCAATCTTGGTCTCATTGTTTGCCTTAAACTTTGCACTCAGCAGGAACCCCAGCTGAACACCAGTCTTGATGGCAAAACCCTTGAAGAGGTAAACGTTAGCGACAATAGGAATGTTCAGATAGTTAAGCTCCATCTTCAGGTCCTTTACTTTTGCATAGTCGTCACCCTCCTTCACCTCGAAGTCTTCCCACTGGCAGCCCTGCATAGCGAAGTTCAGACCAGCAGCAACGCTGAATGGCTGAGCAATCTGATACTCGAACTCAGCACCGATCAGAGCACCTGCATAGAATGATCTGTCGATTGTCGTATTGCTGAGGTTGAACTGGCTGAGGTTCAGGTTAGGCATGTTGCTTACCTTACTGATAATTCCACCAACCTTAGGCTGGATAGAGAATGTTCCTGGCTCAAACTGTGCGTTTGCACTTACTGCAGCTACCATGAAGGCAGCGATCATCATTAATTTCTTCATAATCATTAAAATTCTTTTAGTTAATACCAAATTCTTGAAGAATTCTTTATTTTTCGCTGCAAAAGTAAGAAAATCTCTGAAATTTTGCAAATTTTAAGGAAAGAAAGTGCTGGAAATTAGGAAACTTTGACGTATATCAATGGTGTTTGCTCCTAAATACCCTCAAATAGGCCTTTTATCACAATAAAACGTCCCTCGCTACGTTATTATATTGATGAACGATCGTAAATGGGCACAAAGGACTGGAATCTTTGTGGGGATGTGGCTGATGCTCCTCACAGGATGGTTGCGTGTCTCTGCCCAAACGTTCTATAATCTGACGGCCCAGCAGGTCAGGATCGGAGAGGCGCTGCCCGTATTCACCTATCAGCAGCAGCTGGGTCCTCGCTATGCTGACTCAGTCTATACCGTGAGGATCGACTATCCTGAGTTTATCGAAATGCGCGAGGCTGATATCCAGCGCTATCAGCAGATCAGCGGTGAGCCCTTGCCTGCGATGCCTGTGGTGAAGCAGACGGTGGGCGTGGTGCGCAAGCAGGGTGTGCTCGACGTGGCGTTCGTGCCACTGGTCTATCGCGATGGGCGGTATCAGAAGCTCGTGAGCTTTATGCTGAAGGTGGAGCGACGTGCCAAAGGCGCCAGAGCAGCTACCCGAGGTGAAGGCGCCAATGGGCGCTATGCGGAGCACTCCGTCCTGAAAGAGGGGACGTGGGTGAAGATCCGTGTGCCTGAGAGTGGCTACTACCAGTTGTCGGAGGCGCTGGTGAAGAAGGCTGGTTTCGCGGATATCAATCGGGTGAGAATCTACGGCTATGGTGGTGCTTTGCAGCCTGAATGTCTGACTGGCGACTATCTGCAGGCGACGGACGATCTGGTGGAAGTGCCTTCCTGTGTGGTGAACGGCAAGCGGATCTTCTATGCCGTAGGTCCTGTGACCTGGGAAACGAAGGACACCCTCGCGCGCACGCGTAATCCTTATTCTGATAGTGGCTATTACTTCCTGACAGCTGGCGAAGAGGAACCCCTCATCGTCAGTGAGGAGGCTTTGACGGCTGCAACCTACCCGCAACCTGAGGATTATCACAGCCTTTACGAGGTGGACGACTATGCGTGGTATCACGGTGGGCGCAACCTTTTCGACAAGCAGCTCTTCACCATCGGCACACCAAGGACTTATACGTTGGCTGCCAAAGGAGAATCAGGGGCGCTGGCCGTAGCCCTGACGGCTGACGGCAACTTCGAGGCGCAGGTGGAGGTGAACGATTCGGTGGTGGGAACCATCAGCCAGGGTGTGAACCTCGACAGCTATACAAAGGCGCAGGAGAGAATATACGAATATCTGCTCAATGGCATCATGAAGGCTGAGAATACGGTGCGTATCACCCAGACTTCTGGGGCGAACCTCCGACTGGACTATATCGCCCTCGTGCATGATATGCCCAAGGATAAGCCTGATTTCCAGACGGCTACGCTGCCTGAACCTGAATATGTGTACCATATAACGAACCAAGACCATCATGCCGATGGGGCTGTGGACATGGTGATCATCATACCCACTACGCAGAAGTGGCTGACACAGGCTGAACGCATCAAGACGCTGCATGAGGAGCGCGACGGTCTGCGCGTGAGGATCGTGCCTGCCGACGAGCTGTATAATGAGTTCTCGAGCGGAACGCCCGACGCAACGGCCTATCGCCGCTATATGAAGATGCTCTACGACAGGGCTGCGACGGAGGCGGATATACCCAGATACCTGTTGCTCTATGGCGACGGTGCGTGGGACAACCGTATGCACTGTGCAGAGTGGAGCGGCTATGATCCTGACGATTTCCTGCTCTGTTTCGAGAGCGACAACTCGTTCAGTTCGGTAAATTGCTTCGTCAGCGACGATTTCTTCTGTCTGCTCGACGACGAGGAACAGATTCAGGAGCAGAGTGGCATGAGCCTGGCCTATCTGGGCAAGCCCGATGTGGCAGTAGGGCGTTTTCCCGTCAGGACCCTGGAGAGTGCGACTATTCTGGCTGACAAGACCATCGGCTATGCTGACAACAATCATGCGGGAGCTTGGCAGAATGTGCTCTGCTTCATGGGCGACGACGGCAACCACAACACACATATGCAGACAGCCGACAAAGTGGCCACCATGGTGGAGACGAACCATCAGGGCTACCAACTGAAGAAGATCTACTGGGATGCCTATACGCGCACGTCCTCGTCGACGGGCTACAGTTATCCTGACGTGACACGACTGATCAAGCAGCAGATGGAGAGTGGGGCGCTGATGATGAACTACAGCGGACACGGGGCACCCTACGCCTTCTCGCACGAGCTGGTGATGAAACTGGCTGATTTCGAGGCGGCCTCGTCGATGAAGCTGCCCCTGTGGGTGACGGCCTCGTGTGACATCATGCCCTTCGACGGGCAGGAAGACAATATCGGAGAGACCGTGATGCTGAACAGTCAGGGTGGGGGCGTGGCCTTCTTCGGCACTACGCGAACAGTCTATGCCACTTATAACGAAGTCATGAACTTGGCCTTTACCGACTATGTGCTGACCCCTGGCATCAGCATCGGAGAGGCCGCACGCAGGGCGAAGTGCGATCTGGTCACCAGTGGTAGTGATACGTCGCCCAACAAACTGCAGTACACGCTTCTGGGCGATCCTGCCCTACGGCTGGCTTGTCCTGAGCCTGAGGTGGTGGTCGACAGTATCTGTCCCGTCTCAGGTCGTGCGCAAGAAGAGGAGGCCACAGAGGTTCAGCAACTCAGTGCAGGCAGTGTGGTGCGTGTCTATGGACATGTCGAGCAGCACCAGTCATTAGCGGCGAGTTTCAATGGTGTGCTGACGGCCACTGTGAGGGATGCGGAAGAGACCATCACCTGTCAGCTGAACGATGACACTGCTGATGGAGCAGAGACTCCTTTTGTCTACAAGGATCGTACGAAGACACTCTATCAGGGTTCTGATAGCATCGTGGGCGGCAAGTTCTGCTTTACCTTCGCCGTGCCTAAGGACATCAGCTATACGGACGGCAACGGCCTGATGAGTCTCTATGCCATCAACAACGAGCAGACCATCACCCTGCACGGCGAGAACGACGCTTTCGTGCTCAATGGCAGTCAGGTGGTACAGAACGACTCGATAGGTCCCTCCATCTACTGTTATCTGAACGCGAAGACGTTTACCAACGGTGATCAGGTGAACGCCACACCTTATTTCATGGCTGAGCTCTACGACGAGAGTGGTATCAACGCCTCAGGCAATAGTATCGGCCATGATCTGGAACTCATCATCGACAACGACCGTGCGAGGACGTACAACCTGAATGACTACTTCACTTACGACTTCGGTGATTATCGCAGTGGTAGTGTGGGCTTCAGCATTCCTCAGCTCAGCGACGGACAGCACAGGCTGCTCTTCCGTGCCTGGGATGTGATGAACAACTCTTCTGTGGCTGAACTCGTCTTCAACGTGGTCAGCGATCTGGAGTCGGGTGGGTTCAATGTGGTCTGCACGAAGAATCCGGCATCGGAGACTACGTCGTTCGTCATGACGCACGATCGGGTGGGCAGCAGTCTGACGGTGACGATGGATGTGTTCGACCTCTCAGGGCGCCAGTTGTGGAAGCATACTGAGACAGGGACGCCATCGGACAGCACCTATACGCTGAGTTGGGATTTGCGCATTGATGGCGGCAGTCGTCTGCAGACGGGTGTCTACCTCTGTCGTTTCCAGCTCGACGGCGGCTCGTCAAAGACCGTTAAATTGATTGTTTTAGGCAATAATTAAGACGCGTATACGTTATATAAAAGTAAAAAAGTAAAAAGGAAAAAGAATAAAATGGAGATGGCTCGAAAATTATATCAGGTAGGAAGATGGGTGAAATGGGTTTTACCTTTTTA
Organism: Prevotella sp.; assembly: GCA_016286575.1. GTDB lineage: Bacteria > Bacteroidota > Bacteroidia > Bacteroidales > Bacteroidaceae > Prevotella. Next base: position 5,381 of record JAEETB010000175.1, read on the forward strand.
CCTTTTTACCTTTTTACCTTTTGCGGCAAGCGCACAGGATGATGATAAGCAGGTGATGTTCAACCCCGTTGAGCATGCTGTCATCTCACAAACCATTGCCCCCGATGCCCGTGGTGCGAGTATGGGTGATGTGGGTGTGGCTACTGATCCTGACGTGAACTCACAATACTGGAATCCTGCGAAGTATCCATTCTGTATCAGTCGTGCAGGTATTGCGCTTAACTATACCCCCTGGCTGCGTCAGTTGGTCAATGATATCGATCTCGCCTATTTGGCTGGCTACTTTCGCATCGGAGACTATTCGGCCGTCAGTGGTTCGCTGCGTTATTTCTCTCTGGGTGAGGTTTTTGCCGATGATGGTATGACGGTGAAACCCTACGAGATGTCGCTCGACGTGGCCTACTCGATGATGCTCAGTGAGAAATTCTCCTTGGGAGCTGCCATACGCTGGATTTATAGCGACCTACGCTACGACTACAGCGAGGACTCAAAGCCAGCTTCGGCCTTTGCTGCTGATTTGGCGATGTACTATAACAACTACATCATGATGGGTAGTCGCGAGTGTCAGTTAGGTTTTGGTCTGAACTTCTCGAATATTGGTAGTAAGATATCCTTCTATGGCGACGATGAAAGTCAGTTCCTGCCTGCCAACATGCGACTGGGAGCCTCGTTGATGATTCCTGTCGACGAGTATAATCGTTTCTCGATCTCAGCTGACGCAAATAAACTGCTCGTACCAACGGTGCCGAAGCAGGAGGAGGGCGAGTCGAATAGTGACTATCAGGACCGTGTGCGTCGTGAGTACAGCGATGTAAGTGCCATCAGTGGTATCTTCAAGAGTTTCACGGATGCCCCTGGTGGATTCAAGGAGGAATTGCAGGAGATACAATGGAGTGTGGGTGCCGAGTACGTCTACCACGATCAGTTCTCGCTGCGTGCAGGCTATCATCATCAGTCGGAGTCGAAGGGTAACCTGAAATATTTCACTGTCGGAGGTGGTTTCCGCATGAGTGTTTTCTCGCTCGATGTGGGTTATGTCATCTCTACAGCGCGCAGTAATCCGCTCGACCAGACATTACGTTTCACCCTTGCCTTCGATATGGATGGCATTAAGGATCTTTTCCGCAGGTAAAAATCGTAAATCGTAAATTTGTAAATCGTAAATATGAAGA
>JAEETB010000176.1 GCA_016286575.1 Prevotella sp.
ACGGAAACGCTTACTTCCTCTCTACCAACGCTATGGGTTGCAACTGTACAGCTGCTATCCAGTGCTATCGTAAGGGCGCCTTCATGGCTAACCCCTCTTACGTTCAGATTCACCCCACCTGTATCCCTGTTCATGGCGACAAGCAGTCTAAGCTGACGCTGATGTCTGAGTCACTGCGTAACGATGGCCGTATCTGGGTTCCCAAGAAGATTGAGGATGCCAAGGCTCTGCAGGCTGGTACCAAGCAAGGTTGGGAGATTCCTGAGGAGGATCGCGACTACTATCTGGAGCGCCGTTATCCTGCCTTCGGTAACCTTGTGCCTCGTGACGTTGCTTCACGTGCTGCTAAGGAGCGTTGCGACAAGGGCTTTGGTGTTAACAACACGGGTCTGGCTGTATTCCTTGACTTCTCTGAGTCTATCAACCGTCTGGGTATCGATGTCATCATGCAGCGTTATGGCAACCTCTTCGAGATGTATGAGGAGATTACCGACGTATTCCCTGGTGATGTAGCTAACGAGATCAATGGCGTGAAGTACTATAAACCGATGATGATCTATCCCGCTATCCACTACACGATGGGTGGTATCTGGGTTGATTACGAGCTGCAGACCACTATCCCAGGTCTGTTCGCAATCGGTGAGTGTAACTTCTCTGACCACGGTGCAAACCGTCTGGGTGCTTCTGCTCTGATGCAGGGTCTGGCCGATGGTTACTTCGTACTGCCTTACACCATCCAGAACTATCTGGCTGATCAGGCTGTATGGCCAAAGGTTTCTACCGATCTGCCTGAATTCGAGGCTGCCGAGAAGGGCGTTGCTGCCGAGATTGACCGCTTGATGAACATCAAGGGTAAGCGTTCTGTCGACTCTATCCATAAGGAACTGGGTCACATCATGTGGGAGTATGTAGGTATGGGTCGCACCGCTGAGGGCCTGAAGGAAGGTCTGAAGAAGATGCACGAGCTCGAGAAGGAGTTCGACACTAACCTCTTCGTTCCTGGCTCAAAGGAGGGTCTGAATGTGGAGCTCGACAAGGCTATCCACCTGCGTGACTTCTTCACAATGGGTCAGCTCGTTGCTTTCGACGCTCTCTCTCGTAATGAGTCCTGCGGAGGTCACTTCCGTGAGGAGTATCAGACCGAGGAAGGCGAGGCAAAGCGCGACGACGAGAACTACTTCTACGTAGGTTGCTGGGAGTACAAAGGCAAGGGTGTTGAGCCTGAGCTCTCTAAGGAGCCGCTGGAGTACGAGGCTATCAAGGTACAGACACGTAACTATAAAAACTAAGGAATTATGGCTAAGAATATCAGCTTTACAATAAAGTTCTGGCGCCAGAATGGCCCCAAGGACGCAGGTCATTTCGATACGCACGAAATGCATGACATCCCCGATGATACCTCGTTCCTCGAGATGCTCGACATCCTGAACGAGGAGCTTATCAACGAAGGCAAGGAGCCCTTCGTGTTCGACCACGACTGCCGTGAGGGTATCTGCGGTATGTGCTCTCTTTATGTGAATGGTACACCTCACGGACTTACCGAGCGTGGTGCTACAACCTGTCAGCTCTATATGCGTCGCTTCAACGATGGTGACACCATCACCGTTGAGCCTTGGCGCTCAGCTGCCTTCCCTGTTATTAAGGACTGTATGGTAGACCGCAATGCCTTCGATAAGATTATCCAGGCAGGTGGTTACACCACGATACGCACAGGTCAGGCTCAGGATGCTAACGCTATCCTTATTCCTAAGGAGGATGCTGACGAGGCTATGGACTGCGCTTCTTGCATCGGCTGTGGCGCCTGCGTAGCAGCTTGTAAGAACGGTTCAGCTATGCTGTTCGTTTCGTCTAAAGTTTCTCAGCTTGCTCTGCTTCCCCAGGGTCGCGTAGAGGCAGCCCGTCGTGTGAAGAACATGATTGCCAAGATGGATGAGCTCGGCTTCGGTAACTGCACCAACACTCGCGCTTGCGAGGCTGTCTGCCCGAAGAACGAGACTATCGCCAACATCGCCCGCCTCAACCGTGAGATGATCAAGGCAAAACTAGCTGACTAAACAGATGTATAGGTAGTGGAGGCTATGATGCCTTCACTACCTTATTAATTATAAGAGAAATTATAAATATTATGAACAAGGACAATAAGTTTGTTATCACTATTAATCGTGAGTTGGGTAGTGGTGGTCGTACCATTGGCCGCATATTAGCTGAAAAACTGGGTGTTCCGTTCTACGATAAGGCACTTATCAAAGCTTTGGAAGCGAAATACCAGTTGAATACTGACGAAATAGAGCGTCTGAAAACCCGTAAGCGTTCTTGGTGGGCAGATTTCAAGCGTGTGATGACTGTTGGTGAAGAAGCTGCTAATTCCAACGCATACTACACGGGTGCTGATGCCGACCTGCTGACTACAGATGCTTTGTTCAAAGCAGAAAAGGAAATCCTGTTGGGCATTGCCGAAGAAGAGTCATGCGTTATTGCTGGTCGTTCAGCCTTCTTCATATTGAATGGTCATCCCAACCATCTGAGTGTGCTCATTCAGGCTCCGATAGAATATCGTGTAGAGCGCCTAATGAATAAGAACAACATGACTTGGAAGGATGCCATGAAGACCATCAACAAGGTTGACAAGATGCGAGAAGAGTATGTCAAGAACTATGCCAACACCTCACGCTATGACACTCGTAACTATGACTTGGTTATCAATAGGGCTGGCAAGACTGAGGAGCAGGTTGCCGATCTGATATTGAGTTTTATTGACTAGTCGATGGATTAAGCAAAGCATAGGGGTGAACGATTTGTTCACCCCTAATGCTTTTTATTTTATCCGAGGAAGAAAAGACTGACGCCGAAAACGGAGATGATAGCACCTACGACTGAGCGCCAGGTGATCTTCTCGTGGAAAAGCCAGTATGAAGGAAGAAGAATAATGATGGGCGTCATCGCCATCAGTGTTGAGGCAATGCCTGCTGCTGTGTATTGGACAGCCATCAGCGAGAAACCCACACCGACGAATGGTCCGAAGATAGTTGTAGCAGTTGCTACAGAAAGTCCCTTCTTATCGTGCATAGCTTCGCGCAATGGAGCCATTCCATCGCGAAAATAGAGCAAGATAGAAAAACCGATGATGCCTGCTACACAGCGATAGAAATTGGCACTGAAGGGTAACAGCCACTCAGGCATGTCGGCAACGGCTTCGTAGTGATCCATACCGATCTTGCTGAGCACTAGTCCGACACCCTGACATACAGCGGCTCCTATGGCGAAAAGCACACCGTTAAGGGGCAATTTCAGCGACACCCTATGATGCTCGCCTCGCCCGAGTACAGAGATACCGATACCTAAGAGCGTCACCAGCATCGCCAGAATGCTCATCGCCCCCATCTGCTGCCCCAGCGTCACCCAAGCCATCAGGGCTGCAGTCAGAGGAGCGAGCGTCATGAAGAGCTGTCCGTAGCGCGAACCTATTATTATATAGCACTGAAAAAGGCAGAAATCGCCTATTACGTAGCCTACCAGTCCTGACAACAGCATCCACCCGGCAGCTTCAGCCGAAGCGCCTGTTGGTAGAATGCTTCCAGTAACAACACCAAACAGCGCCAGCGAGAACACCAGCGCCAAAGCCATACGGAGCACATTCAGCGTGAGATTGCCCAGCCGCTTCGAGCCAAACTCGCTCAGAAGGGCCGTTGCTGTCCACGAAAAAGCTACCCCTATCGATATTAGTTCACCTATATAAGTCATCGTTTCTTCAAATCTGAGTTGCTAGTCTACATCCTTGTATTTTGGCTGCAAAGATACAACATAACCACGAATCATGCAAATAAAATGCATGAATTATTGATCGTTGATCAGGTCGGCTACGATTGGCGATCCGCTTCCCAACGATTGCCAATCAGGTCGGCTATGGCTGGTAATCAGCCCGTTGCGGGTCAAAATCGGGGGTAAAACTCGATTTTTCAGCATGCTTTTTGGTGGTATGGAAAAGATTCTGTATTTTTGCACCCAACTATAATGTCGTATGAAACAAGACAATAAAGAAGAGGTATTCCCAGTAGTGGATGCCGACGGAAATACCATAGGCTCGGCTACTCGCGGCGAATGCCATAATGGTTCGCGACTGCTGCACCCAGTGGTCCATCTGCATCTGTTCAATTCCAAAGGCGAACTGTATCTGCAGAAACGTCCCGACTGGAAAGATATCCAGCCTGGCAAGTGGGACACGGCTGTAGGAGGGCATATCGATTATGGAGAGACGCCCGAGAATGCCCTGCGCCGCGAGGTTCGCGAGGAATTGGGCATCACCGACTTCCAGCCTCAGTTTGTCGAGAAATACATCTTTGAGAGCAAGCGTGAGCGCGAATTGGTCTATGTGAACCGTGCGACATACGACGGCCCTATTCATCCCTCAAACGAAGAACTTGCCGGAGGCCGTTTCTGGACGCTTGCTGAGATCCGTGCAGCCATCGGACAAGGTATCCTGACACCCAACTTCGAAAGCGAGTTCCAACGTTGCTTTCCTTTAGCCATCACTGAGCAGCCTTCGTATTATGACAATCTGGAGCAGATGCCTGTTCTGGAACTGTTGCAACATATCAATGATGAGGATTGTCGGGTGGCTGAGGCCGTGAAGCAGGCCATTCCCCAGATTCAGGCCTTTGTGGAGGCTGTGGAGGAGCGGATGAAGCAGGGTGGGCGACTGTTCTATGTCGGAGCAGGCACCAGCGGACGTCTGGGTGTGCTCGATGCCAGCGAGCTGCCTCCCACGTTTGGTGTGTCAGATACAAAGGTGATAGGTCTGATTGCCGGAGGCGATCGGGCTTTGCGCCATGCTGTTGAGAAGGCTGAGGATATGCCGGAACAAGGCTGGCAAGACCTGCAAGCATATCATCCGACAGCCCATGACACCGTTCTGGGAATCGCTGCTTCGGGCACTACGCCTTACGTCGTTGGTGTGGTCAGGTTAGCAAGGCTGAACGGATTGCTGACGGGTTGTATAACCAGTAATCCCCATACACCACTGGCCGATACATCTGATTTTGCCATTGAAACCATCGTGGGTCCTGAGTTCGTAACGGGTTCCAGCCGCATGAAGAGCGGAACGGCTCAGAAGATGGTACTGAATATGATTTCAACTGCGCTGATGATACGCTTGGGGCGTGTGCAAGGCAATCGGATGGTGAACATGCAGTTGACGAATGCCAAGCTGGTAGATCGTGGTACGCGCATGGTTCAGGACATGTTGGGTCTGAGCTATGAAGAGGCGCAGCAGCGCCTTCTTAAGGCAGGCAGTGTGGACGAAGCTTGCGCAACGCGTTGCGAGTAAATTCTGGAACCCAGTTATTGTATAATCCAATAAATTGTCGTTACTTTGTATCGCTGGAGCGGAAAACGTGTTGTTTTTTTCCCAGCGACACAACACAAAAATTTTATATAAATAAATGAATTAGTTAGTGAACCACCTGCTTGAGAAAGCCGGTGGTTTTGTTTTTTTATTAATTTACGCAACGCGTTGCGTAATATTATTAATAATGATTACGTTATATTATTAAGATGAATGACTAATTTTGTAAGTAATAACCAAGTAGAATAAATTTGAAGAAAAGGATCTCGCAGCGAGACATCGCAAAAATTCTTGGCGTTAACGTATCAACCGTATCCCGAGCCCTGAAAGGTCTGGGGGGTGTAGGTGCTGACCTTAGGAAGAAAATTGAGCGTTTGGCCGAGGAGCAGAGTTACCGTCCCAATCCTTTTGCTATGAGCTTGCGCTATGATACTACACAGACCATTGGTATTGTTGTGCCAGATATGGCTTTCAATTTCATCGCCCACATTGTGAAGCAAGTGGAAGCCGAAGCCCGCAAAAAGGGGCTGATGTGCATCGTTACGGATTCAGGTGATACTTATAAAGGAGAGGCAGAGTGTATAGAACGTCTGGTAAACCTCCATGTAAGAGGCGTCATCCTTTGTCTGTCGCAGGAAACGTTGAATTTCGAACACTTTGAGCTACTTAAGAAACACCATATACCCCTCGTCTTGTTCAACAGGGTGGCTGATGTCGACTTCACTACCATCTCCATCAACGATGCATCCCTTGCCCATCAGGCCACTCTCTACCTGATAGACAGCGGCTGCCGTCGTATCGCTTTTTTAGGCGGTCCCAACGAGCTGAAACAGACGATTGACCGTAAGCATGGCTACCTTCAGGCTTTGCGTGACAGACAGATACCTATCTGCAAGGAGTTGGTGAAATGTGGCTTTGTGAGCTACAACTCCGGACTGACTGACACATTGGATCTGCTGACTCTGCCAGAGCCTCCCGATGCCATCCTTGCTGCCCATGCCCTGCTGGCTACCTCGTGTATTCAGACCGTCCAGAGCAGGGGTATCCGTGTACCTGACGAGGTGTCGATCATCGGCTTTATGAGTGATTGGGTTTCAGATCTTGCTACACCGCGTATGTCGTTCATCCGGCAGAATGTAAAGGAAATCGGCAAGAAGGTTTTCAAGGCCTTGTACGACCAGATCAACG
>JAEETB010000177.1 GCA_016286575.1 Prevotella sp.
GTAGCGGGAGCCGGGATTGAACCGGCGACCTCATGATTATGAATCATGCGCTCTAACCAGCTGAGCTATCCCGCCATCAACTTTTTCGTTAAGCGGGTGCAAAGGTAGGCATATTTTTTCATTCTACAAAATTTTTTGGCGAAAAATCTGTTTTATTCCTGCTTTTTTGGTTATTTTACATCTTTATTTTGTCTATTCTCTTCTTTTTTCGTAACTTTGCACGCTGATTATGTTTCAAATTAAGAAATTAGACATATTCATCACTAAGCAGTTCGGACTGCTGTTCGTGGGAACATTCTTCATCTGCCAGTTTGTGCTGATGATGCAGTTCCTATGGCGCTATGTCGACGAACTGATTGGAAAAGGTCTCTCGCTCGATGTGATGGCACAGTTCTTCTGGTATATGGGACTGATGCTGATACCGCAGGCACTTCCCCTGGCCATCCTGCTTTCCGCGCTAATCTCGTTTGGTAATCTGGGTGAGAGTTCTGAGTTGACAGCCATCAAGGCAGCCGGTATCTCGCTGATGCAAGCTTTCCGCCCCCTGATCTTCATTGTATGTCTCATCGCAGGTGTATCCTACGCCTTCCAGGACCAGGTAGCCCCTGTGGCACAGGAGAAACTGTTCCAGTTGCTGGTTTCCATGAAGCAGAAGAGTCCAGAATTGGAAATCCCTGAGGGCATCTTCTACGATGGCATCCCTGGTACGAATATCTATGTGCAGAAGAAAGACCTGAGCACGGGTATGCTATATGGCATCATGATCTACCGACAGTCGGGCAGCTACGACGATCAGGCCATCATTCTGGCAGACTCGGGTATGATGCAGTCGACGGCAGAGAAGAAGCACTTGATGCTGAAACTTTATGACGGTGTGTGGAATGAGAATATGAGATCCTCGGAAGTGGCAGGCAACGCGCAAGTGCCCTATCGTCGTGAGACCTTTGCCACCAAGCAGATTGTCCTCGACTTCGACGGTAACTTCGAGTTGGCTGACATGAGCGACAACAATGTCGATGCCAAGGCGAAGAGTATGCGGCGTATCTTCCACGATATGGACTCTATTCGTGAGGCTAACGACAGCACTGGCTGGCAGTTCTACAGGGAAGGAAAGAGTTACTTCTTCCGTTTGGCACAGGTCGACAAGGCTGATTCTCTACGGGCTATCAAGGAAGCAGTCGAACCATCTGTGGATTTCGACTCCATCTTTGCCAAGTTGAGGCCTGAACAGAAACAGATGGCTGTGAAAGCGGCACTCAACAATGCCCAGACAACCATCAACGACCTTGACATGAAGGCCAACTATGCGAATTACATACACCGCTATTACCGAACGCATATCATTGAGGCCATCAACAAGATTACGCTGTCGCTCTCATGTCTCATCTTCTTCTTTATCGGTGCACCACTGGGAGCCATTATCCGCAAGGGTGGACTGGGCGTGCCTGTCATCATCTCCGTACTGGTGTTCATCGTCTATTACATCTTCGAGAACTCTGGTATGCGTATGGCGCGTGATGACCAATGGACTGTATGGTTCGGCAAGCTGATCTCCACGGCCGTACTGACACCGATTGCCATTTTCTTCACTTATAAGGCAAACAAGGATTCCGTCGTCTTCAATATCGACCTCTATAAGAGTGTCCTCATGCGAATCCTTGGTTTGAGGACCAAGCGCCATATCTACCGCAAGGAAGTTATCATCGAGGATCCGAAGTACGATGTGGATGCCGACCTGCTGATCAATGTGAATCTGGAGATCGAGGCTTACAGCGATCACCACAAGCTGTACCTGTGGCCCAACCCCATCAAGGTGTTCTTCCATGCTGGTAACGATCAGGAGATTGAGAAACTGAACCACTCTCTTGAGGTGGCCATCGAGGACTTGAGCTATACGAAGGACAAGTTGATCCTTTCCGAGCTCAACAACTATCCGGTCATAGCCGTTCGTGCCCATACACGTCCGTTCCGTCGTAAGTGGATGAACATCGTCTCGGGTCTGATACTGCCTTTGGGCATTTTCTTCTATTTCCGTATGATCCGCTTCCGACTCAGGCTTTACAGAGATCTGCGTGCCATCCGTTCGACCACCGATCGTGTGCTTCCACGTATCGTGGAACTCTCTACCAAGAACAAGAGTGTGACAGAGCTTATATAATATATTAATAAGGTATAGACAAATGGAGAATATCAAATTGAACACCATAGAGGAGGCCGTTGAAGACTTCAAGGCTGGCAATTTCGTGATTGTCGTCGACGATGAGGATCGTGAGAACGAAGGCGACCTGATCATCGCAGCCGAGCTGATCACCCCCGAGAAGGTGAACTTCATGCTGAAGCATGCCCGTGGCGTGCTTTGCGCTCCCATCACCATCGAACGTTGTAAGGAGCTCGACCTGCCCCATCAGGTGCAGGACAATACCTCCGTACTGGGCACCCCGTTCACCGTCACCGTCGACAAGTTGGAAGGCTGCACCACTGGCGTGAGTGCACACGACCGTGCAGAGACTATCCTGGCGCTGGCCGACCCCCAATCAAAACCAGAAACATTCGGACGTCCGGGACATGTGAACCCCCTCTACGCACAGGATAACGGTGTGCTCCGTCGCAGTGGGCATACCGAGGCCACGATTGACCTCTGCCGCATGGCTGGTCTCTATCCAGCCGGTGCGCTCATGGAAATCATGAACGAAGATGGTTCGATGGCACGTATGCCTGAGCTTGCCGTTTTTGCCAAGGAGTGGAATCTGAAACTCATCAGCATCAAGGATATGATAGCCTACCGTCTGAGGAAGGAATCGCTCATCGAGGTGGGCGAGGAGGTGGATATGCCTACAGACTATGGCCACTTCCGGCTGATTCCCTTCCGTCAGAAGAGCACAGGGCTGGAGCACCTCGCCCTCATCAAGGGAGAATGGAAGGAAGACGAGCCGATTCTCGTACGCGTCCATTCTTCATGTATGACAGGCGATATCCTTGGCTCGAAGCGCTGCGACTGTGGTGAACAGCTCCACAAGGCCATGCAGGCCATCGAGAAGGAAGGCAAGGGTGTGGTGATCTATATGCAGCAAGAGGGTCGCGGCATCGGACTGATGAACAAGATAGCCGCCTACAAACTGCAGGAGCAAGGACTCGACACAGTGGATGCCAACGTACACCTGGGCTTCAAACCCGACGAACGCGACTATGGCTGTGGTGCACAGATGCTGCGCTATCTGGGTGTCCACAAGATGCGCCTGCTCACCAATAACCCTGTCAAGCGAGTGGGACTGGAGGCCTATGGTCTGGAAATCATCGAGAACGTACCCATCGAGGTGACGCCTAATCCCTACAATCTGCGCTATCTCGAAACCAAGAAGAATCGCATGGGGCATATCCTCCACTTGAAATGATACGCAAAATGTCACTTTTTCGCCCCTGAATGAGAAAAAGTGGCATTTTTCTTGTGGATTCACAATTAAAATGCTTACTTTTGCACAAAATTTTTAGAAACATGGCACAGTTATCCAATCGTCTGCAGCGTTTAGCCCCATCAGCAACGCTGGCAATGTCACAGAAAAGCTCCGAAATGAAGGCGCAGGGAATCGATGTTATCAATATGAGTGTCGGCGAACCCGACTTCAACACCCCCGATGCCATCAAGGAAGCTGCCAAGAAGGCTATAGACGACAATTTCTCAAAATATTCGCCCGTACCCGGTTATCCCGATCTGCGCAAGGCTATCGTTGCCAAGCTGAAGAACGAGAACCAGCTCGACTACACCGTCAACGAGATCCTTGTCAGCAACGGTGCCAAGCAGAGTGTGTGCAATACCGTGATGGCTTTGGTCGATGAAGGTGAGGAAGTGATCATCCCCGCCCCCTATTGGGTAAGCTATCCCCAGATGGTACTTTTGGCTGGTGGTAAGCCCGTCTTCGTAGAAGCAGGTTTCGACCAGAACTTCAAGATGACGCCCGCCCAGCTCGAGGCAGCCATCACACCTAAGACGCGCATGATCATCCTCTGCTCACCCAGCAACCCTACTGGCAGTGTCTATAGCAAGGAGGAGCTGAAGGCGCTGTCCGATGTCATCCTGAGCCATGATGACCTCTTCGTACTGGCTGATGAGATCTACGAGCACATCAATTATATTGGTAAGCACGAGTCTATCGCCCAGTTCCCAGGCATGAAGGAGCGCTCGATCATCGTCAATGGTGTGTCGAAAGCCTATGCCATGACAGGCTGGCGTATCGGCTATATCGCAGCCCCCGAGTGGATTGTCAAGGGCTGCAACAAGCTGCAGGGCCAGTACACCAGCGGTCCTTGCTCTGTCAGTCAGAAGGCAGCTGAGTTCGCCTATATCTCCGACCAACAGTGTGTCGAGGATATGCGTCAGGCTTTCGAGCGTCGTCGCGACCTGATTGTGAAGCTCGCCAAGGAGATTCCAGGTCTGGAGGTCAATGTGCCCGAGGGAGCCTTCTACCTCTTCCCCAAGTGCAGCAGCTTCTATGGCAAGAGCGATGGTGAAACCACGATCAACAACTCTACCGACTTCGCGATGTACCTGCTCGAGAAGGGCCATGTGGCCACCGTCGGAGGCGATGCTTTTGGCGACCCCGAATGCTTCCGTATGAGCTATGCCACAAGTGACGAGAATATCAAAGAAGCGATGAAACGAATTGCCGAGACAGTGGCAAAATTGAAATAAATCAAGAAATTCTAAGTTAAAAGATATTAATTCGTCTTTTATAACGGACGAAATTGCTATCTTTGCGAGGTGAATTTTACTTCACTGAGCAAACAAACTGCGAAAACGGGATGTAACTCGCTTAAAACCGAACATTTACAAACTCAAATTTTTATAATAACTAAAAAATTAAAAAATTCAATTATGGCAACAACAACAAAGGCTGCAGCCCCAGCTAAAAAATCGGGCTTTCAGGGTGTAAAAGCTGCATGGATTATCCTCGCAATTTGCTGCATTGCAGGTTACAGTGTATGGTACTTCGTAATGGGTAACCCCGACAACTTCGTTGGTGGCGACCGTTCAGGTCATCCTGCAAACCTTCTCGGTACAGTGTATAAGGGAGGTTTCGTTGTAGGTCTTATCCTTACCCTTCTCTTCACCGTTATCTGCCTCGGTATCGAGCGTTTCTTCGCTATCAAGACCGCTTCAGGTAAGATGAATCTTGCTAAGTTCACCGCTGAGGTTAAGAGCGCTATCAAGGCTCAGGACTTCGCAAAGGCTAAGGATCTCTGCAACAAGATGCAGGGTACTGTAGGTAATGTCGTTATGGCTTCTATCAACATGTATCAGACTGTTGAGACCGACGATACACTGAAGAAGGCTGCAAAGATTGCTAAGATCCAGCAGGCTCACGAGGAGGCTACACAGCTCGAGATGCCTACCCTCCAGATGAACATGCCTATGGTTGCTACCATCGTATCTCTCGGTACTCTGACCGCTCTGTTCGGTACTGTGCTCGGTATGATCGGATCATTCCAGGCTCTGTCTGCCGGTGGTGGTGCTGACTCTATGGCCCTGTCTGCAGGTATTTCTGAGGCCCTCGTTAACACGGCTTCTGGTATTTTGACCTCTTGGGTTGCTACTGTTGTTTACAACTTCTTCTCAAACAAGATCGATAAGCTGACTTATGCCCTCGACGAGATTGGCTTCACCATTTCAGCTACATACGATTCTAACCACAACGAGGCTTAATTTTATAACCATTTAAAACTTTCTAAATCAGTTTTAGTATGGCTAAAATTAAGATACAGAAAAAAGACATCTGGATTGACATGACGCCTATGTCAGACGTGATGACGCTGCTTCTGTGTTTCTTCATGTTGACCTCAACATTCTTGACACCGGAACCAGTATCAGTCACCGCGCCTAACTCAGTGTCAGAGCTGAAGATTCCAGAGCAGGATGTCCTGAACATTCTGGTAACACCGGAAGGCAAGGTATACTGCGGTACGGAAAACAAGAACAACATGCAGGCGATGCTGGACGCTATGACCGACAAGTTCGGCGTACAGCTCAACGCTACCCAGATCAAGCACTTCCGCGAGGATCCTATGGTAGGTGCCAGCATGGCTCAGCTCCCCAATTATCTCAGTCTGGAAACAGACAAGATGACTGAGGCCATCCAGAAGCTCGGTCTGCCGCTTGATAGTATCAACGGAGGCAAGAGCGAATTCCAGGAGTGGGTAACAGCTGCCCGCGATGTGAACCCCGATATCAAGCTCGCCATCAAGTGCGACTCTAAGACTCCTTATTCAGCTATCAAGCTGTTGATGTCGGAACTTCAGGATATGAGCGAGAACCGCTTCCAGCTCATTACGAATCTCGATGTAAAACGTTTAAACGACTAATAGTATTATGGCAAAGAAAAATCTATCCAAGCAGAAAAAGATGGATACCCGCGTGAACTTCACGCCGATGGTAGACATGATGATGCTTCTGATCACCTTCTTCATGCTGTGTACTACACTGGCCAAGCCGCAGGC
>JAEETB010000178.1 GCA_016286575.1 Prevotella sp.
TTTGCAGGGCATTTTCACTCACACCTCCGCTGCCAATCTCGTTCGTCACGAAGATAAAGGTAGCATCCTGAGCCGTAAAACGGTCGAACTCTGCCTTGGCCTCCTCGAGAATGTCCTTCACAGCGGCGTGCTCAGCCTCGAAGAAATAGTTGGTCAGCCACAATGTGACACAGTCAATCACCACCACACGTCCGCTGACATCATGACGACTCAGCACCTTCTCCTCCTCGATATTCGTCCACTGCGGACCTCGACGCTCCTGATGGAGGCGTACCCTTTCACGAAACTCCTCATCCCAGACTCGGGCTGTAGCTACATAGACGGGATTCGCCGCAAGACTCAGGGCAAGGCGCTCTGCCTCCCCACTTTTGCCAGAGCGCTGTCCACCTGTAATCAATATGATTCGTTTCATCTCCCCTTTACTATTCATTTTTCACCTTTCACTTTTCACTCCTTAACATCTCATAGATACGTGCCATATCCACATGACGACGCACATGATCTGCCAGACGATCATATTGTTCTTCTTTATAAGCCTGATAGTCGAAAGGCCTTCCTGCCTGCTCCATCTTATCGGCAAAAGGCTGCAGGAGTAAGTCCACAAAGCCGCTGTTGTCGAGGATGCCATGAATATAGGTACCCATACACTTATTGTCCACCAGATAGCCATCGGCTCTGCCACCATCGATCACAGCCAGTGGTGCAGCCTTCGCCCCACCAAAAGGCCTCGTCTCACCCATGTGGATCTCGTAACCATGCATCTCGCCGCCACCCCAAGAAGGACGGAAAGTGACCTGTCGCGTCACCTTCTCCCCACTCATCGTGGTAGTGACTGGCAACAGTCCGAGTCCAGGCAGACGTTCGATATCACCCTCCACATGGTCAGGGTCGCACACCTCCACTCCCATCAGCTGGTAGCCGCCACAGATACCCAGCACGGAGGCTCCCTCACGATGAGCCCTTACGATGGCTTGTGCCACTCCGTTACGGCGCAGTTCATAAAGATCATGGAGCGTCGACTTCGATCCTGGGACAATGATGATATCAGCCTTATGTATATCCTCCACGTTGTTGGTATAGAACAGATGTACGCGCGGATCCTGTTCGAGGGCGTCGAAATCGGTATAGTTCGACAGGTGCTGCAGCATCACCACGGCGATGTTCACCTTACCATGTGCCAGCTGCATCGACTTCTGGGCCAGTGCCACACTGTCTTCCTCCTCGATATGGATATCCTTGAAATAAGGGATGATGCCCAGCACTGGGATCCCACAGATCTCCTCCAGCATCCGCTTGCCATCCTCAAAGAGACGCAGATCGCCACGGAACTTATTGATGATGATACCCTTGATGAGTTGGCGGTCTTCTGGGGTCTGAAGGGCGATGCTGCCATAGACAGAGGCGAAGACACCCCCACGGTCGATATCCCCCACGAGGATGACGTCAGCCTTCGCATGACGTGCCATCGGCAGATTCACGAGGTCGGTATCCCTGAGGTTGATCTCCGAGATACTGCCTGCCCCCTCCATCACAATGGGGTTATAGCGGGCAGCCAGACGATCGAAGGCCTGACACACCTCCTGCCTGAAATCTATGTCGGAGGCACCACGACGCCAGTAATCATACGCACTCTTACTGCCGATGGGCTTACCATTGAGCACCACCTGTGAGGTATGGTCGCTCTGAGGCTTGAGCAGCAACGGGTTCATATCCGTATGACAGGCGATGCCCGCTGCCTCAGCCTGTACCGCCTGTGCACGGCCTATCTCCAGTCCCTCAGGCGTGGCATACGAGTTGAGTGCCATGTTCTGTGCCTTGAAGGGAGCAGGCTGATAGCCATCTTGACGGAAGATGCGGCAAAAGGCTGCGGCGACGATGCTCTTACCCACATCGCTGCCTGTGCCTGCGAACATCAAAGGATGCAACTTCTCACTCATCACTTTTCACCTTTCACTTTTCACCTTTCACTTCTTCACTCCTATACAGGTGCGTATAGCTTGCTAAGACATTCTGATACCTGAATACGGGTGTCGCCACTGGTTCGCCCTTGGCGTTATAGACCTGCGTGATGCTTTCTGGCTGCCCAGCGAGGAACTGGGTATAGTGGAACTCATGCCCACGGTATTCCCTGCCATCGAGTTCGAAACGGCGATAACCCAGCGAGAGCTTACGATCCGCCTGTCGTGCCGTGATGCTATAGGGTAGCACACCACACATCGGATAGGTACCGTTGTCAGTGATGATCTCACGGCAGAGGTACATCATCCCCCCACACTCAGCCACGATCCTGCCTCCACGCTCGGCATAGTCCTTGATGGCCTTCCTCGTGGCCTCAGCCTTGACCAGAGCCTCCAGATGCTTTTCAGGATAACCCCCAGGCAATAGCAGGAGGTCGATGCCGCTGAAGTCGGGCACCTCCGTCTCAGGGTCGAAGAACCTCACGCTTTCATAGCGGTCGATGGTCTCCTGATAGAGGAAAGAGAAACTCTCGGCATTGCGGGCGATGAGGACTGACTCTTCCCACCGTGGGAGGAGCTCATTCCCACCGTTGGGAGGACATGTTCCCACCGTGGGGATACAAGACTGGAGCAGGGCCTGCCAGTCGACATGTGCTTCGAGCAGTTCTATCAGTCGGTTGTTCTCTGTCTTTTCCGAGAAGTCGAGTCCCAGATAGCGTGAGCCCTGTTCGAGGGCCGCATCCTTGGGCAGGTATCCCAGACAGGCCACACCCAGATCGTCGCACACCTGTTGCAACATCTGGAAATGTCGTGGAGACCCCACCTTATTGAATATCACCCCTGCAAAATGGAGATTCTTGCGGAAGTTCACGAATCCTGAAATCAACGGCGCCATCGAGTAGGCTGCCGACTTGGCATCGAC
Organism: Prevotella sp.; assembly: GCA_016286575.1. GTDB lineage: Bacteria > Bacteroidota > Bacteroidia > Bacteroidales > Bacteroidaceae > Prevotella. The sequence goes on from JAEETB010000178.1 coordinate 2,881, forward strand.
AATCAGTACCACAGGGATATCCAGCGTCTGTGCAATCTCTGCTGAAGAGCCCAGGTCGCGGTCGTAGCCGTCGAAGAGTCCCATCATACCCTCTACGATACACACATCGGCCTCCTCGCCATAGTGAGCGAAGAGTTCGCCCACATGGGTCTTCGTAGCCATAAACGTATCGAGATTGACGCTGGGTCTGCCACACACCGCCTCATGGAATTTCGTGTCGATGTAGTCAGGACCGCATTTGAAGGGTTGCACACGATAGCCTTTCCGCGTATACAGTGCCATCAGGCCACGGGCAATCGTCGTCTTGCCTGAGCCACTGGTGGGAGCCGCCATCATGAATGCTGCCTTCATGCCTTAGCCCTTCGTATATCTGATGGCGAGCATGCTGATATCGTCATCCTGCTCCATGCCGCCAGCATAACGGTCGACAGCCTCCATCATGTTGCCTATAAACGGCTCCGGCTGCGCGTCGAGTTTCATTGCCTGAAGGGCAGCACCCATCATCCGCTTTTCGCCGAACTTCTTCCTCTCGACATTGATGACGTCTGTCAGACCGTCTGTATAAAGCAGGATCAGACTGCCTGGCTCCAGATGTTCCTCATCTGTCAGACGTCTCACATCCATGCCCATGATCAACGGCAGGTGGTAGTTCTCCTGAGAGGTCTTCAGACTGCCACTCTTCAGATCGAGCACACCTACGAAGCATTTCATACCCTTGTCGAGGGCTGCTATGATACGCTCAGGATCATCCTCATAGGCCGCAGCCATACGGAACTGTGCCTTCGTGATAGCCGTCAGCGCCGATGCCTGGGCACCCTTGCACGTAGCGTCTCCGGCAGAGAAGAAGAACTTCTCGTCGCGGATCAGACAGTCGCAGAAGCCACTACCCTGCATCTTACCCGGCTTGACGATGGCAAACGTCTGTACATCCTTCCGTTTAGGCAGGGCTGTGGGTGTCAGCGCCTGCTGGATGCTGCCGGCTATCTGCTGCTCCAGGGCTGTACGCTCCTTCGTAGCCGTATTGTTCTCCACCTCCTTATATGCCTCCTTCAACTGACGGTGCGCCACGAGGAGCTGGTGACCTACATAGCGGCGGTACAGGATATAGCCGACAAAACAGAGCAGGAGTACGCCGATAAGGGCATACCAGCTGATACGGCTCTTACGCTCCAGTTCCGTCTGCTGCTCCGACATCTTCTCTACATTCGCCACGATGGTAGCCTGCTCCTCCTTGTCGAGTTGTCTCGTCTGTTTGAAAGCAGGACCCAGGAGGTCACTGATAGCCTTGCTCACCGCCATCGCCGAGTCCATACGACCCGCAATGAGGTTGGCCTGATACTTCTTCAGCAGGAGGTTTTCGATATCGTCCATCATCGTGTTCGTCGATCCTTCTCCCAAGAGGGCATCCAGACTACGGTAGTTGTCTGCCGCCTCGCCCCACCGCTGGGCAGCCATCAGGTATTCGTTAGCTGTGATACGTCCCTCGGGGGTCTTGCTGTACTGTGTGGTCAGGAAACTCTCGAAAGCCTTGGCAGCCTCGTCTTTGTTTCCCATACCCTCATAAGCCAGTGCCTGGTAGATATTGAAGCGTGCCACCTGTTTATCTGAATAGTTCGCAAAGTTGTCAGGACGCTGCTCATACTCTTTGAGCAATTCTCCGAAACGGTCGATCCACTTCAGAGCCTCCTTATATTTCTTGATCGTCAGACAGGCATAGGAGATATTGATCAGTCCTGCGATGGCATCCTTGTAGGCAGCATCGCTGCGGTTCTTCTCGATGTTCTCCAGATGTTTCTGGTAGGCACGCTCGAAACCGTCGCCAGTCGAATCACTCGTCTGTCCGAGTCCAGCCTGACAACAGCCGATATAGATCAGCAGGTTCACGTAGTCGCTGGTGGTGTCGCACTGCAGCTCCTCGAGTTTGGCCGCTGCTGGTATGGCACCCTTCAGCCCTGCCTCGTAGTCACCACGAACGGTCTGGAGGTTCGCCAGTCGGCTGGCACTCTTCGCAAAGGCATCCATATCGGCCTCCTTGCCCTCCTTCGCAGCAGCTTCCAGCGAAGCCTTCCAATAAAACTCGGCCATACGCTTCTTGTTCAGACGGTCACTGGCATAGCCCAGCCAGTAGTAAGCCTTCTCAGCCGTCAGCTCACCCGTTTTCTCCAGACTGTCTGCCAACTGTAACAACTTCTCATACTCTTTCGCCTTCTGGGCGTTCTCCAGAAGTTTCTCGGCTTGTGCGCTTTGCTCCTTCCGATCCCCGTTCCCACACGCCATGGTGAACAGAATCATGATCATCGCGAGCATCCAAAGTTTTCTCTGCTTCATATTCAGGTGTTGAGTTATTGTTTATTGTGTGCAAAGATACGAAATAATTCAGAATACACAATTAATAATTCATAATTTTTCACTTTTTATTGTCCACTTTTCACTTCTTTGTTGTACCTTTGTAGCGTGCGACAATAACTTAACGCAATAATAAACTGAAAAAAGACATGAGATTACTAAAGACCGCCCTGCTGTCAGGACTGATGCTTATCACGCTTCTGCCGGCACAAGCAACCCGCTTCATGGGTATCCACGTGATTGACAAACAGTACCTGATGCTTCATTTCCGCGACGGAGAGGTGCATTACCGTGACAACGGCACTGGCCCCAGCGCCTACCTCGGACATTCCTTCAGTGAAGGCGACGACACCCTCCTCGTCTTCGGCGAACGGCTCAAGGGCGACATCGCCAGCCAGACGACCCTCTGGAAGGTCAGCTCTGCCGACGATAAGAGCTTTGCCACCGCAGAGCCACTCCACGTCTGGCGCAAGTCGAAGCCCATGAATACTGACCATACCCTGACCAGTGAGAACGACCACTGGCTCTTCATCCAGATGCCACAGGCCATGCGACAGGGCTGCACCTACGAGGTCAGCATCCCTCAGCAGCTGGGTGCCGACCAAACCTCTGCCAGCATACGCTTCGACATCTGGAACGCCCAGTCAGAGGCCATCCACGTCAACATCATCGGCTATGCTCCTACGGAGACACTCCATGCCGCCGACCTCTACCAGTGGTTGGGCGATGGCGGACAGCGCGACTATCGCAACTGGGAAGGCCGTAAAGTGTACCTCTATAATGTCAACACCAAGAAGAAGACGAGTGCAGGCACGGTGAAGTTCTGGAAGAAGGCAGCCGATGCCGATCAGGAGGCAGGTAAGAAGAATCTCGTGGGCACCGATGTGTGGAATGTCGACTTCCGTGGTACTGCTCCAGGCCGCTACCGCCTCGTGGTCGAGGATGTTGGCTGCTCGATGGACTTCGACATCGCTGGTGATATCTACTACCAGCCCTTCCGCTACTCCGTTCGCGGCTATTACTACATGCGTCTGGGCGAACCCAAGGATCCTGAGCACGTATGGCCCATCCCCCGCCAGCCGCAGTTCATCCCTGAGACCGATCCCAAGGGCTTCACCGTCTATAAGACCGACTTCCACCCCTTCATGCAGGAGTGGCGCGACCTCCACACCGATGTGTGGGATGAGCCCCACTTCAAGCCCGCCCTCGCCTCACGCTTCTGGCAGCACCGTCTGCCTGGCAACCC
>JAEETB010000179.1 GCA_016286575.1 Prevotella sp.
CGCCCATTTGCACATACATGATGTCGGGATTGTCCTTTGCTACGCTCCAGTCATATTCCCTATGGCAATAGTTGTTCACACCCTCAAAAGCCGTTTCTTTCGTAATGGTTCTTAGCGTATCTTCCGATTGCACATCAGAGGACAGTGTATCATTCACCTTGATATTATTGCATGAGCATAAAAACAAGGCTACAAATATGAATATAAAGGCGATGTACTTCATTGGATTTCTTCTAATGCTCCTGTCTCTGAGTCAATGATAAACCCACGAACCACGATATCCTTGGGAACAAGCGGATGAGTCTTGATGGTCTCGACAGTCTTGCGGACAGATTCTGGCGTATCCTTGAAGCCTTCCAACCAATGATCCAGGTTGATGCCGCATTTGCGGATGGTATCAAGTGTTTCATCCGTCACACCACGGGCAATCATCTCGTGGTGGAAGTGGTCATAACTCATGTGGCAGGCTCCGCAGTGAGAGTGTGCCACCACCATAATCTCCTGCACGCCCAGCTCGTAAATGGCCACAATCAGGCTACGCATGGCAGAGTCGAAGGCAGAAATAACCAGGCCGCCAGCGTTCTTGATAATCTTCGCATCACCGTTTTTCAGGCCCAAAGCTGCAGGCAAAAGTTCTGTCAGTCTGGTGTCCATACACGACAGTACCGCCAGTTTCTTGTCGGGATACTTGTCGGTCAGATACTTCTCGTAGCCTTTTTGCTCTACGAAACTCTTATTGAAGTCGATAATCTGGTCTATCATATCACAAAACACATTAAATTTGCGTGTAAAGTTACGAAAAATCAATGAATAAGTGCTACCTTTGTACCCAATTATTACGATACTTTAAGAAGAATGATAAAAATTGGTCTTAAACATACGAGTGAATTGACGGTTACTGATGCCGTTACTGCTATTCAGATGGGGTCTGGTGACATGCCTGTACTGGCTACTCCTGCCATGATGGCATTGATGGAGAATGCTGCCATGCTTGCTGTCGCTGATGAACTGCCAGAAGGTTGCACGACCGTTGGCGGTCATATTGAATCTTCACATCTGAAACCCTCAAAGATTGGCGATAATGTATCTGCTACAGCCGAGGTGACCAAGATTGAGGGCAAGAAGATAGAGTTTAAGGTGTCTGCTTTCTCTGGCGACATTCTTCTTGGTGAGGGTACACACCTGAGATTCATTGTTGACAGAGAACGGTTTCTGTCGAAGCTTGGTTAAGTGAATTATCAGGAGCTTAATCCATAATGCAAAAAGAGGAACCTCATTGCTGAGATTCCCCGCAAGTCCTCTTTCAAGGCATAGAGAGAGTTTACGAAGTTACCTGCGTCCGAAGTGACCACCGTTACCGCGACTTGTGTTCATTGCCATGTGACGGTCTGAGCCGTGACGGTCATTGTGTGCAACTGCGGGCTTTCCGTGATGCGGAGCCGGAGCTGGTGCATGGCGATGCACTGGAGGTGCAGGATGATGCACAGCGGGCTTCGGCATGTGACGTCCGGCATAGAAGCGAGGGTCACGATGGTTGTTGCCGCCCCTGTAGGTAACGAAAACCTTCGGGTGAGCGTTGAAGAAACGGCCTCTGTCATAGTGGGAGTACACTGCGAATGTCCAGCCACCTGCATGCCAAGCTACAGGACGATAGAAGTGAGCCAGGCTCATATACTTGTCGAACTGCCAGCTGTTCAGCACGAAGCGGAGGTCTGCATTACGACGATCCCACCAGATGCCGAAGACATCACCGTGTCCGTTCAGGCTCATCAGGTAGTCGAGGTTGATCTCGTAGACTGCCTCATACTGTGCAGCGGTGAGGTTCAGCTCGTAAGCCATCTTGTCGCTCAGGAACAGTGCCTCGTGCTTTGCTGCGTTATAGCTCATTGCGTTGGCCGAGATAGTCATGACCATCATCACTGCCAGAATCATCATCTTCTTCATATCTTAATCTCCTATACTTTAAATGGTGAGACATTTGTTTCTTTTTCTCGGTGCAAAGTTAGGAACTTTTAGTGAGGTTTACAAAGGAAAAATCATAATATGGAGGGGATTTTTCCCTATTTGTAAGTAGGGAAAACTCCTCATATCAATTTTTATTCGTACCTTTGCACCCGTTATGGTACAGCAAATTGAAATAACACTGAAGCCGAAACGTCGCGGCTTCCATTTGGTGACGAGCGAGATAGTGAGCCAGTTGCCGAAGCTGCCGAAGACGGGCATCGTGAACATCTTCACGAAGCACACCAGTTGCGGACTGAGTATCAACGAAAACTGCGACCCAGATGTTCGTGTCGATATGGAAACGATTTTCAATCGTCTCGTGCCGGAGAATCGTCCTGAGTATGAACATACGTTGGAGGGTGCCGACGATATGCCTGCTCATGCCAAATCGACACTGAGTGGTGTCAGCATCACCATCCCCATCACCGATGGCCGTCTGAACCTCGGCACTTGGCAAGGAATCTACTTTTGCGAGTTCCGCAACTACGGCGGCTCCAGAGAGTTGGTAGTAACAATTATTGGAGAATAATAATCCGATAAAACAAAAGAAGGTAATTATATGGTTAACTACGGACTTAAGGATAAAGTTGCTCTGATTACTGGAGCGAATAACCCTCAGGGGATTGGGGCTACCACGGCATTCGCATTTGCTCGTGAAGGGGCTAAAGTAGTCTTGGTATACAAAAGAATCCACAGGCCCTTCGACCCATCGAAGACTGACAAGAACGGCACGGACAGGTATTTCGAGGCAAACTCAGGCAATGCTGATCGTGTTGAGAGTAGGCTAAAGGATATGAATGCCGACTATATGATTCTGGAAAGTGACATTTCCAATGAAGCTGCCGTAAAGGAAATCTATTCGAAAGTCCTTGAACGATATGGAAGGGTCGATATCCTGGTCAACAATGCGGCCGATGGTGACATGGACGGTATTGACACCATAGAGATAATTACGCAGGAGGTGATTGATGACACTTTTGCTGTCAATGTCCGCGGAAGTATCCTGATGACAAGGGAGATGATTACTCATCGCGGTGATTATGGACGCATCATCAACATCTCAACCGATGCATCACAGGTTTTTGCAGGGCAGATAACCTACGGAGCAAGTAAGGCTACACTTGAAGCACTTACCCGCAGCATAGCCTTGGAGGTGGCAAAGTACGGCATTACCGTCAATTGTGTTGCACCAGGTCCGACTCAGACGGGATGGATTGATGCCGATTTGGAACAGTCTGTTCTTCCAATCATTCCTATGGGTAAACTGATTCAGCCGGAAGATATTGCAGAAACGATTCTGTTTCTAGCGAGTGAGCAGGCGAGAATGCTAACGGGTCAAGTCATTAAAGTATCTGGTGGACATGCCCTATGAATCTCCCGAAGTTCATAATAACTCTTGATGGCTACTTTCGCTTTGGCCAAGTTAACCAGCATAAGCATTTGCTGAAGCCGGGTGACCAGTGCATCGGCGGTGGGTACTATCATTTTGACTTTGTTTCCAATCGCATTCTCCTTGACAGGGAATCATACGACTTTGGCCGTCCCAAATGGCATCTGTTGGAAATATTGAAGGTTCCTTCTACCTATCGTGGCATGCGAATCGTCTATTCGTATGATGATGGGTTCCATGATGATTTCAACGTCAGCGAAGAACTGAATATTGAATACTATGACTGACTACGATTCCATATGGCGCACGCAGGATGAGATTAGAACGGTGGTGAATGCCGTTTTGGGCGAATGCATCTGGAATCTCAGCTACAGCGAGCGACGGATGGCCATAGAACTGGAGCTGACTGTCACGCTTGATGATGATGCTATCGGCAATCTTTGCTGTCAGTTCCCCATCACTGCCGACTACGACGGCATCGGAGCAAAAGGCTCGAAATTCGCGTTCTATCTCTGAATCCCCAGATAATCGAAGAACTTGTCAGGCCAGTAGTTCATAATCAGCTCGTCTGGGAAATCCGTCTCTACCAACAGCGGATAGAGCCGTTCATAGTCTGCAATCTGGAACGAAATGTGTGCATCGCTGCCAAGAATCGTGGGAACATCATACTTCTTGCATAAGCGAAGAATCTCTAGATTATTATCCCGCGCCACTGTCTTCTTGCGCTGTGGAGCCAGTGAATGGTTGTTTACCTCCAATAGCGTATGCGCCTCCTTGGCAGCCAGCACCAGCTGCTCGAAGTCCATTTCAGCTGAGCCGTCACCAGGATGACTGATTATGTGAATCTTGGGATTCTTGATGACACGGATCATCCCCTCCGTGTTCTCATCCTTCGTGCCACCTTGATACCACGCAGCATGAATGCCCGCAATGGCAAGGTCGAGCCACCCAATTTGCTCATCCGTCAGGTCAAGACTGCCTTTCGTATCGAGAATGTTGATTTCGCAGCCCATCAGCAGCCGTATGCCATACATCTGGCGAGGCACGGTGAACATATTCTTGAAATACAACGTCGGACACGTGCCTGGCACACTCGGCCCATGCTCAGTGATACCCAGCACTTCCAATTCCATGTCGGCAGCAGCCTTGGCCATCTCCTGAAGGCTACTGTAGGCATGTCCTGATGCCACCGTATGCGTATGCGCATCTATTAAAACCTTTCTCATACAACTATTCTTTTATAAAATGCGGATAATCGGGCTCTCCAAGCTTCGGCTCGTATGAAAAGCCCTCGTAACTGAAACCACAGATATCTTCGGGCTTGTCGATGCTGTTCTCAATGATGAATCGGGTCATCGCACCACGGCATGTCTTGGCCCAGACAGCCTGCATTTTCAGGTCATTACCCTTTCGGACATAGAACAAAGGTTGAACAATTCGCACTTCCTTGCGGACGCGCTGCCAATCGAACAGGTGCTGGTATTCCTCCGTAGCAAGATGAATCAATACGCCGTCATCGGACTTCACGGCATCAATCAGGATGTCTGTCAGACGCCTCTTCCAAAAAGCGAACATATTCTGACCCTCTCCGCTCGGCAGTTCTACATAGCCCTCCATCCGATACGGGAGAATAGCATCCAAAGGCCGGAGCAGACCATAGAGAAATGAAGTAATCCACAACTTCCCTTGCGCAACATCGAGGTCATCGACCGTCAGCGTCTCAGCCTTCAAATGCTTGTAAGCCTGACCGTGATAGGCAAGAATTGCTGGCAGCTTCGCGGCATCATCGAAGAAGCGCATATAGCGCAACCTGTTCTGAGCGGCAATCTGCTGGCTGCAGCCCAGCATCTCGGCAATCGACTCAGCGGAATACTGGACCATATCCCTTGCGAATCCCTCTGCCTCATTCTGAAAACGAGGTGTTGACAAGCTGATGTCAGGAATCGACTTCACCCTGTCGTTCATGATTTTGGCTGATGCGAGAATAATCTGCATTTTCTCAATTCATCTTCGTCATGTGATAACCCATTCGCTTCAACTGCATTGCAGTTCCAAAAAGGTATAACTGGTGCAGGCAGGCAACGTAGCCATTGAAGGCCTCCTTAGTGCCTGGTTCGAGTCGCTGGTGCATCAAGGCATTATAGACCCGCGATGCACACTCGCCAGTCACCTTTTCCAGAACGGTATAGTCCACGCCCTGCAGCAACAGCACTTCCTCGCGGATGTATTCGTCCATCGCATCATAGCCCCGCTTGTCGCGCATATAGGCGTAAAGGTCTTCAATCTTTGAGTATATCTCCCATTCCGTGTCCCACATCTTCGCTACAGCCATGCCGATATACATCATCCAGCCGAGTGAGGCCGAAGGGAAGTCCTGAAACTCGCGGATGCCGTCAGGGATATAAGCCTTGGCTATCTCTTCCCACTTATCTTCCACGTCAGGACACTCCGGCATCCGTTCATCCACTTCTTTCATGCTCAGCAGGAACTGATGCAGGTCTTTGCGTAATTGCTCTTCAAAGCTCTCCATTTCACAAATACTATTAAAAACTCTGGCAAAGGTACGTAAAAATGGGCTTTTTTTCGTACTTTTGCAGCAATTATTAGGATAGTTTATGAAAGTAAAGATTCAAACCATGCTGGGCGACATCGTAGTTCGCCTATACGACGAGACTCCCATCCATCGCGACAATTTCTTGAAGTTGGCGAAGGAGGGTTATTATGATGGTACGCTGTTCCATCGGGTTATCAAGAACTTTATGATTCAGGGGGGTGACCCCGATTCCAAGGGTGCACCTGCTGGGAAGATGCTGGGCGTCGGTGGTCCTGACTACACACTTGAAGCCGAGATTAAGGACGGACTTTTCCATAAGCGTGGCGCATTGGCTGCTGCACGCCAGGGTGACGAGGTGAATCCTGAGCGCCGTAGTAGCGGTTCGCAGTTCTACATAGTCTGGGGAGATGTGTACAGCGAAGGCCAGCTTGGCCAGTTCTCCAAACAACTGAGGATGCAGAAGGTGCAGGATGCCTTCAATAAGCTTGCTGCCGAACATCGTGCTG
>JAEETB010000180.1 GCA_016286575.1 Prevotella sp.
AATTGAAGGCCATCCTCGGACTGGCGAAGAACTCCACCACCATCTTTGGCGCTGACTGGCGCAAGGACTACTTGACAGCGACCTCAGGCAATATCGAGGAGAATGTATATTCGCTTGCTGCCTACGCCCAGCACGAGCACAGGCTCTTTAAGAACTTCACGGCTACTCTTGGACTGCGACTGACTCACCATGAGACCTTCAACAACCATCTGACGCCAAAGGTGGCTCTGATGTATGCACCTGGAAATTTCCGTTTCCGTGCTACCTATTCAGCAGGTTTCCGTGCTCCAGGACTCGACGAGCTCTACTACCACTATTTCTCCGTGAATCGTGGTAAGGCGCAGATCAGCTTTGGTAATAAGGATCTGAATCCGGAGAAGAGCAACTACTTCTCGCTGAATGCAGAATATCGCGACGAGGTGATTGCCGTCAGTGTGACAGGCTATCTGAACCGCATCAACGACATGGTGGTGAAGGAGAATGTAAAGGTCGATGAAGTCTCTATGGCCATGCTCCGTAAGGAATTCCCTGAAATGACGGATGCTCAGGCTGCGAAACTCGAGCAATATGCGCTCTATCAGAACAGTGACAAGGGCGATGTGAAGGGGGTTCAGGTCAATGTCTCAGCGAACATCTTCCCAGGCTTTAACCTCTCCACGAACTATGTCTATACCTATGCTCGTACGAAGAGTGGTGAGGAGTGGGAGAACCTGGAGCGCAGTGTTCGTCATGCTGCCACCATCGCTGCCAACTATCACCATGCTTGGGGGCGCTATGGACTGAACGTGAACCTCAATGGCCGTCTTCAGTCGAAGACTTACTACCCAGGCTATGAGGACGCTCCTGGCTATGGCATCTGGAACCTCCACACCACCCACTCCTTCGATGTAGCGAAATGGTTCTTTCTGGAACCAGCCATTGGTGTGGATAACATCTTCAATAAGATTGACGACCGCATCGACTCCTCACAGCGTAAGTACGCCCTCTATTCACCAGGTCGCATGCTGGTGGTAGGACTGAAGGTGAGATTCAAGTAGACACATTCACATACGTGTATTATTATATAGGTTTGAATTAGGAGGTCTGTCGTGAGATAATACCTCCTTTTTCTTTTCTTTTCTCAGGAAATTTATTATCTTTGCAGCAGATATGGGAAAAATCATTATAGCAGGCTTAGGACCTGGCAACGAGGGAGATATGACGCTCGCCGTCCGTGAGGCGCTTCAGAGTGCCGATGTGGTGGTGGGCTATCAGTATTATTTTCAGTTCATCAAGCCATTTGTGCGCGAGGACTGTGAGTGTGTCGATACAGGCATGAAGAAGGAGCGTCAGCGTGCTGAACAAGCCTTCGAGCTGGCAGAGCAGGGGAAGACCGTTGTGGTCATCTCCTCTGGCGATGCTGGCATCTATGGCATGACCCCACTCATCTACGAGATGCAGCGCCATCACGCTGCTACTGATATTGAGGTATCATCCCTCCCAGGTATCTCTGCCTTCCAGAAGGCAGCCTCACTGTTGGGTGCTCCCATTGGCCACGATCTCTGTATCATCTCCTTGAGCGATCTCATGACCCCTTGGGAGGTCATCGAGCGCCGTATCAAGGCTGCTGCTACAGGTGATTTCGTAACGGCCATCTACAATCCCAAGTCGCATGGACGTTATTGGCAGCTTTATCGCCTGCAGGAGCTTTTCCTGCAGGAGCGTTCGGCAGAAACCCCAGTAGGCTATGTGCGTCAGGCTGGCCGCGACGACGAGGAGATGAAGATCACGACCCTTGGTGCCTTCGACCCTGAGGACATAGATATGTTTACAGTTGTCCTGATTGGCAACTCTCAGTCGTATATTGCCGATGGGCATATCATCACCCCAAGAGGCTATTATCGTGAGGAAACGACTGAGGGCAATAAGATCGGGCAGAACATCATGATTGAGTCCTTCCAAACCATTGCCAAGGAGTTGAAGCGTCAGGATTATCCACTCGACCACAAATGGGCATTGCTCCATGCTATACATACCACAGCCGACTTCGATATGGAGAATATCCTCTATACTGATCCTGGGGCTGTAGAGACTCTATTTAATAAGGTTCGCACAGGTGCGCTAAAGACCATCATTTCTGATGTGACGATGGTGACCAGTGGCATCCGTAAGGGTGCTCTCCAGCGCTTGGGTGTCGAGGCCAAGTGCTATCTCTCTGATCCTCGTGTGGCTCAGATGGCTGAGGAAAAAGGTATTACCCGCACTCAGGCTGGTATTCGTCTGGCTGTCGAGGAGCATCCTGATGCCCTTTTTGCCTTTGGTAATGCACCTACCGCACTGATGGAGCTCTGTGAGCTCATCCGCAAGGACAAGGCTCATCCTGCTGGCATCATCGCTGCCCCAGTGGGATTCGTGCATGTTCGTGAGTCGAAGCACATGGTCAAACCCTTCCGTGAGATTCCCAAGATCATCGTCGAGGGTCGAAAGGGAGGTTCTAACCTCGCCGCTACCCTCTGTAATGCGATTCTCTGTTTCGATGATGCTGCCCAACTCAAGCCTGGTAGAGACTTGTAGGAGTGAAAGGTGAAGAGTGAAAAGTGAACCACGATGAAGTTCATTGTAATAGGAATAACGGACAATCCAAATCCTTGGTTTCCACCAGAAGTGATGGAGGTCATTCGCAAGGGAAAGGTATTCTCTGGAGGTAAGCGCCACCATGAGATCGTAGCACCATTGCTGCCTCAGGATTCCAAGTGGATAGACATTACCGTACCCCTCGATACAGTCTTCGAACAATATCAGAACGCCCCTCGCCTTTGGAGAGGGGATGAGGTCTTCGTTTTCGCATCAGGCGATCCGCTTTTCTTTGGCTTTGCCAATACGATTAAGCGAAAGATGCCTGAGGCAGACATCGTGGTCTATCCGACCTTCAATTCCCTCCAGATGTTGGCTCATCGACTGGTAATGCCTTATCATGACATGCGGATTGTATCGCTGACAGGGCGTCCTTGGCCTGAGTTCGATAAGGCACTGATAGAGAGAGTTGGCAAGATTGGCGTGCTGACGGATAAGGAGCATACCCCTGCTGTCATCGCCCAACGAATGATAGACTATGGTTACACCAACTATCAGATGTATGTGGGCGAGCATCTGGGCAATCCTGAACTCGAAAAGGTCACCACCCTATCGCTTGAAGAAGCCACAAAACATGATTTCACGATGCCTAATTGCCTTATATTAGAAAGCCGTGAAAATCCGTGTCATCCGTGCCTTAATTATTTTGGCATTTCTGATTCTGAATTCGCCCTGCTCGACGGAAGAGAGAAGATGATCACCAAGATGCCTATCCGTCTGCTGACGCTTCAAGCCCTCGAGCTTCCAAAGAGACACGTATTCTGGGACATCGGCTTCTGCACAGGCAGCGTCTCTATCGAGGCTCGTCTCCAGTTCCCTCATCTTCAAGTCATCGCCTTTGAAATCCGTCCTGAGTGCGAAGCCATCATCCAAGAAAACTGTCGTCGTTTTGGTGCTCCTGGCATCGATATCCATATCGGCGATTTCCTGGAAGAGGATATCTCTACCCTCCCCCATCCTGATGCCGTTTTCATCGGAGGTCACGGAGGTCACCTTCAGGAAATCATGGAGAAAGTATTACAATACCTGAATCCTGACGGTTGTATTGTCATGAACAGTGTGAAGGCACCTAAAGTCCTCACAGACAGCCACAAACTCTGGGATGAAGCCTGCCAGAAACTTGGCCTCACCCAAGAGCCTCCCATAAGAATAGTCATAGATGAACATCACCCTATAGAAATCCTTAAATGCAAAAAGTAGCAGTTATTCAGATCAGTGAGGCAGGCAGGGAGATTGCCCTTTCGCTTCAGCGTGAGTTAGGTGCCAAGATTATCAGTCGCACGATGGTTGGCAAAGAGTGGAAAAAGTACGATGGCTTCGTGTTCATCGGAGCAATGGGCATCTGTGTGCGAACCATTGCCCCATTAGTCAATGACAAGCACGAAGACCCTGCTGTGGTCTGTGTCGACAGCATGGGACTGAACGCCATTTCCGTACTCTCAGGACATATCGGAGGGGCGAATGATCTGGCCCGTGAGGTCGCAGGCATCATCGGAGGTAGAGAGGTGATTACCACTCAGAGCGATAATGCTGGTCTTTGGGCGCTCGATACATTTGCAGAGCGCTTCAACTGGGCCATCGCTAGCGATGACGACATGAACGAATGCATTTTTGCATTCGTTAATCGCGAGCCAACAGCCCTGCTGATGGAAATCTGCGACGAGGGAACGGACTATCTGGAGAAGACTCTGCCTGAACATGTCACCATCGTCAAAAGCCTCGAAGAGGTTGATCCCAAGAAGTTTAAGTTGGTCATCCTGGTGACACCCTACAACCTCTGCGTGCCATACGGCGTGCTCGAGCTGCATTTCGTGCCTATGATTGCGTCTTTAGGCTTTGGTCTCGCCAGCCATCCCAATGACTATGAGGATATCTACGACGAAATCGACGAGACCATGAGCCAGATTGGCGTATTGCCCTGCTACAAGCGCTATTGCACCATCGACGTGAAGCAGGACGAAGAGTTTTGCGCGATGCTCGTCGATGATTTAGGTGAGGAGTTGGTATACTACACGGCTGAGCAACTCGCCAAGGTTGAGGTGCCTAATCCCAGCAAAACCGTTCAGAAGCATGTGGGTACGCCCTCTGTCTGCGAAGCCGCAGCCATCCTTGGTGCAAACAATGGTAAACTGATTGTCCCCAAGGTGAAAGGCAAGAACTGGACTGCAGCCCTCGCCATCGACTACAAATACCTGCGCGAGAAGCATGGCCACATCGAGATTGTGGGCGCTGGTCCTGGCGATCCTGACCTGGTGAGCGTTCGAGGCCGCAAGATGCTCGAACGTGCAGACCTTATATTATATGCAGGCTCGCTGGTGCCTAAGGCTTTGACGGAGTGCCATAAGCCTGGGGCTGTCGTGCGTTCGTCAGCTGATATGGCACTCGAAGAGCAATGCGAATTGATGAAAAGATTCTATGACGAGGGCAAGTACATCGTACGCCTCCATACAGGCGATCCTTGTATCTTTGGCGCCATTCAGGAGCAGATGGCCTTCTTCGACGCCAACCACATGGAATACCATATCACCCCAGGCATCTCCTCCTTCCTCGCTGCAGCAGCCGAGTTGCAGAGCCAGTTCACGATTCCTGAGCGCTGTCAGACGATTATCCTCACGCGTGGCGAAGGTCGAACACCCATGCCTGAGAAAGAGCAACTGCACCTGCTCGCCAAGAGTCAGAGTACGATGTGTATCTTCCTCAGTGCTTCGATCGTCGACGATGTGCAGCGCGAACTCCTGCAGGAGTACCCAGAGGATACGCCCGTAGCAGCCTGCTATCACCTGACTTGGCCTGATCAGAAGATTTATCGTGGCAAGCTCAAGGACCTCGCGAAGATTGTCCATGACAACAAGCTGACTCTCACCACGATGCTCGTCGTGGGCGAGGCCATCGACAACCGTCAAGGCCTCTCCGAGCTCTACTCCAAGCATTTTACCCACCTGTTCAGAAAAGGCGACGACGAACAACCGTCATAGACGACTTCTATTATCGAAAATTCAGAAGAGTTGTTGCAATAAACCGCTCTTCTTCTACAAAAAGCGTTATTTGTCGCTGATTAACAGCTATTTATTAATGAAGAGAAGGTCTATTTTAGTTCTACTAAACCTCTACAAAAACCCTACTAAAAGTCTACCATGTTTCCATTCTGCCTTCTTCTCTTTTAAATTCTCTAGAGAATTCAACGATTAAAGCCTACTTCCTGCCCATCAAGAAAGAAGCAAACCTTCAAATTCTCTAGAGAATTTAACAACGATATACGGACTAACATACTCAAAGCCTTATCGAAAGACACAGCTAGGTAGAATCTAAGTAGAATTTTAGTAGAATATAAGTAGAATTAAAGTAGGTGTTAAAAGCGTATATAATTCTCTGTATATAAGCAAGAAACATTATTTCTTGTAGAATTAGACTTCAAATTATATTGTTTTCTTGTAAATTGAAAAGGATTTCGAAGACAAAGAAGATAACTCACTCAGTACAATCCTCAGCGAGTTCATAAAAATCCAGCCAGATTTCTTGTAAAATTCATTTTTATTTCCTAACTTAACCTCTTTGTTACCTTTATGTTACCTCTTTTCTCATGTTGGGTTCATATAAAAGTCATAATGAAGTCATATTAAACTCATGTTGAAGTCATATTAGGGTCATATTAAAGTCATATTGGACTCATATTAAAGTCATATTGAGGTTATATCGAGGCAATGTCCATCTGTGCGGGTGTTCTGTATTTAAAAAACTGTGGATTTGTTCGTTTCTTAAGAAAAAATGTGTATCTTTGCAACGTATAGCAAAAATAAACTA
>JAEETB010000181.1 GCA_016286575.1 Prevotella sp.
ATCCTCACGGCTGATCTCCTTCCAGTCATCGTAGGGTGGGAAGAAGGTGTCAGCCTTCTCTGGGGTGTCATTGATCTCCGTCAGACAGAGACGATCAGCCAGGGGGAGTGCCTGACGATAGACGCTGGCACCGCCGATGATATAGACATCCTCATCTTTGTCGCAATGGGCGAGGGCCTCTTCGAGCGAAGTATAGACATCACAGCCAGGGAATGCTTTCTGCGAGCGTGTCAGGACGATGTTACGACGATTGGGTAGGGCTCCCTTCGGCAGTGAGAGGAAGGTGTTACGCCCCATGATAATCGTATGGCCTGTGGTCAGTGTCTTGAAACGCTTCAGGTCGTTGGGCAACCAATAGATCAACTTGTTCTCATATCCGATGGCCCGATTCCGTGCCACTGCTGCTATTATACTAATCATGTCGATTTACGATTTACAGATTTACGATTTACTGATTGACGATTGATTACACAGAAACCTCCGCTTTAATATGTGGATGCGGATCGTAGCCAACGAGTTCGAAGTCCTCGTATTGGAAATCAAAGAGACTCTTCACATCGGGATTGAGTTTCATCTGAGGCAGGGGACGTGGCTCACGGGTAAGCTGAAGCTTGGCCTGTTCGATGTGGTTCAGGTAGAGGTGGGTGTCACCTGTGGTGTGGATGAAGTCGCCAGCCTTAAAACCAGTCACCTGTGCCATCATCTGCAATAACAAGGCGTAGCTGGCGATGTTGAAGGGTACCCCCAGGAAGGTGTCTGCTGAGCGCTGGTAAAGCTGAAGCGACAGACGATCGCCAGCCACATAGAACTGGAAGATCGTATGACAAGGGGGCAATGCCATCTTGTTCACTTCTGCCACATTCCATGCTGAGACTATCATTCGACGTGAATTGGGATTGTTCTTCAACTGATCCAGAACATATTGTATCTGATCGATGGTACCGCCATCGTAATCGGGCCATGAACGCCACTGGTGACCATAGACGGGTCCCAGTTCTCCATTCTCATCAGCCCACTCGTTCCAGATTCTGACGCCATGCTCCTGCAGGTACTTCACGTTGGTATCACCTTTCAGGAACCAGAGCAGTTCGTAGATGATACTCTTCAGATGAAGTTTCTTCGTGGTGAGCAGGGGGAAACCGTCATCGAGATTATAGCGTGACTGCGTACCGAAAATGCTGATGGTACCCGTACCTGTACGGTCACCTTTCTCAGTACCTTCAGTAAGGATACGGTTGAGGATGTCTAAATACTGTTTCATCTTATTATTTGACTATTTGACTATTTACTATTTGACTATTTGAATTTCCTCCGAGGGAAGATGCGTGGTCTTGATGCGCCAGTTCTTGGGGTAGAGGTTATTGGCGCGATTACCGATATTCTTGACAGGCCCCAGTGTGATACCACGATACGTGACGTTGACGATGCCACGAGGGGTGTCAGCAGGAAGAATAAGTGCCTCGCCACGCAGGTATTTCAGTGCCTCTGGGTAGGATAATTCTACGTGGCATGTGGCTTGTGGAATGTCGAGAGAGATGACTTTCAGTCCCTGAATCTTTTGTGGATGCTTCTGCCGCTGAACATTTCTCACTCCACTTTTCTTGAAGACCGCCATAAACAAGCCCTCACTTTGCGTCATGCCTGGGATAAACCGATAGACGGGAGCATCAAACCCTTGGAGGAGGGAGCCTGTAATGTTCCAAGCAGGGTCTGTGGGGATTTCGAGCACCTCTGCATCGTAGGTCTCCATGATCCAACGCACATTCTCCTCGTTCTCTTTCGTATTAAAGGTACACGTACTATATATAAGGATGCCACCAGGTGCCAGACACTCCCAGGCATCGGCAACAATCTCACGCTGCAGACGCCAGCACTTCTCGACATTCTGCAGACTCCATTCACTGATGGTGGCAGGATCGCGACGGAACATGCCTTCACCTGAGCAGGGCACATCACAGAGAATGAGGTCGAAGGTGGTTTTCGCCTTGCAGAAATCACGCGGATAGTTGTTGGTGACGATGCAGTCGGGCCAACCCCATTTCGTGATATTTTCCAAGAGAATCTGTGCGCGCGTGGGGATGGGCTCGTTACTGACGAGTTGGCTCCCCTCTGGCAGGACCGTGCGCAAGGCCGTTGATTTCCCTCCTGGAGCAGCACACATATCAAGGGCTTCGATGTGGCCAGTGGGAAAACATGAAGGCAAAAGAGAGCGCACAGCATGTGTGACGAACATCGAGGCCGCTTCCTGAACATAGTAACATCCAGCGTGAAAGAGTGGATCGAACGTAAACTGTGGCCGATCCTCGAGGTAACAACCTTCTTCGCACCAAGGTACTGGCGTAACAGAGGTTATAACAGAGGGACGGTTCTTGCGTCCCTCTGGTAGCAAGCGAGCAAAGCTCGAGCGCTTTTGTGATCTCGGATTGATACGTATACTCGTGGGAGCCTCTTCATCGAAGGCTCCCAAGAAGCGGTCCAGGCGCTCTTCGCCCATCACCAGCTTCGTTTCCCTGATAAATTCCTCGGGTAAATTCACCTGTTCGTCGAATTTGCGTACAAAATTAAAAAAAATATGGGAAAAACGAGTATCTTTGCAACTAATTTATGATTTGTTACGTCAAAAAGGTGTAGAAATTAAAATTCAAAGAGATATGAAACAGTTTTTAATCGCAATCGCAATGGTGCTCACGCTTAGCATGAATGCCGAAGCAGTAGCACAGAACCACCGCCATACGCCACGTGCGGAGCAGGTGGATTCTACACAAAACAATCATGACGCAATCGAGGCCTTTTCTGACACCACAGGCGTAGCTTCAAGTAACGACAGTACCGATTATGTAAGCCGCCGCCGCGTCTACGTCGACACCGACGAGGATGTAAATGGTATCTTCCATGAGGTATTCGGCGAGGTTGGCCGCGATGCCATCGGATGGATGATCTTTGCTTTGGTCCTGATTTTCATCATGTTCGTTCTCGCACCCGTATTGATTATCATCGCTGTATTCTATTTCGTCAACAAGAACCGTAAGGAACGCATCAAACTGGCCCAGATGGCTATGGAGAAGGGACAGCCGATACCCGACGAACTGTTGAAGGATCGTGTCGCACAGATCGATGACGATGAGTATCAGAAGGGTCTGCGACAGATGTTCACAGGCATCGGACTGGCCATCTTCCTCGGCATTGTCGCTGGTAAGGTCGGATTTGGCATAGGTGCTCTCGTCTTCTTCATCGGACTCGGCAAGTGGTTTATCTCCCGCCAGTCGAGGAACATGGGAAACGACTCTCAGGGAAATCAATCATCAAGCAACATCAACAACAACGTTAATAATACAGAGTTATGACAAAAAGATTGGAACGCTCTAATGACAGAGTATGGGCAGGGGTTTGCGGCGGCATCGCCGAGTATCTGGATTTCGACCCCGTTTTGGTAAGAATCGCATACGCTTTCCTGACGCTCTTCACATGTTTCAGTGGACTGATATTCTACTTCGTGCTGTGGATCGTCATGCCAGAGAAGAAATTGATGTAGTTCTCAGTTTATAGTTTAAAGTGGCGGAGCTCAGCGATATATCCCTCGTGACGCAGGTGGCGGTATTCCGAAACAAGAAGGCCTTTGACCAGCTTGTCAGGAAATATCAGTCGCCTGTACGTCGATTCTTCCTGAATCAGACACTGGGAGACGAGCAGCTGAGCGACGATTTGGCACAGGAGACGTTCATCAAGGCCTACGTGAACATCGCGAAGTTTCGCGCAATGTCGAGCTTCTCTACATGGCTCATGCGAATTGCCTACAACGTGTTCTACGATGAAGTGAGGTCGAGGAAGCAGACAGAGGATGTGGATACCTCTGTAGGCGTAGCTCGTCAGACGGTCTCATCCAACGAGACATTGAAGATGGATATCTACGCAGCGCTGGCACTGTTGAAACCTGATGAACGCATGTGCATCACCCTGCAACTCATCGACGGCTATCCCATTGACCAGATCAGTAAGATCACAGGGATTGCTGACAACACGGTGAAGTCGCACTTGAGACGAGGCAAAGAGAAAATGGCAAACTATTTAAAACAGAATGGCTATGACCGATAGAGACGATATCATGTTAGAGAACTTCTTCAAGCAGGCTGCCCAGCAGCAGATTGAAGATGATGGTTTTACAGAGCGGGTGATGCAGAGCCTGCCTGAAAGGAAGCTGTTGACTGCACACCGTCTGTCGCAGTTGTGGACCCTGTTCTGTGTCGTAGTGGGCGTAGCGTTGTTCTTCGCCTTCGGAGGTTTGCAGGTATTGCGAGGCTTGTTCGTTGGAGGCCTGCGTATGATGTTAGGCTGGATTGAGGTTTTCATGGCAACGGCTTCTACAGCCGAGATCCCCATCAATCTGTGGGCGGTTGTGTTGCTGTTGGCCTTTGTATTAATTTACCTTCCTTATCGAATAGGCCATAAGTTGTCCGCAGTACTCTGAACTCCGTGCGCCTGTTCAGTTGGTGACACAGTTCCTGCTGTTCCTCAGGGAGCGTGGTGATAAAGGCTTCTGACAGTACATCACCCTCCTTGAGGAACTCATATTTTTCTGCTACCTTCCGTTTGATATGCTTGGGCCTGCCCTCACCATATCCCTTCGGTGTGAGACGGTCTGCGGCGATGCCGTGCTCAATCAGATAGTTGACCACACTTTCAGCACGTTGTTGCGACAGCCGTTCGTTATACTGGTCTGAACCGCGACTGTCAGTATGGGCTGAGAGTTCGATGGTGATGTTGGGATTTTCGTTCAGCAGTCTGACGAGTTCGTCAAGGGCTGTGGCTGATTCCGGACGTAAGGTGGCTTTGTTGAAGTCGTAGAAGATGTTCTCGATGAGAACGGGGGCTGAGATATTGGCAAGTGGGAACTGCAACGTATGCTCCTCCGACTTCGTGACCGCCTCCACGTGCAGTTCCTCCTGATGGTTCAGGAATCCCTTACAGGTGCCGAGGAAGACGTAATCGACACCAGGCTTCACCTCCTGTGTAAACGAGCCGTCGCCACGCACGCTGAGTTTCAGGTTCGTTCCGTCGTTGCCCACCATATAGACTTGTGCTGCGGTGAGCTCATAGCCGTCCTGCTCGTAAACCCATCCTTTGACGGTCTGGATGATCTCTGGATTATAGAAGCTGTAGATATGGTCGTTACCTCGGCTGTCACCCCGATTCGAACAGAAGAATCCCTGATTGCGCGTACCCTCGAAGGTCATGCCGAAGTCGTCGCCCTGTGAGTTCATCGGTGCCCCAAGATGGATGAGCGATTTGCCCTTGGCGATGAAGATGTCCAGACCTCCCAGTCCAGGATGTCCGTTGCTCGAGAAATAGAGATCGCCATTAGGTCTGAACGTGGGGAACATCTCGTCGCCAGCGGTATTCACGGGTTCCCCCAGATTCTCGACGGCACCAGGCTCACCATGACTCAGCAGACGACAGCGCCAGATATCGAGTCCTCCCATCCCACCAGGCATATCGCTGACGAAGTAGAGCCATTCGCCATCTGGACTGACAGCGGGGTGGGCATAGCTGTATAAGGTGTCGTTTGCGATGACGAGCTCCTTGGGTTTGCCCCAGGCGGCATCAGTACGATAGGAGACGACGATGGTCGCATAGCGGGGATAATTGGCATCGGTCTTGCATTGTGTCAGATACATCGTCTTCCCGTCAGGCGAGAAGCAGCAGGCACCTTCGTCATAGCTGCTGTTCAGTTCCGAGTCGATGCTCTGGGGCTTGCCCCACTTCCCCTTGTCGTCTTTCTGCGACATGAAGATATCAGCTGCCTTCGCCCCCGTGATACCACTGTATTCATCGCCTTGAGCCTGGTTGCGGGTGGAGGTAAAGTAGAGCTGGTTGTTCTCCTCACCTCCCAACATGGGGGAATAGTCATCACGCCTCGAGTTGAAGATGTCCATCCGCTTCACGGTATAGGCAGAACCCTCCTTCCGCCACTGGTTAGCCATCCTCGCCGACTTCAGACCGTTCTCTGCCAGTTGTAAGGCTGAATCCACCTTAGAACCGTAAGCCGAGAACCGCAAGCTGTCAATGGCTGTCTGGAATTGCTTCTCTGCCTCCTTATAGTTACCGTTCTTCATGTGGAGCTGACCCAGATAGAGGTAGGTCAGCGAGTCGGCCTGTTTATAGCGGACCACGTTGTTATAGGCTGCAATGGCCTTGTTGGTCAGGTTGATGCGACGATAACAGTCTGCGAGCTTCCTGGCACGCTCACCACGCAGTTTCCGTTCTTTCGACGGGGTCTGCGTGTAGGCCTTACGGTATTGCTCCGCAGCGTCATAGTATTCTCCGACGGCATAGAACTTGTCGCCTTTCTTGATGGCCTGATCTGCTCCGCAACTGACGAGCAGCACGGCGCAGACGAGTG
>JAEETB010000182.1 GCA_016286575.1 Prevotella sp.
GCTATGATACCGCCCACCACGATATTCTGGATCGACTTACAGTCGGGGCAGGTCATAGCCGTTATCTGCTGACGGAACAGACCGCGTCCCTCATACACCTCGGCTTCATAGCCGCAATCCTTACAGCGATATATTCGTTTCCAAGCCATTAATGTCTATTCCTGATTAACCACAGCCTTGAACGACGAGCCGAAGATGACGTACTGCGTATTGCCGGCGATGGTACCCTCGTTCTGACCCCAGAGGAAGGGCCAGTCGTCGAAGTTCTCAAAGTGATCGGGCTGACGGAACAACAGACCTGGTGCCACATTGCCTGGGATGGCTGAGAAGTCGGCACGGTTGTTGCCGTAGAACACCTGCTTCGGACGGGCAGCACCCACCACAGCCACAAACGAGTAGTTATGATAGGGATGGCAGCCGTAGAGCCAGTTAGGTACACGATAAGTCTCATCCTTGCTGACGATATCGGGGTAGTAGATATGGGCATAGTTGATGGTGATACCGAAGTTGAGCACCATGTTGACACCTGCCCAGTTACCGAGACCGATGGGTACACCGTAGGGGTTGTTGGTGTCGAAGCTCTTCACGTAGTCCCTGTATTTCTCCACATAGGGACGCAGCTTCTGTTTGTAGGCCTCGTCCATATAAGGCACAGCATCGAGGGCTGTCTGCATGTTTGAAGCGAGATACAACTCCAATGCATCCCAGATCTGTTTCTCAAAATTGTCGAGATACTGTTTCTCCTGCGTCGCTCCGTAAAGCATCAGATTAGTAGCCATGTCACCAAGCTGCTCGCGGTTCTTGCGACTGCGCTCCATCAGCTTCTGGCGTTTCTTGTCAGGCTTGGCCCCCATCTGACGGCCTTCGAAACCATCAATCCAGCTGAAATCATCTTCTGCCTGCTGCTTGCGCTGGGCGATGAGTTCCGTAGCTTCCTTCATCAGTCGCTTCGACTGGGTAAGGGCGCGCTCAGCGAGTTCGTCGTTGTAGCCTTTGAGGGCGTGGCTGGCAGCAGCAAACATGGTGGCAGCACGCAGGTCAAGCTGTGAACTGCGGGTTGTGAAGGCCCACATATCGTCGGGCGTTCCAGAACGCTTGCCATCGGCACTTACTTCGTAGCGCTTCAGACTCGGGTCGTAGTGGAGACCGTCGGTGATGCTGGCTGCATCGCCCAGGTGATGATAGTTGTCGAGTACAGAGTTGGAGAGCGTAGAGGCCATGTGACCAATCTGCTCTGCCTGTGCCACGAGGTTCAGTGTGCCATGCTCGATGAACTGCAGGATATCAGGCACACCGTCAGGACGATGCAGGTCTACATAGCGTTGCTTCTGACTGACGAAGGTCTCGTCACGCTGAGGATGGAACAGTTCCCAGGTGCGGATGAAGTTCTGCACAACATTGATGTTCGAACCTGTCTCGATGTCGAAGTCGCCGGCATCGAAGAATCCACCGATGTTCAGCCCTGGGATAAGCTCGTAGGGCTTATACTTCGTGTCGGTGGTCGGTCCCTGACGGTGCAGGTCGAAGTGATCGCTCTCAGGCGCCTGCAGGTAACCCTCCTTGAACGGCTCTCCGTGCCAGGTGCGGTAACCCTCGGTGACGTACATGTGGTTCATGTGGATGGGCACCCAAACGTCGGTAGTGGCATCGGTAATCTTGTCGTAGACATGTGCGTCGATGAGGAAGTTGTTGGTCTTGGTCTTGCCGTATTGGATATAGTATACACCAGGCTCCTTGACTGCTGAGAAGTCGAACTTCACATAGTTATACTTGAAATAGGGTCCCCACGACTGGATGTCGCCTTTGAAAGCCTCTTCCGTCGTACCGTCTTCCTTGATGCGGATGAGCGAGGCTGTGGCCTGTGGTTTGTCCTGCTTGTCGAGTTCGATGACAGCCACCTTCGGCTGCCCGGGGATATAGCCTACCTGACAGAATCCGATGTTCGGTTCCCTGATCCATCCGGGGACGGCATTAGGCTCCACAGTCCAGGTCACCACCTTGCCCGTCTTTCCCTTAGGCAGCACGCTGCGCAATACGAACCAGCCGTTCTGGGCCAGCATACGACCATCATAGAGTTTTAGTTCGGCATCGCTGCTGCTAATCTTGATCATCCGCTCTGGCGTATCGGTAGCCACCGTGATGCTATGCCCCGTCTCTAAAGGCAGCGGGTCTACGAACTGATCGGTACCGCGGTCATCATAGGTTTTGAAGCCTTTGAACTGACGGGGCTTCTCGCTATTCGGGCGGGCGATGGTCTGACTTGTCGCATAACGCGGGAAACGGTTCAGACGTCCGTCCATCGTAAAGGTCTTCAGCCAGTACTGTGAGGGCAGGAACTCGATGTTCAGTCCAGCCTCACCAGCCAACTTCTCGGGAACGGGCTTGTCAAGCCAGACGGCAATCTCCACGGCCTTGCCCTTGGCGGTCACCACGATACGGCTGTCGAAGTCGTAGTCGTCATAGCGCAGTCCCACTTCGATAGACTTATTGGCCTTGTCTACCTTACGACTGGTGGTCTTAGGTACGAGGTCCCACTGCTCAGGTGTGTTGTTCAGGCGTACTGCCCCACCCTGCACCGTTCTGACACCGTGATGGATAACCTCGATACCCGAGTTCTTCTCGTCGTTGAAACCGCCGTTGAAATTGTTACTGAACACCAGGATGTTGACGCCCTGACGCTCAAAATAATCCTGTTCGTTAAGTCTCAGGTCTTGTGCCGACGCACAAGCACAAAAAGAGATCATGATAGTTGATAATACAAATCTTTTCATCTTTTCTTAGTTTTTAATATTGGAATTATTATAAGATAATCTCCATCGTTGTCTATGCTGCAAAGATAATAAAAATAGCGAATTATTCCAAAACTTATACTCATTTTTAGGATGTTTTTAGTGATAATTACAGAATTATTGTTATATTTGCACCAAGAATTAAAATAGTTTATCAAGTAACCCAACAAAAACAAAATGATGAGACTGAAAACAACAACAATCTTCGCACTCATGCTGTTGCCGATGATGGCATTGGCACAGAGTCAGCAGTATCAGCAAGTGAACGACATCCCCTACACCGAGTCTTCCGATGCCTACGCCCAGGAACGCTGCAAGCTCGATGTCTATTACCCTACGGACCAAAAGGACGCGCCCGTGGTGGTGTGGTTCCATGGAGGAGGTATTGAAGGCGGTGAGAAGCATATCGACCCGCAGCTTAAGAACTGCGGCCTCGTGGTCGTGGCTGCCAACTACCGTCTGCTGCCCAAGGCGCCCATAGATGATATCCTCGACGACGCTGCGGCAGCCGTGGCCTGGACTTACAAGAACATCGCGAAGTACAATGGCTGCAAACGTAAAATCTTCGTGGCCGGACACTCCGCTGGCGGCTATCTGCTTGATATGATCGGACTCGACAAGCGTTGGCTCGCCAAGTATGGCGTAGATGCCGACTCGCTGGCAGCCCTCGTACCCTTCAGCGGACAATGCATCACCCACTACAATATCCGCAAGCAGCAGGGCATCGGTCCCCTTCAGGCCACGATAGACCAGTACGCCCCGCTTACCTATGTCCGTCCCGACGCCCCGCCTATCGTCATCATCTCCGGCGACCGCGAACTGGAACTCTTCGGACGCTACGAGGAGCAGGCCTACTTCTGGCGTATGCTGAAACTCACAGGCCACAAGGACGTGACGCTCTACGAGATGCAAGGCTACGACCATGGTGCCATGCCCTTCCCTGCCTATAAGATTCTGAAGGACCACATCCGCAGGATTACGACAAGCCAGTAGATGAAACGAGGAGCCGCTGGGGCTCCTCGTTTTACGATTCCGTGGTGATGTCCTCTATTTGGTCAATGATTTCCTGGTACTGGTGCTGCGTCTTAAAGTGCATCTTAAAGCCGAGGATGACACCCAGGACAGCTCCGCAAATGATACCGTAGACCATATAGCGTGTCATCTCTGCATCCAGCTGGTAAAATTCCCATGTGAGCCATCCCAACCATACTATTACTGCGGGTATGCCGAAGAACAGCCAGTTGGCATCGAACTTCTTGGCGCGGGCCATCCTGCTACTTACTTCTACCAGGTTTCTGCCCATCGCATTGGGGATGTTTACATTCAGGCTGTTGTAGTAAGTAGCTCCGCAGCAAATCAGCATAAATACGGCGGTACCAATCCAGAATGCAAGCGAGATGCCCAGTCTCTCGACAAATATCACATAGGAATAGGGAATCATCAGTAGCGCGATTGCCATGATGGCATAATAGCGAGTCTTAATGCTGCTGGCAGTCTTTTTCATCGACTGACGTATGATATGATCGTTCACGATCTCCTGCTGGTCCAGTTTCTTCTTCAGGGTTTCCATCTGCTGGCGCATATTCTCTAATTCAAAATTCTCGTTCATAATGGGTCAATTTTTAATCGTTAGACATGTTCTTTAATTGCTCTCTGATTCTGAACAGGCGGACACTGACATTCTTAGTGCTGATACCGACAATCTGACCGATCTCCTCGTACGATAGGTTTTCGAGCCAGAGCAGGACAATCGCACGGTCGAAGGGTTGCAACTTGGAGATACGCTTGTGGAGCATGTCCACTTGTTTCGTATCCTCATCACGGTCTTCAAACAGGTTGATGTCCATGGTTAGTCGGACCTCGGATGAGCGACGCTTCTTTTTCCTGTCGATTGAGATACAGGTGTTGAGGGCGACGCGATAGATCCACGTCTTGATGTCACTACGATGCTCGAAGCTCTCGAAACCTTTCCAAAGATTGACTAGTACCTCCTGAAACAGGTCGTTCACTTCGTCGGCATCCTGCGAGAACATGTAGCACACGGTGTAGATGGTGCTCTTATGTTCTGCTATGGTTTGCGCAAACTGTTGTTCTAATGCATTCATTGTCGTTCTGTTTTTTGAATCTTTTACCCATTAGACGCAGCAAAGTTACAAAAACTACACGATTATCAAACTTTTTTTCATGAACACCAAAACTTAGTTCATTTTCTCCTTGCCGTGAACGCTTTTCACCTTCATGCCCAACTTACCAGGCAGTATGGCATTGAGCGTTACGCCAACGATTGCTGAGAGGGCCAGACCCGAGAAGTGGATAGGTCCGAAGCTGACATTGTCGTCGGCACCATATTTTACGCCGATAGCAATCACCAATATCAAGGCTGCCACAAACACATTACGTGATGAGTTGAAGTCCACGCTATCCTCAATCAGATTACGCACACCCACAGCCGAGATCATACCATAGAGAATCAGGCTCACACCGCCAATCGTGGCAGCTGGCATCAGACCGATGAGACAGGCAAACTTAGGACAGAACGACAACAGAATGGCGAAGCAGGCAGCCAGACGAATCACGGCAGGGTCGAACACCTTCGTGAGGTTCAACACGCCCGTATTCTCACCATATGTGGTATTAGCAGGAGCACCAAACAGCGAAGCAATAGCCGTAGCCAGTCCGTCGCCCATCAGGGTACGATGCAGACCAGGCTCCTTCAGGAAGTCCTTGCCCACGGTAGAAGAGATGGCACACATATCACCGATATGCTCCATGATAGTCGCAATGGCAATAGGCATGATGGCAATGATGGTAGAAATGAGGAACGTAGTGTCCAGATTGTCAAACACGGCCAGCACAGTCTGTTCTCTACTGAACGGCAGTCCAATCCATGCGGCCTCGCTCAGCGACGAGAAGTCCACCTCGCCCAGCGCTACGGCTGTCAGATAGCTCACCACCACCCCCAGTAGGATAGGGATAATCCTGATGATACCCTTGCCCCACACACTGGCAAGGATCACTGTAACCAGCGCCACAATAGCCAATGGCCAGTTGGTGGTGCAGTTCTGAATAGCGCTACCCGAGAGCACCAATCCAATGGCGATAATCATCGGACCCGTGACCAAGGGAGGAAAGAAGCGCAACATCTTCTCGATGCCAAACGTCTTGATAAGACCTGCCATCACGAAATAGCACAGTCCGGCAAAGAACACACCAATGCAGGCATAATCCAAAGCCAACGTCTCGCTCATGCCCTGCTCAACGCCAAGCGCCTTCACCGACATATAGCCGCCTAGAAAGGCAAACGAAGAGCCAAGGAAAGCAGGCACCTGCAACTTGCTGACAAGATGGAATACCAGTGTGCCGATACCTGCAAACAGCAATGTTGACGACACGGAAAGACCGGTTAACACAGGCACCAGCACGGTGGCGCCAAACATAGCAAACAAGTGTTGAACACCTAGGATAACATACTTGGGCAAACCCAGTTTTCTAGCATCTGTGATGCCCTCTTTCTCTGTAATTTGGTTCATCTGA
>JAEETB010000183.1 GCA_016286575.1 Prevotella sp.
AGTCTCCTCGTTGATCTCGAGGTCGGTGAATGCGATGTTTGCGCCCTCAGCGGCGAACTTCAGTGCGATAGCCTTTCCGATACCGCGTGCAGCACCTGTAATCAGCGCTGTCTTTCCTTCTAATAATCCCATAATCTTCTAAAATGTTTAATATTTAATGTTTAATCTTTGAATCTTTCAATTCCTCCTGAACTTACCCAGCGCGCCATAGACCACCTTGGCCACCTGGGGCTTGGTGTCCTCCTCCTTCATTCCGTGCGCGATACGTCCGTATATATAAGGTACTTCGAGACCTTTGATACAATAGTGGGTGATATCGGCCACGAGTTCGATGTTGTCGATGTCGAACTCGCCATCCTCCTTGCCCTCTGTGTAGACTTTGCGGAAGAGCTCGATCTCTGCGTCGTCGAAGTGCTTGCGCACCTTCTCGACCATCCAGATGTTACGGAAGAACTCAGCGCGCAGGTTTCCGTTGCGCACTACCGTCTCGCGGATCATGCTCAGATGGGTATAGATGAGCTCGATGATCTTGTCCTGTGGACGGATTTTACGTGCAGCCACCTCGTCGAGCTTGTCGCTGAGGCGCTCGAGCTCACTTTCAATCACAGCGTAGTAAATCTCCTCCTTCGACTTGAAATAGGTGTAAAGTGTGCGCCGACCCTTGCCTGACTGTTGGGCAATGTCGTTCATCGTCGTATTCTCCAGTCCGTTCTTGGCGAATAACTGGCGAGCTACATCTACAAGCTTTTGTCTGGTTTTGGATATGGACATATATGATTCCTCCTGTTGATTAAAAAATTGCACACAGTACTAACAGTGTGCAAAATTACGACTTTTCTTTGAAATACGCAAGAAATCTGGGCAAAAAAGTTGCGAAAAGTGGAAAATTTCAAAAAAAGAGCGTAAATATTTGGCCAATTCGAAAAAACTTTGTACCTTTGCACCCGCAAAACAGGAAACGTCCTTATTTGCATTGAAAATTAACATCGCGGAGTGGAGCAGTTGGTAGCTCGCCAGGCTCATAACCTGGAGGTCGCACGTTCGAATCCTGCCTCCGCAACTCAAGAAGAAACGCAACCCCTGAGGGCTGCGTTTCTTGCGTTTAGTAACCTGTATGGATGGTCAGCTTAGAACTGCTCGAGAATCCTGATACGCTCCTCTGTGCTGGGATGCGTGGCGAAAAGTCCACTAAGAAACTGCATCAGTCCCTGAGCCATCTTTTTCGGATGAATGATGTACATCTGGGCAATATCCTCGCGCTCGACGTCGCCCAGGCCTGGATTGTTCGAGATCTTTCGCAGCGCTGAGGCCAGTGCCATGGGGTCGCCACAAAGTTCGGCACCTCCAGCATCGGCCATGAACTCACGTTTGCGCGAGATGGCAAATCGGGTGAGCGATACGAAGAGCCAGGCAATGCCGGCGCAGATGGCTCCAATGACCATGATGGCTATCACGGAGAGTCCGTTGCCTTTCTCATTGCGATCGTTGCTGCTGCTGAAGCCACCAAACAGCATGCGGTTGTAGATCATCCTCACTACCAGCGAGAGGACGGTGGTGATGATACCCACGAAGATGATGCTCGTAATCAGCAGACGGGTGTCGCGATTGCGGATATGGGTCAGCTCGTGGCCGATAACACCTGCGAGCTCACGATCGTCCAGACGGTCAAGCAGTCCTGTGGTGACAGTGACGGTATAGGAATTCTTATCGATACCACTGGCGAAGGCATTGAGTTGGGGATCGTCGATCACGTTCACCTTCGGCATGTCCATACCACAGGCCATACAGAGATTCTCCACGATGTTATACACCCTCGGATTCTCCCTGCGCATCAGGGGCTGGGCACCTGTCGCCCGCTGGATCATCTTCGTGTTGCTGAAGTAGGCGATACAGAACCAGATGACGACACCGCCAATGATGAACGGGGCTATCTTCGTGAAAGTCCAGTTCACTGTGTCGATATTCAGCTGAGGCTCGTAGTTGACGCCAACCTGGTTCATATAATAGTTGCCGTCAACCTGATCGTAATAGTCTGCTCCCAAATAGGTGATAATAGCCAGGAACACCCACGCCATACCAAGTAGGATGACGGGAAAGGCAATCAGCAGCAACATGCTCTTCATGTTGTTGCGCGAGATCTGGCTCTGGATTCCGACGTATCTCATTCCGCCTTAGAACTTAATCTCAGGGGCCTTTTCGATCGTGGCGCGATCCTCTTTTGGAATCTCGAACATCGGCTCCTTGTGGAATCCGAACATGTTGGCGAAGATGTTCGATGGGAAGGTCTGCACGGCATTGTTCAGCTCACGGGTAGCTGTATTGAAGTAACGACGCGTAGCTGCGATCTTGTTCTCGATGTCGGAGATCTCCTCCTGCAGCTGCAGGAAGTTCTGGTTAGCCTTCAGGTCGGGATAGGCCTCTACTGAAACCTTCAGCCCAGCCAGCGCACTCGACAGGGCGTTCTCAGCCTGGATCTTGTCATTGATGGTCGTGGCTCCCATAGCGGCAGCACGGGCTTGGGTGACGCGCTCCAGCAGTTCCTTCTCATGCTGGGCATAACCCTTCACAGTGGCTACCAACTGAGGTATCAGATCATGGCGCTGCTTCAGCTGAACGTCGATGTTCGCAAAAGCATTCTCACGGTTGTTACGCAGTTTTACGAGGTTGTTGTAGATGCCGATACATCCAAATATCAGGATTGCAACGACGACTAAAATGATAATCAGTGTCATATTCAATAATTTTATTTGTTTAAAATCATCGGCAAAGGTAATGATTGTTGCGTAATTGCGCAAAAAAATTAGTATTATTTAAAAATTAAATCCGATCGCCAAGCTTCGTATCTTGACAACCGGATCTGTATGGTACTTGAAATAGATAATTCTACTTCATTTTGTTCATAACCTTCTTGTAGTACCTGTTAGTAGCACGGACACTGTATTTCGGCCCACCATTCCAGGCTCGGATTGCTTTCTCAATGTTGTTCTCCGGGTTATGAAATGATTGAATAAGCAGGAACATTTCTTTGGATTTCTCCAGACTGTATCTGTCTGCTAATGTGTAGCGCAGTTTACTGTTCCTTTTTTTAAGAATGATGTTGCAATCCTTCACAAGAATCGGGGTGATCTGCATGGCGCCAACTGAGTTTCCACTCACTGCCTTTGCGTTGCCTCCGCTTTCTACCTGAATAATCGCATCCATCACTGGATTCCAGTCGAACCCTGATGTCTTAACACTCTTTGCTCCATTGCCTCCTGCCATTGCGACAGTGCTGAGAAGGATCAGAGTCATCAGGCTCAAACATGCTTTTTTAATAATTTGACTCATAATCTCTATACTTTAGGCGGAACCTCATCACGAGAACCGCATTATCCTTTAGATTTTCTGTATCAAGAAGACGACTTCACGTCGTGAGAACCACGTCACTACGGGCGTTTAATCAATTTTCGGGTGCAAAGTTACGGATTATCAATGAGTTAGCCAAATTTTTTTTGCTTTTTTAAGAAAATTGTGTGCGCACACTTAATCTAAATCAACTACAGTGATGCCTGCTCCACCGAATTGTACATGCTCATCGCGGAAGTGTGAAACGTTGGGAACAGTGGCCAGATATTGGCGTATCAACTGGCGCAAAACACCTGTGCCTGTGCCATGCAGAATGCGCACACGACTCATGCCGACAAGGATGCTGTCGTCGAGGAAATGCATGACGGTATTGAGAGCCTCGTCGCCTCGCATACCTCTCACGTCGAGATCCTGATGGAAGTTCTGACGATGGTCCTCCATCGTCGCGCGAGTGATCTTCGAGGTCTTTACTGCCAGGTCGGCGTGTTTCGAGGCCGCAGGCTTTTCTGCCTTCGACTTGTCGGCATATTCCAGCTGCTCGAGTTTCATCTTGGTCTTCACGTCGCCAAAGATGACGGTGGCCTGCTTGCCACTGATGTTCTCGATCTTGCCAATGGTGTCGAGACCCTTGATGCGGACGGTATCGCCCTTCTGCAACTCTCGGTTCTGGGGCTCTGACGAGGTCTTGGCGTGGGCAGCGAGTTTCTCACTGGCCTTGCGCTCCTGCTCGCCCTTCTCTGCCTTGCGCTTGGCCTTACGGGCCTTGCGCTCTTCCATCTGGCGCAGTTTCTTGGCGAAGTCCTCCTCGCTCATCAATCCTTGGTTGTCGTCGCTCGTTACCTGCTCACGGAACTCCTGCAGTTCTTCTCGGATCTGACGTGTACGCTCCTTCTCAGCCTGAGCCTCACGGATCTCACGGATGGCGTTCTCGATTTTGCGATTGGCTTCTGCCAGCAACTCGTCAGCCTGCTGCTGGGCACGCTTCAGGATCTGCTTGCGCTCACGGTCAATCTCCTCGAGATTGCTTTCATAGCGCTGGATATGGCCTTCGAGCGATTTCTCGTGCTGGTGGATGGTCTGACGCTTGCCTTCCCAGTAACGCTTATCGCGCACGATATCCTGCAGATACTTATCGCTCTGGATATAGTCGGAACCCACGATGTCTGAGGCATCCTTGATCACCTCCTCAGGAATACCCGTCTTACGGGCTATCTCGATGGCGAAGGAGGAGCCAGGCTGTCCGATGGCGAGCTGGAAGAGGGCTTGCATCTCGTGGCGGTCGTAAAGCATCGCACCATTGACTACGCCAGGATGATCCTCTGCGAAGTGCTTCAGGTTCTGATAATGGGTGGTGATGACGCCAAAGGTCTGTTTCTTCCAGAACTGTTTCAGCATGGCTTCAGCGATGGCACCTCCGATGGTGGGCTCAGTACCGCTGCCGAACTCATCGATGAGCAGCAGACTCTCAGCGTTCGACTGTTTCATCATCTGCTTCATGTTCATCAGGTGGGAAGAGTAGGTCGAGAGGTCGTTCTCGATGCTCTGCTCGTCGCCAATGTCGATCAGGATATGCTGGAAGAGTCCTGTGGTACTGCGATCGCCGATGGGAATGGGCAGACCACATTGGAGCATATACTGCAATAAGCCGACTGTCTTCAGACACACAGATTTTCCACCAGCGTTAGGACCACTGATGATCAGGATGCGCTTTTCGAGGGTCAGGGTGATGTCGAGGGGCACCACACTCTTGCCCTGCTTCTCGAGCGAGAGCTGCAGCAAGGGATGAATGGCTCGTATCCAGTCGATATGGGGCTTGTTCTCCACAACGGGTTCGAAGGCCTTCGTCAGTGTCGCCCATTCGCTCTTTGCCTGAATGAAGTCGATCTGTGCCAGGAATTGGTAGGAGTTGAGAATCTCTTTGACGTAAGGGCGCACCTCGTCAGTAAAGACGGTGAGTATTCGGATGATCTCACGCCTCTCCTCTGCTTCCAACTGGCGCACCTTGTTGTTGGCCTCCACCACTTCGGCTGGTTCGATGAACACCGTCTTACCTGTTGCACTCTCGTCGTGAACGATACCGTTGATACGGCGCTTTACCTGTGGCGCTACTGGCAGTACCAGTCGTCCGTCACGCATTGTGGGTGCTGCGTCCTTCTCCACGAGTCCGTCTTTCTGGGCCGCGTGTAATATAGTATATAAGGTACGCGAGATGGAACCCTGTGTCTTCTCCAGTTCGTGGCGGATGCTGGCCAGGGTCATCGAGGCCGAGTCCTTGATCTTGCCGAACTTATCGAGGATAGAGTCGATGCGACGGATCATGGCTGGGAAAGTTGTTACTCCTTCAGCCAGACGATGAAGGGCAGGGTAGGGGTAATTGAGCTCACCACTGGCCGATTCCTCTGCATCACGTTCAAGATATCTGACGATATTCGCAATCGTCTCGAGTGAACGCCTCAGGTCCCACACTTCGTCTTCCTCCAGATGGGTGCCCTCCATGCGGATACGCGTCACAGCCTCACGCACGTCGAAGAAGTACTGCATGGGGAAATCGTCTTTTTCCTCCTTCAACCTGCGGAACTCCCTCACCTGTGTCAGACGTTCGTTGACCTCATCACCATCAGCTGAGAAGGCCATCTCGTCGACTTTCTCTTTTCCCAAAGTGCTGAAGCAACGCTCTTTCAACAGCCTCCGGATTTCATCGAAACCAAGCTTATGCTCGAAGTTATTCGGGTAAATCACGCTGCAAAGGTAGTTATTTTTGTTCGGATATGCAAAAAGTTGCCGAAAAATTTGTTCAATTCGAAAAATCTCCTTACCTTTGCACCCGCTTTCAAGACAACGAAGCACTGGAGAGATGGTAGAGTGGTCGATTACAGTAGTCTTGAAAACTACCGTACCGAGAGGTACCGGGGGTTCGAATCCCTCTCTCTCCGCAAAGAGTTCAATGAGTAACATCGTTGGACTCTTTTTTTGC
>JAEETB010000184.1 GCA_016286575.1 Prevotella sp.
GTGGTGTAGCTGAGACCGAATCCGAAGGGGAAGAGGGCCTCGCCGGTGAAGTAGCGGTAGGTGCGGTTCTTCATCGTGTAGTCGAGGAAGTCGGGCAGGTCGTCGGTGCTCTTGTAGAACGTGACGGGCAGACGGCCCGATGGGTTGTATTCGCCGAAGAGTATCTCTGCGAGGGCTTGTCCGCCCAGTTCGCCGCCATACCATGCCTGCAGGATGGCGTCACAGGATTCCAGCTCGGGCACGAGTGCCATCGCTGATCCGGAGCAGTTGACGAAGACAACGCGCTTGCCTGCGCGGTGGAGCATGGCGAGCGTCGCGCGCTGAGCCCTGGGCAGCTCGATGCTGGTGCGGTCGCCACCCTTGAATCCTTCTTCGTTGACGCGCATTTCCTCGCCCTCGAGCTTGGGCGAGATGCCGCCTACGAAGACGACGGTCTCTGCGTCGCCGATCTGTGCGAGCAGCTCCTCATCGCTAGGGGCCACCTTGTGCTGTATATCGAATCCGAGGAAGGCGAAGTCGCTGACCTGTACGTAGTCGATCTGCAGGCGGTAGTGCTGTCCTGCCTTGACCTCCATCTCCTTCTGGGCGCCCTGGATGCGGTTGCGCACCTGCCAGATGTTGACGATCGTGTCGCCGTTGACGATGAGGCGCACTTTGTCGTCGGCATTGATATTGAAGATGACGGTCTCGTCGCGCGTGGGTATGAACGTCGCGTCGAGGCGTGCCGAGAAGTCCTGCAGGTTGACGCCTGGGGCAAAGACGGTGTTGCCGCCGTTGCTGAGCATGATGGGCGCTGTGATGTTGGTGGTGGCAGCGGGTTTGCCCTCCATCTCCGTATTATTATAATAGGTGGCCTGCATGCCTCGGCCGCCGAGCGGGTTCCTCAGTTCGCCGAAGCGGCTCTCGAAGACCTCGTTGCGGGTCAGTCCGCAGCCGCTGACGTAGCGTGCTTGTGGTGCCAGGCTCTGGATGCCTTCGAGGGCAGTGACGGTGCGCGTGGCAAAGCCTGAGTAGTTACCCCACTGCATGACTGAGTCGATGGCGTTGGCTCCCAGCACGGCGATCTTCCCGCTTCTGTCCAGTGGCAGCACGTTCTGCCTGTTCTGCAGCAGCACGATGCTCTTGCGGGCCATGTCGAGTGCCAGCTGCTTGTGGGCGTCGCAGGCGACGACGCTCTCGGGGATCTTCGTCCAGGGGTTCAGGTCGTCGCTGTCGAAATCGCCGAGCTCAAAGCGGGCGATGAGCAGTCTGCGCAGGCTGCGGTCGAGATCGGCCTCCTTGATGTCGCCTCGGCGGACGGCCATGGGCAGGTTCTTGTACTCGGAGCCACACTCGACATCGGTGCCTGCGAGCACTGCCTGGGCCGATGCCTGGGCGGGATCCTTGGCGGTGTTGTGCCAGCGGGGCAGGAAGTCGCGGATGGCGCCGCAGTCGCTGGTGATAAGACCCTCGAATCCCCACTCGTCGCGCAGGATCTGCTGCTCATAGCGTGTCTGCGAACAGCAGGGCTGTCCGTCGATGCGCTGGTAGGCGCACATGATCTCGGCCACCTTGCCCTCCTGGACCAGCGCCTTGAAGGCTGGCAGGTAGGTCTCCCAGAGGTCGCGCTCGGGCAGGTTCTCTACATTGAACTCATGGCGGTTCCATTCCGGACCGCTATGCACGGCGAAGTGCTTGGCGCAGGCGAGGAGCTTTTTATAGTTGGCGGTTGACAGAACATCTTTCCCGTCGTAGGTCATGCCCTGCAGGCCGCGGACCACTGCGAGTCCCATCTTGGCAGTGAGGTAGGGGTCTTCGCCATAGGTCTCCTGGCCGCGCCCCCAGCGGGGATCACGGAAGATGTTGATGTTCGGTGTCCAGAAGGAGAGGCTCTGGTAGCGCTTGATGTCGCCAGAGCGTTTCGCCTGCTGGGCCTTGACGCGGGCCTCGTCGCTGACGGCCGTGAACACGCGGTGGAGCAGGGCATCGTCCCACGAGGCTGCCATGCCCATGGTGATGGGGAAGATGGTGGCAAAGCCGTTGCGCCCTACACCGTGTAGGGCTTCGTTCCACCACTGGAACTGGGGGATGCCCAGCC
This sequence comes from Prevotella sp., assembly GCA_016286575.1. GTDB lineage: Bacteria > Bacteroidota > Bacteroidia > Bacteroidales > Bacteroidaceae > Prevotella. The sequence goes on from JAEETB010000184.1 coordinate 2,078, forward strand.
GCTCGATGGCGGGCGAGGTATCCATCATGAGGCTGACCTTCTCGTCGAGGGTCAGACGGGTGAGCAGGTCATCGGCCCGCTCGGCTGCCGACAGTTCTGGGTTCTGATAAGGCAGCTGCTGTGCGTTCAGGCTCATGGCCATGAACACACAGCAGGAAATGGTAGTTAGTCTTTTCATATTCAAGTCTGGTTTTAGTGAATAAATGTGTTAGCGGATGAACAGCAGCTCGCGGTACTTCGGGAGCGACCAGAGGCCGTCTTCGACAATCATCTCCAGATGGTCGATCTCGTAGCGGATGGCTTCCATCTTCGGGCAGACGCTGTCGTGGTAGGCGATGGCGCGCTCGTGGATGTTGTAGATGCGGTTGGCCACGCGGCGCGCCTCGGTGAGATCCTCGACGAGCTGCTCGATGCGCTCCGTGCGCTCGGCAATCTCGCGGATGAGCTTCAGGTTGCGGGCTGAGAGGCGGTTGGCCTCTTCCTCGGGGAAGACGTCCTTCATGCCTTGTACGTTCTTGATGAGCTGCGACTGGTAGTGGGTAGAGACGGGGATGACGTGGTTCATCGAGAGGTCGCCCATGACGCGGGCCTCGATCTGAACGGTCTTCACGTAGGTCTCCCATTTCACTTCGTTGCGGGCTTCGAGCTCCTTGCGGTTCATGACCTTCGTGGCCTCGAACATCTCGATGGTTGACTCGTCGAGGTAGTGCTCGAAGATCTTCGGGCAGGATTTCTCGATGTCGAGCCCGCGGCGGGATGCCTCCTTCACCCATTCGTCGCTGTAGCCGTTGCCGTCGAAGCGGACGGGCTTACAGGTCTTGATATCCTCGCGCAGCACGTCGATGATGGCCGAGAGCTTGGTCTCGCCCTTGCCCATATGCTCGTCGACACGCTGCTTGAAGTTCTGCAGGGCTTCGGCCATCGCTGAGTTCAGGGCAATCATCGCTGAGGCGCAGTTGGCCGAAGAGCCAGGTGCACGGAACTCGAAGCGGTTACCGGTGAAGGCGAATGGCGACGTGCGGTTGCGGTCGGTATTGTCGATGATGAGGTCTGGAATCTGGGGGATATCGATCTCCATGCCCTGCTTGCCTTTCAGGACGAACAGCTCGTCTTTGTCGGAGAGTTCGATGTGGTCGAGCAGTTCGGTGAGCTGCTTGCCGAGGAAGGAACTGATGATGGCTGGTGGCGCCTCGTTGCCACCCAGACGGTGGGCGTTCGTGGCACTCATGATCGAGGCCTTCAGGAGTCCGTTGTGGCGATAGACAGCCATGAGGGTCTCTACGATGAAGGTGACGAAGCGCAGGTTCTCCTCGGGGGTCTTGCCCGGGGCGTGGAGCAGCGTCCCCCTCTCACCATGTTCGCCGGCAGCCGTGCGATCGGCTGTCAGGCTCCAGTTGTTGTGCTTGCCTGAGCCGTTGATGCCGTCGAAGGGCTTCTCGTGGAGCAGCACCCGGAATCCGTGGTTGCGCGCCACGCGCTTCATCAGTGACATGAGCAGCATGTTATGGTCGACGGCGAGGTTACACTCCTCGAAGATGGGTGCCAGCTCAAACTGGTTGGGGGCTACCTCGTTGTGGCGCGTCTTGCAGGGGATGGCCAGCTCGAGTGCCTGGATCTCCAGATCCTTCATAAAGGCCTGAACACGGTCGGGGATGGTGCCGAAGTAGTGGTCGTCCATCTGCTGGTTCTTGGCACTCTCGTGGCCCATCAGCGTGCGCCCCGTCATCAGCAGGTCGGGGCGGGCGGAATAGAGTCCCTCGTCAACGAGGAAATACTCTTGTTCCCAACCCAGGTTGACCTGTACCTTGCGGACATCGTCGTAGAAGAAGTCGCAGACATCCTTGGCGGCCTTGGTGACGGCGTGGATGGAGCGCAACAGGGGAGCCTTATAGTCGAGCGCCTCACCTGTATAGGAAATGAATATGGTGGGGATACAAAGCGTGTCGTCGATGATGAATACGGGCGATGTGGGATCCCATGCCGAGTAGCCACGGGCCTCGAAGGTGTTACGGATGCCGCCATTGGGGAACGAGGATGCATCGGGCTCCTGCTGAACGAGCAGCTTGCCTGAGAACTTCTCGATCATGCCACCCTTACCGTCGTGCTCTACGAAGGCGTCGTGCTTCTCGGCAGTGCCCTCGGTGAGCGGCTGGAACCAGTGGGTATAGTGGGTGGCGCCCATCTCCAGGGCCCACTGCTTCATGCCTGTAGCCACCTCGTCGGCGATGCTGCGATCCAGGCGGGCTCCATTGTCGATGACATCGATGAGTTTCTGATAGACTTCGGCAGGCAGGTATTTGTACATCTTCTGACGGTTGAACACATACTTCCCGAAATATACTGAGGGACGCTCAGAGGGGGTGGGTACCTCAACAGCCTTCTTCTTGAAGGCTTCCTCTACGACTTGGAATCTGAGTAAATTTGACATATTATCTGTTTTTTAAGTTTGCAGTTTTAAAAGGTGGCCAGGCTGATGCCCATCAGGATGCGGGCGTTCTCGGCAGCAGGGTTTGCATGAATCTCGACAAAGACGGGGAGCTTGAACTTCTGGCTCAGCGGGAAATTCTTCGTGGCGCGCAGCGAGACCATGTTGACCCCAAAACCGCCGGCATAGAAATAGGCCGTATAACTCTCCGTGATCGGGTTGCCTAAATCGTCTTCACTATCAATGGATATGGTTGCACCAGAACTTTCGTAAGGACACACGCCAAGACGGAAGTCCCAGTCGAGGTCGAAGAACTTGAAGGGGACGGCAAGTTCGACGAACGAGGAGTAGGCACGATCGCCGTTGATCTTGAAATCGTTGCCTGCAAATATCGTGTGCCAGGTCAGTGAGCCGTATTTGCACTCATAGCCGATCTCTCCCTCAAACTGGTGGCCGCCCAGCCTGCTGTCGTATGAGAAATAGCGGGAATCGAGGGAACCCTCTGCCCACATGTCGGTAACACCGATATTGAATCCCTTGTACCTGTAGTTCAGGTGGATGTCGAGTTCCTCATACTCTTCATGTGTAAAGCCAGTGCTGCCTTCGAGACACAGATCCAGCCCCTTCCACTGGATGCCGATCTCTGGTTGGAAACACACGTTGCCCAGATCCTGTCCGCGCCACATGTAGTGACTGACGAGGGCGGCATCAATATAAGGCTCGAGCTTGTCCTGAGCCATGGCGGTGAACAGTGAACAGTGAGTGAGGAGCAAGGCGCACATCACTCTGCGAAATAATATGTTACTTTTCTTCTTCATCAATACTATCAATTAATCAATAAAACGTTTTGTGATATCCGTATACTTATCGATACGGCGGTCGCGCAGGAAGGGCCACCAGCGGCGTACCTGCTCCGAGTGATCGAGGTCCATCTCTACGATGATGCTTTCTTCGTCGTCTGTCGAGGCCTCATAGATGAGTTCGCCTTGTGGCCCTGCGACGAACGAGGTGCCCCAGAACTGGATGCCATTCGTCTGTCCGGAAGGATCGGGCTCGTAGCCCACACGGTTGACGGTAATGACGGGCAGTCCGTTGGCCACCGCATGTCCGCGCTGGACGGTCTGCCAGGCCATGCGCTGGCGCTGCTGCTCCTCGGGCGTGTCGCTCGACTCGTAGCCGATGGCTGTGGGGTAGATGAGCATATCGGCTCCCTGAAGGGCCATGAGACGTGCAGCCTCGGGATACCACTGGTCCCAGCAGACGAGTACACCCAGGCAGCCTACGGACGTCTGTACGGGGTGGAAACCGAGGTCGCCAGGGGTAAAGTAGAACTTCTCGTAGTAGGCGGGATCGTCGGGGATATGCATCTTGCGGTAGATGCCTGCTATCTGTCCGTCGCTCTCGAGCACGACGGCAGTGTTGTGGTACAGACCTGGTGCGCGCTTTTCGAAGAGCGAGGTGACGAGGACCACACCGAACTTCTTGGCCAGCTCGCCGAAGAAAGTCGTCGAGGGCCCGGGAATGGGCTCTGCGAGGTTGAAATTGTCTACGTTTTCTGTCTGGCAGAAATAAAGTGAGTTATGCAGCTCCTGTAGTACAATGAGCTGTGCGCCCCTTTTGGCGAGGTCGCGTATACCCTCACCGAGTCGGAGCATGTTGTCTTTGGTGTCAGCAGTGTTGTGCTGCTGCAGGAATCCTATTCTGAGTTCATTCATATGCTTGGGAATTGCATGGTGCAGCAGTGCAGCGATCCATGCTGTCTGATGACACTTCTACAGTCGATACCGACAATCTCCCTATC
>JAEETB010000185.1 GCA_016286575.1 Prevotella sp.
ATATTGCCATTCAGGCTGCTATTGGTGCCAAGATCATTGCGCGTGAGACGGTGAAGCAGGTTCGTAAGGATGTGACTGCGAAGTGCTACGGCGGTGATGTCAGCCGTAAGCGTAAGTTGCTCGAGAAGCAGAAGCGGGGCAAGAAGCGCATGAAGCAGATTGGTAATGTCGAAGTGCCTCAGAAAGCCTTCCTGGCTGTGCTTAAACTTGATTAATTCTAATAACATAATATTAAAAACCTATGCCGAATATCAGTATTACGACAAGAGATGTGGCACGTGAACTGGCTCGTCGTTACAGTACGATGACACACGATGAGCTTGACCTCCTCGAGAGTATTCTCGTGCCCATGAAGTTTGCCAAAAACGAATTGGTCCTGAAGGAAGGAGAAACATGTACTAACATTTATTGGGTTGTTAAGGGATTAGTACGTCAGTTCTATTTCAAGAACGACAAGGAACTGACAGAGTACATGGCGACTGAGAACAGTATCGTCATGTGTATTGAGAGTCTGTTCCGCGAGCAGCCTTCTCAGTTGCAGATCAAGGCGCTGGAGCCCACCATTCTGATTGCCCTGCCAAAGGCCGAGCTCGAGGCAGTGGCCATGAAGAGTGTGAACATCCAGATTCTGTATCGTAAGATTCTGGAGGAGTCGCTCATCCTGAGCCAGCACCATGCCGACATGCTGCGCTTTGAGAGTGCTCAGGATCGTTATGCGAAGTTGGTGAAGAACCAGCCACAGCTGGTACTTCGCGCACCGTTGGTGTATATCGCCAGCTATCTTCAGATGACTCCGGAGACCCTGTCGAGAGTTCGTACGGCAGCCTTGATGGAAGGAAGGGGTTAATTCCTCTTCAGGAAGAGGGCGTGGTCTATGCAACGAGGCAGCTCTTCCTGATAATGCGTGACGTAGATGAGGGTGACGGCTGGATTCTGACAGTAGCGGTCCACGATGTCCTTCACCATCCTGCGATTCACATCATCCAGTCCATGAAGCGGTTCGTCGAGTATCAACAGGTCGGGCTCCTTGACGAATGCCCTGGCCAATAAGACCAGTCGCTGCTCTCCACTTGACATCTCCATAAACTTCCGCTCAGCGAGTTCACCAATGCCAAAGACACCCAGCCATTTCCGGCATTGCTCTTTCTCTGCATCATTGGGTCTGACATAGAGTCCGATGGTATCCTTCAGTCCGCTGGCCACAATCTGGATGGCGGGGATGTTCTGTTTATAGCTGCGGTGCATCTCAGGCGATACATAGCCGATGTGTTTCTTGATATCCCAGATACTCTCACCCGAACCACGCTTGTGCCCAAAGAGTGAGATGTCACAGGCATAGCTCTGCGGATTGTCTGCACAGACCAGCGAGAGTAGGGTAGACTTCCCGCTGCCGTTATCTCCTGACAGCGACCAGTGCTCTCCCATTCTGACTGTCCAGTCCAGATCCTTCAGGATTGTCCGCTCACCATATCGGATGCTTACCTTGTTAAAATGGATAATATTTTGTGGAATGTGGAAGGTGGAATGTGGAATGAGATTACCTTGGAGGGAATTCTCTGCCGCAGAACTATTCTCATTCCACATTCCACATTCCACATTCCTCGAAAAAGATCTCTTCCTTAAAACTCTCATCTCCCGCACCTCCACGATATGCGTGATGAAATCCGGTATCTCGTCCGTCTTGGCCAGTACCAGGATAATCTGCAACCCTTGTTCCTTAGCCAGCATCGTGAGGAGTTCTTTCAACTGGTCACGCGTCGGTGCATCCAGTCCGATAAACGGATTCTCCATGATGAGCACACGCGGCTTGGTGAACAGTGAAGCAGCCAGTTTGTATTTGCGCAGTTCCCCGCTCGAGAGCAGGATGATATACTTGTCGAGCAGATCCTTCAGATGAAACAGTTCATAGATATGCTGCTGAAAGGCACGACGCTCTGGTGTATCCTCTCCAGCCAGCCGGAAAGCCTCCTCGAGTTTGCTCCCAACGGTGGGCGTCTCCTCGTCAATCTCCATCTGGTTCCAGCGCTGTTGCAGGAAGTAGGTCTTGTCATTGTCTCCTCCGTAGGTGTCACGGAAAGTGATGTGTTTCAGATTGTTATAAGGCTCGTCGAATCCATACTTCACCATGTCGGGGAAAGCCGGATGCCGTCCTGTGATCATATCCACGAACATAGACTTTCCTGAGCCGTTTCGCCCGATGATAGCGATATGCTCACCTTCTTCGAGGGTGAAGTTCACAGGCTCAGCCATCGACCACTCTGGTTTCCTCGCGCGCGCGTTCCTTAATTCAATTGTCGTCATCTTTTGATTTTCTTTTAGACACTTTGTCTTTGTTCTTGTTGACAAAATCCTTCCAACCCCGATATTTCACATCACTGACCGGGCGACCCATCTGCAGGTAGTGACAATAAGCCGCAGCCAGGGCATCCGTAGCATCCATAAACTTGCTCATCTCCTCCTGGGGGATTTTCAGCAGTCGCTGCAGCATGCCTGCCACCTGTTCCTTGGCGGCATTACCGTTACCCGTGATGGCCATCTTGATCTTCATGGGAGCATATTCGTGGATGGGCACCCCGTGATGGATGGCCGCAGCAATAGCCGTGCCCTGAGCCCTGCCCAGTTTGAGCATCGACTGAACATTCTTCCCGAAGAACGGTGCCTCGATAGCCATCTCGTCAGGCAGATAACCGTCGATGATGCCAGTCACCCGCTCGAAGATATGACCCAACTTCAGGTAGGCATCGGGAAATTTGCGCAGGTCGATCACACCCATCGTGATCATCTGTGCCTTTCCGTCCACCACCTTCAGCAGTCCATAACCCATCAGGTTCGTTCCAGGGTCAATGCCCAAAATAATCTTTTCCATTCCGGCCACAAAGATACAACTTTTTTGGAACAATCAGCAGACAATTGCCAGAAAAAAGACACAAAGGGGTCTGACCCCCTTGTGTCATTTAGAAAACGATGGGAACAACCACCTTGAAGACGATGTTGCGACCCATGTTGAAGACACCCTGACGGCCTGTGGCATTGTTCACGTCGCAATACTTCAGACGGCTCAGGTGGTTCTGATAGGCTGTGTTCAACAGGTTCTCGGCAGTGACGTAGAGCTCCGCAACCTTCTTCTTGTGTATGTTCAGGTCGGTGCCTACTGAGAGACTCAGCAGCGTGTAAGCAGGTGTGCGGGTCTCGGTGTCATCCACCTTGTAATAATGGTTCTGCGCGAGGTTATGCTCCAGCCCGAGGGCCACATAGGCATTGTTCAGCGTCTTGTGACCGTGGTGTGTCAGTTCATACTTCAGTTCCGATGTCCAGCGCGGGGCTGGCGTCATGGGCAGGTACTTGGCATCCTCATCGGCGTGCAGTTGCTGGGCATCGACAAGCGAGAAGGTGTTCTCGAAGTGGAGACTGTGGATGGGGTGGATGTCGATGCCAGCCTCGAAGCCTAGCAGTCGGGCATCACCCTGGGTATATTCGTAGGTGCGGTAGCCTTCCTCCATCTCCATGTCGATGCGCTGAGCAAAGATGTAGTTCTCGATGCGGTTGGCAAAGAGTGCCACCTGGGCAGAGACATACCCCGAGGTGAAGTCGAGACCAAGGTCGGCCTGCCAACTGTATTCCGGTTTTAGCTCGGGGTTTCCTATCTCGTAGCGCAGGGTACCCTCGTGAACACCGTCACTACCCAGTTCACTCATGTTGGGTGCACGGAAGCCTCGGGCCATGTTCAGGCGCAGGTTCAGGTGTTCGCTGGCATTCCAGACGGCTCCTATACTGCCCGTGATACCGTTGAAGTTGCGTGAGTGGAAGTTGAGATGACGGTTGTCAAAGCGTAGTCCGCCGTTCAGTGTCAGACACTCGAGCGACTTGCTGACAGTGGCATAGGCACCGATGTCGAAGAGCTTATATTCAGGGATCAGCGACTCCTCACCGAGGTTCTGCGATTGCTGCCACATACCGTTGACACCACCAGCCATCTTCCAGCCGTTAAACTCCTGCGACAGATAGCGCAAGTCGTAAGTGATGGTGTGGAGCTTGAAGAAGAGCTCGTACTCGTCGGCATTGTCCTCAAACTCCTGACGGCGGTTCTGCTGATAGCCGATGATAGCCTTCAGCCAACCTCTCTTGAGGTTCAGCGAGTTGTCCCACACGGCCTTGTAGTGCTTGATCTGCTGGAAGGGTAGGGCCTTTGAGTAAGTCTTGACGTTGTCTGTCGAGCACTCCAGTTCGCCTGTCACCTCGTCGCGCTCACCCTCCACGATGCTGGGCGTCTGGTGGTAGGTCGTCCATGTCAGGTGCGAATAACCCCATCGCTTGTTCAGTCCCAGCATCAGCCTGCCAGCCCTCTCGGTGAACTGTGAGCCAGGCACGTAACCGTCGTACTTGTTCTTATAGGCATGGGCATATTTGTCCGAGAAGCGGACATCCCAGACGAAACCCTTCTGGTTGCCGGCAAAGTTCAGCGAGTAGTCGAAGAGTCCGTTGTTGGTCTGATATTCCGTCGATACCGTGGCCTTCATCTCACCCTCGGGCTGGATGGGACTGCCGTGCAGGATGAGCACACCAGCCATCGCGTCGCTGCCATACATCAGTGAGGCCGGACCCTTCAGTATCTCCACCGAGTTCACGTTCTGGGCGTCAATCTCTATGCCGTGCTCATCGCCCCACTGCTGACCTTCCTGTCTCACACCCTCGCTCATCACGATGATGCGGTTGTAGCCCAGTCCTCGGATGATGGGTTTCGAGATGCCGCTGCCCGTCGTGATCTGTGCCACACCAGGCTGGTGGGCGATGGCGTCGATGATGTTGGTCGAGGTGGTCTGTCTGAGTTCCTTGCCCGAAATGATCGAGATGGGAGCAGTCGAGTTCTTCAGTTTCGTATCTCCAGTCACGCCAGTCACCGTCACCTCGTTCAGCTTCAGGTGGCGATAGAATACGTCGGTCGAGTCCTGAGGATGCTCGTGGTTGTAATGGTGTTTATGGTCTTGAGCTGCCACTGCCGTGCATATCCACAGCAGCGACAGGATGAAATATATCTTTTTCATTCTGTTATTTCCTTTTGAAATTAAAAATATGTATAAATGCTATCCCGAAATGATTATAGCATGAATGGCGGTCCTCTGGTATACCTGACAGACGGTTCCTCTTGTGTCATTCTGCAGTTCAGTAGGAAACGCCTGTTCTGTGCTAAGACAACCAGCGGCACCAGAACGATGATTGCGGCTGTCGTGTAAACCAGATGGAGGAACTGGCAGAGCAGACAGTCGTCCATGTGGTCGATAGATGTGGTGAAATGGCCAGAGTGATGCACATGGTGAGCGCACTCCACACAGTCGACAGCCGCACTGGCCACAGCCTCGTGGCGGTGCAAGCCCGACAGTAGCAGCATCGATACAAATACCGATAGCAGCAACCATGCTATACCAATCCTATGATTCTGTCTGTTCACTTCTTAAACTCCATATTCCCGGAATATGATATGCTCTCCCTTTGGCGAGCCGTCACATGAACGGAGGCACTCCCATTGTCGAACACATCTATCATATACACATAAGTGTCCTCTTCGTTGGTAAGCCCTATCTCAATAGAGCGACGATCGCTTTTCTTCTGAAACTCCTGATAGCTGCTGATGGGAGCAGAGAAGTTCAGGCCCTTTCCACCACCATAAGGCACATTATAAGCTTGTCCGAAATACGGCAGATAAGAGATCAGCGAGTCATTCCTCACCTCCACGGAATAGCCATACGACACATTCTTCGAAGCTCCTCTCATGGGAATCATCCGATCAATGGCAATCACATAATGTCTGTCATTCAGAGCCGCTGTCACTTTCTTTGCCTGCTCAGCTGCTCTTGCGGCCCTTTCCTCTGCCGTAGCACACGACGTCAGCACTCCCAATGCCAAGACTGCCATCACCGTTGATATAACTAAATGCCTCATAATCATAACCATTATAAATGATGTGGAAAATCTAACAAATCCATTCCGCCCGCAAAGGTACAACTTTTCCGGACAATCAGCAAATAATTGCCCGAAAAAAGACACAGAAGGGTCAGACCCCTTTGTCCTTGCCAGCGTCGTGGCCTACTAACTGCTTTGGGCGCTCGAGGGCCTGGTAGAAGAAGTGAAAGGTGAAAGGTGAAGATTGAAAAGTGATTGTCTTGTACTGATATAGGTTGACACATTTAAGAACTAAATAAATGTGTTAATTGTATGAGAATTTTAAATCCAAGATTTCCCAAGGAGAAGAAAGCGGAGATAATCTCTACTTATCTGACTGGAGA
>JAEETB010000009.1 GCA_016286575.1 Prevotella sp.
GGCATTAGGATTTTCACATTAAAAACATTAAGATTATGCAAGAAATAAGTATTAATAAGCAAATGAAACTTTCTCCTCACTTTACGTTGGGAGAATTGACTAAAACAAAACATCAGACTGCGGATGGGAATATTCCTAGTCATGCAGTGATTGAGAATCTGAAAAGGCTTTGTCCTTGGCTGGAGGAGTTGCGTTATAGTTACAATACACTGTATTGTCTGACCCCAGGTGAGGACTATGACGAGTCGAAGAATGTAGAGCCGATTATAATCAACAGCGGGTATCGTTCACCTGCGGTGAATAAGTTGGCTGGTGGGGCTACTAACTCGAATCATCTGACAGGCTGTGCAGTGGATATCAGGACTTATGGTATGGAACAGGCCATGAGGTATGCCGTGATCCTGATGGATTATGCAGATGATTCGAATCTGGATTTTGATGAGATTCTGATAGAGAAAAACTCAAAGGGCTCTATCTGGCTACATTTTGCAGTGAGGCCCAAGGATAATCGACGTAAGGTAGAATTCTTAAAGGTGTAACACAAGGGGGGGGGCAGTCCCCCTTTGTGTCATTTTTACTGGGTGTTGGAAAGTTTTCTGCTGCAAAATGATGGTAATTAAAAAATAATGTGTAACTTTGCAGTGATGAAGATATGAATACAAGATATGGAAAAGGATTTTAAGACACTGGTGCAGTTGCGCCGAAGCCATCGAAAGTTTACGAACGAGGAAATCGACCCCGAAGACCTCAAGTTGATACTCCGTGCTGCCTTGATGGCGCCGACCTCGAAGAGTCAGCGTGCCTGGCATTTCGTGGTGGTGGATGACAAGACGGACCTTGAGAAGTTGGCCGACGCCAAGAACCTCGGGTCGCAGTTCCTGAAGGATGCGCCTGTAGCCATCGTCGTGCTGGGCGATCCCATGCAGAACGACTGTTGGGTGGAGGATGGCTCGATCGCTGCCATCTCGATGCAGTATCAGGCTGAGGACCTGGGGCTGGGCAGCTGCTGGATCCAGATGCGTGGTCGTGGTCTCGACGACGGGACGGCTGCCGACGAGGTGATTCGTGGCGTGCTTGATATCCCTGAGAATATGAACTGTCTCTGTATCCTGGCTGTAGGCCACTGGGCTGATGAGCGTAAGCCGCAGGCTGAGGATCGGCTGAAGTGGGAGAATGTTCATTTGAATAAGTTTTAGTTATGATAAATTACGATTTAAATAAGATTAAGGCCATCATATTTGATGTGGACGGGGTGCTGAGCTCGGAGACGATTACGATGTCGGCTGAGGGCGAGCCGTTGCGCACGGTGAACATCAAGGACGGCTATGCCATCCAACTGGCGATGAAGCTGGGGCTGCGTGTCGTGATTCTCACGGGAGCCAAGACCAAGGGCGTGCGCGTTCGCTACGAGGGGTTGGGCGTTGAGGATATCTACATCGGTTGTGCCGTGAAGATCGAGACGTATGATGCTTTCCTGGCGAAGTATGGTCTGAAGGATGAGGAGGTGATGTATATGGGTGACGATATCCCTGACCTGGAGGTGATGCGCAGGGTGGGGTGTCCTGTCTGTCCGAAGGATGCCTGTCCTGAGATCAAGGAGGCGAGCATCTATGTGAGTGACCGTATCGGTGGTCATGGCTGTGGGCGCGACGTGATCGAACAGACGTTGCGTGCGCAGGGTAAATGGGTGATGAATGCAAAGGCTTTCGGATGGTGAAAATAATATTGGCGAGTCATTCGCCGAGGAGGAAGGAGTTGCTGGCGGGGCTGGGGATTCCGTTTGAGGTGAGGGTCATCCAGGATATCGATGAGCATGTTCCTGAAGATCTGCCTGCCTCGCAGGCTGCCCTTTATATCGCCAAAAGCAAAGCTGAGGCGTATCGAGGGCAAATCGCTGACGATGAACTGATTATCACGGCTGATACGGTCGTGATAGTGGGTGACGAAATCTTAGGAAAACCTGCTGACGAGGCCGACGCGCTGAGGATGCTGAGGATGCTCAGCGGGCGCACGCATCAGGTGACGACTGGCGTCAGTCTGATGACGACGAAGATGCAGCGCAGCTTTGACGTGACTACCGACGTGACCTTCAAGTCGCTGACGGATGAGGAGATCATGTACTATATAAACCGCTACAAGCCCTTCGACAAGGCCGGGGCCTATGGCATTCAGGAGTGGATAGGCTACATCGGCGTGACGGGACTTCACGGCAGTTATTATAACGTGATGGGGTTCCCCGTTCAGCGTATCTATACTGAATTGCAGGCTTTTGGCTTATCGGCGATTACCGATTAGCCAAAAACGCTTCTGCCCGCTCAAGATCCTCTGGGGTGTCGATGCCAACGGTCTCGACATCAGTCAGTCCGACACGGATGCGATAGCCGTTCTGGAGCCAGCGCAGCTGTTCGAGGCTCTCGGCGCGCTCGAGGCTGCTCTGTGGCAGCTGGGTGACCTCGGCGAGTACCTCACGGCGATAGGCATAGACGCCCAGATGCTTGAGGAAGGGGTACTGGCCAAACCAGTTGCCTGGCTCGACGCCACGGATATAGGGGATGACGCTGCGGCTGAAATAGAGGGCGAACCCACGGACATCGGTGACTATCTTCGGCGAGTTGGGATTCATGACGCCTTCGAGACTCTCAAAGGGTTTGCCGAGGGTGCCAATCTGCGTCGAGGCATCGTCGAAGAGGTGCATCAGCGTCTCCACCTGTGAGGGCTGGATGAAGGGCTCGTCGCCTTGCACATTGATGATCACATCGGCATCGGTGCCAATCTTCTCGACGGCTTCCTGGATGCGGTCTGTGCCGCTCTTATGGTCTGAGCGGGTCATCACGGCCTTGCCGCCAAAGGCTTCCACGCACGCCTGGATGCGCTGATCGTCGGTGGCGACATAGACCTCGCTGAGCACGCTGCTCACCTGCTCATAAACTCTCTGAATGACAGTCTTTCCGCCGAGAACTGCCAGCGGCTTACCCGGGAAGCGTGTCGACGCGTAGCGGGCGGGAATAATGGCGATATATTTCATATTGACTGCAAAGATACGAAATAATCGGAAATAAACGTTAATAAGTCTGAGAAAAATTGGGAATATCAGAAAATCTATGTAAATTTGCAATCTCATTATAATGAAATTGATCGAATGAAGACATATATATATTCTATATTGATAGCGATGCTCCCGCTGACGGCTGGAGCGCAGAAGATAACCCTGGGATCGGCCACGACGAAGGACGGTGGTGAGTATCAGGGTGAGATGATGTCAGGAAAGCCACAAGGAAAAGGCAAGACCATCTATAAGAACGGTAACGTGTATGAGGGTGAGTACGTGAAGGGCAAACGCCAGGGTTACGGCATCTACACCTTCTACGACGGTGAGAAATACGAGGGTGAGTGGTTCCAGGACCAGCAGCACGGCAAGGGCATCTACTACTTCTCGAACAATAACCGCTACGACGGACTCTGGTTCCGTGACTATCAGCAGGGACACGGCGTGATGTACTACTTCAACGGCGACAAGTATGACGGTGAATGGAAGCAGGACAAGCGCTCGGGTAAGGGTCTCTACACCTTCGCTGGCGGCGCCTTCTACAAGGGTGACTGGCAGAACGACAAGAAGAACGGCAAGGGCTACTACGACTGGGGCGACGGCTCGACCTACGAGGGAGAGTGGAAGGACAACCTGCGCTCGGGAAAGGGTATCTTCAAGTATGCCGACGGTGACAGCTATATCGGCCAGTGGCTGGACGACGAGATGAACGGACGTGGTATCTATAAGTTCCAGAACGGTGACGTGTATGAGGGCGACTATGTGCGTGGTGAGCGTACGGGTTCGGGTATCTTCAAGTATGCCAACGGCGACAAGTATACGGGTCAGTTCCAGAACGGCGACAAGCAGGGTCAGGGCACCTTCATCTGGAAGAACGGCGACACCTACGTGGGCCAGTGGAAGGCTGACAAGCAGGATGGTCGTGGCAAGTTGACGAAGAAAAGCGGTGACGTGATCGAGGGTCTGTTCAAGGCTGGGCAGCCTCACGGAGAGTGCATCGTGCGCTTTGCCGACGGTTCGAAGTTCAAGGGCCAGTTCAAGAACGGTCACAGGAACGGTCCGTGTATTGAGGAAGATCGTGACGGAAACCGCTTTGAGGGCACCTATCTGGACGATGTGCGCGACGGGCGCTTTGTGGAGAAGGACCGCAATGGCAACATCACGGCGCAGGGTACCTACACCCGGGGACACAGACAAGTGAGGAGGGCAGATTGAAAAGTGAAGATTGAAAGGTATAAACTAATCTAAAATAGAACAATTATGATTATCGACACCATTGAGAATTTGGGCAAGTATGTGGCACTGAACCCACTGTTTGCCGACGTAGTGGAGTTTTTGAAGACTCATGACCTTCAGGCGATGGAGCCTGGCAAGTATCCTATCAAGGACAAGGACCTGTTCCTGAACCTCGCGCAAACCACGCAGCGCACCAAGGAAACGGCCGTCCTGGAGACGCACATCAAGATGATCGACATCCAGATTCCCATCACCTGTGCGGAGACATTCGGCTACACGCCGCTGCCTGACCTTCCTGACTTCGAGTACAATGCTGAGAAGGACATCACGAAATACGGTGATACGAAGGCGCAGACCTATGTGACCGTGAATCCTGGACAGATGGCTATCTTCTTCCCGCAGGATGGTCATGCCCCCTGTATCATCGACGAGCCTGAAATCAAAAAGGCCATCTTTAAAGTAAAGGTGTAATATAAAGTAAAAAGGTAAAAAAGTAAAAAGGTAAAAATAACAGATATGGCTAAAAAAGAAACAACAGCAAAGAAGCCTGCTGCAAAAAAGGCTGCGGCGCCCGCCAAGAAGGCTTGTGCCAAGAAGACTACGACTAAGAAAGTGGCAGTGAAGAAAGCTGCGATTGAGCCCGAGAATCCGCATATCGGACTGGTACGTAATGACGGATGGCTGGAGCCATTCGAGGGTGCGATTCGTGGACGTCACGACCACGCTGTGTGGAAGATCAACCAGCTGACGCAAAACGGTAAGAAGAAACTATCTGACTTTGCCACTGGTCATCTGTACTTCGGACTCCACAAGCTCGCCAAGGGTTGGGTGTTCCGTGAGTGGGCACCTAACGCCACAGACATCTACCTGATCGGTGACTTCAATAACTGGCAGGAGAACGAGAAGTATCGCTGCAAGCGCATTGAGGGTACTGGTAACTGGGAGCTGAAACTCTCGGAGAAAGCCCTGCAGCACGGACAGCTGTATAAGATGAAGGTGAAGTGGAACGGTGGAGAAGGTGAGCGTATTCCTGCCTGGTGCCGTCGCGTGGTTCAGGACGACAATACGAAGATCTTCTCGGCTCAGGTATGGAACCCCGAGAAGCCTTACGAGTTCAAGAAGAAGAACTTCAAGCCCAAGAAGAACCCGCTGCTCATCTACGAGTGCCACGTGGGTATGGCTCAGGACGCCGAGAAGGTGGGTACCTATAAGGAGTTCAAGGACAATGTGCTGCCACGCGTCATCAAGGATGGCTATAACTGCATCCAGGTGATGGCTATTCAGGAGCACCCCTATTACGGCTCGTTCGGCTACCATGTATCCAGTTTCTTTGCACCCAGCTCTCGTTTCGGTACACCTGAGGATCTGAAGGAACTGATCGACACTGCCCATAAGAACGGTGTGGCCGTGATTATGGATATCGTCCACTCTCACGCTGTGAAGAACGAGGTGGAAGGTCTCGGAAACCTCTGTGGCGATCCTAACCAGTTCTTCTATCCTGGCGATCGTCATGAGCATCCGGCATGGGACTCGCTCTGCTTCGACTATGGTAAGGACGACGTGCTCCACTTCCTGCTCTCGAACTGTAAGTACTGGCTTGAGGAGTTTAAGTTCGACGGCTTCCGCTTCGACGGTGTGACCTCGATGCTATATTACTCACACGGACTGGGTGAGGCCTTCGGAGGCTATGGTGACTACTTCAACGGACACGAGGACGACAATGCCATCTGCTATCTGACGTTGGCCAACTGCTTGATCCACGAGGTGAATCCCGATGCGATCACCATCGCTGAGGAGGTATCAGGTATGCCAGGACTGGCTGCCAAGTTTGAGGATGGCGGCTACGGCTTCGACTACCGTATGGCGATGAACATCCCTGACTACTGGATCAAGACCATCAAGGAGGTGCGCGACGAGGATATCAACGTATGTTCAATCTTCTGGGAGGTCAAGAACCGTCGTCCTGACGAGAAGACCATCTCTTACTGCGAGAGTCACGACCAGGCACTCGTGGGCGACAAGACCATCATCTTCCGACTCATTGATGCCGATATGTACTGGCACTTCGCCAAGAAGGATGTCAACGATATGGCCCAGCGTGGTATCGCCCTGCACAAGATGATCCGACTGGTAACGGCTGGTGCCATCAATGGCGGATACCTGAACTTCATGGGTAATGAGTTCGGACATCCTGAGTGGATCGACTTCCCGCGTGAGGGTAACGGCTGGTCGTACAAGTATGCACGCCGTCAGTGGAACCTCGTCGACAACAAGGATCTCTGCTATCACTGGCTGGGCGACTTCGACCGTGAGATGCTGAAGACCATCAAGACGGTGAAGAACTTCCAGGATACCCCAGTGACGGAGATCTGGCACGACGACGGCGACCAGGTGCTCTGCTTCATGCGTGGCGACCTCGTGTTCGTATTCAACTTCTCGCCCACACGCAGCTACACCGACTATGGCTTCCTCGTGCCGACGGGCAGCTACAAGGTGATGCTGAATACCGATTCGAAGGACTTCGGCGGTAATGGCTTTGCCGATGATACGGTCACTCACTTCACGAACTACGACCCGTTGTACGTGAAAGACAAGAAGGAGTGGCTGAAACTCTATATCCCCGCTCGTTCGGCAGTCGTTTTGAAGAAGCAGTAATATGAATATTCCACGAAGTGATAAGAACGGTAGCACCTTCAGCATACAGCTGATGTGTGCTATTGTTTTTGTGGTTTTCTCGTTCTGCTGGCTCTATTTCTTCCAGGCAGATATCCTGATGATGGCACAGCATGTGATGAGTGACGGACTGACGCGTTATCAGCCCTTCGTGGGGGCTGTGCTCATCACGTTGGTGCTTGGGGCCATCCAGTTCATCGTTTATGCCTTCGTGCCGCTGACGATGCGCTCGCATGCGCTCACGTATCTCCCTTCGATGCTGCTGCTGGGTATGTTGTCGGCGATTATTCCAAATGGGGCTGACGGTATAGAGATGGGATTCTCGTGGTATGTGCCCGTCCTGATACTGATCGTGTGGTGGCTGCTCACGAGGATAGGGCGGCTGGCTCAGGAGGTGGAGTACGACAAAGTTATCGCACTCTTCTCGCAACCCATGTGGATCAACGTGCTGATCATGTCGCTGCTGATCATGATGGTAGCCTGGATGGGTAACTCGAATGCTGTGACGCATTACCGCATGAAGGTGGAGCGCGCACTGCTGGAGGGCGATATCGACGGTGCCCTGAAGGTGGGCAGGAAGTCGCTTGAGAGTGATGCCGACCTGACGATGCTGCGTATGTATGCTTTGGCGCGCAAGGGTATGATGGGCGAGAGCCTCTTCAACTATCCGGTGACAGCCAACAGTTCGCAGATGCTGCCTACTGACAGTCTCTCGGAGATGATGATGTATCCTGCCGACAGTCTGTATAAGTTCCTGGGAGCACGCCCTGCCGAGCGTATGGAACCCATGCGCTATCTGCAGCTGCTCGAGCGCAGGGACTCAGTGGCCAATCCTGCTGTTGCCGACTATCGCCTCTGCGGTTATCTCATAGACCGTCAGCTCGACAGGTTCGCTTCGGAGATAGGACGTTACTACACGATCAACGACAGTCTGCCCCGTCATTATCGTGAGGCACTGACGCTCTACACCCATACGAAGACACGTCCTGTGGTGGTGTATCATCAGACGGTGATGGATGAGGACTACAACAATCTCGTTGCGCTGGAGCGTAAGTATCCGCTTGCCTCAGAACGTAAGGGGAAGGTCGAGGAACAGTATCGAGGCACCTATTGGTATTATTACAGGTACGAGTAACGATCATGAAAAAAGGCTCTCCGTTGGGAGGGCCTTTATGATTAGGTGTAGAGATAACGTTTGATCGATTTCTTGGGGGTCTTCTCGAATTCCTCCTCGTGGATCTCGATTTCTGTAATCTTCTCGTAAGCAGGAATGATTTCGTTCAGACCGTTGCGGTTCTGCTCCATCACGTTTCTCAGGTCTTCGTCTGAGAAGCCCATGTTCTTCGCTTCGTCCATATCGGGGTGAACAAGTGCCACGAGCTTGTTGTCGCGCTGTACCACGATACTCTCCATGACGAGGGTCATCGAGTTCAGCTTGTCTTCAATCTCCTCGGGGTAGATGTTCTGTCCGTTGGGACCTAAAAGCATGTTCTTCGAACGTCCGTTGATGAAGACGTTGCCGTCGAGGTCCATCGTACCCAGGTCGCCAGTGTGATACCAGCCGTCGTTGTCGATGGTCTCAGCAGTAGCCTCAGGGTTCTTATAGTAACCCAGCATCACGTTGGGACCCTTTGTCAGGATCTCGCCTGGAATATGCTGCGGATCGGGCGATACGATCTTCACCTGCTGGTGAAGGGCTGCACATCCGCAAGAGCCTGGGGCGAAGGTGTGCCAGTCGCGATAGCAGATGATGGGGGCGCACTCGGTGGCACCATAGCCCACGGTATAGGGGAAGTCGATACGCTTGAGGAAATGCTCTACCTCTTGGTTCAGGGCTGCACCGCCGATGATGACCTCGTACATACGACCTCCAAAGGCCTTCAGTACCTCCTGGCAGATCATCTCGCGCACCTTTTTTGAGATAACAGGCATCTGCAGCAGCAGTCGCATGCGGTTGTTCTGCACCTTCGGGAATACCTTCTTGCGCACAATCTTCTCGATGATAAGAGGAACGGCAATCACGATGACGGGCTTGACCTCCTGAAGGGCCTGAGCGATGATGGCAGGCGAGGGCACACGGTTCAGGTAGAACACGTGGCAGCCGTGCAGGAACTCGAAGATGAACTCGAAGGCCATACCGTACATGTGGGCCATCGGCAGCATCGAGATCACTGGGTCGCCAGCCTTGATGGTCTTACCCAGCACACTGTAGGCGAAATCGTAGTTCGACCACAGGGCGCGATAAGGCAGCATCACACCTTTTGAGAATCCCGTCGTTCCGCTGGTGTAGTTAATGACAGCCAGCTCCTCAGGGCTCTCCTCTTTATAGTAGTTCACATGCTCCTTGCGGAAGTACTTGGGGAACTTCTTGCCGTAGAGCTCGTTCAGGTGTTCGCGGGCATACGTCAGCTTGTCTGTTCGCGAGATCTTCAGCGAGTAGTCGGGGTTGTTGATGATACCTTCGAGCGTAGGCATCGCCTGCGGGTCGATGATCGTAGCCACATGGTCGCCGACGAAGAGAAGGCGTGCTTCCGAGTGGTTGACGATATTATGTATCTGCTCTGCGTTGAACTCATGCAGGATGGGTACGGCGATGGCGCCATAGGTCAGTGTAGCGAGGAAGGCTACAGCCCACTGTGATGAGTTTCGCCCGCAGAGGGCAATCTTGTCTCCTTTCTGTATACCGCTGTTCTCGAAAAGGATATGTATCTTTTCAATCTTTCTGGCTACATCATGGTACTGTAGCGTCTGGCCTTTGAAATCAGTCAGGGCGTCACGATCCCAATTCTCTGTAATGCTCTTCTGAATGAGTGCATTAAAACTCGGTATTTGTCCCATAAGCTTTTTAATTGTTCTGATACAAGTAGCGTTTGATACTCTTCTTAGGTGTCTTGGCAAACTCCTCTTCCTGGAGTTCGATGGCTGAGATGCGGCTGTAGACGGGCAGCTGGTTGTTCAGTGTCTGACGGTTCTCCTCCATGATGTGCTCCAGTTCTTCATGACTGAAGTTCATCATCTCGTCCTTGTCGGGGTAGACAAGTGCCACGAGTTTCTCACCTCGCTGGATGACCAGACTCTCGGCAACCATAGCCATAGCGTTGAGTTTGTCCTCTAATTCTTCAGGGTAGACGTTCTGTCCGTTGGCGCCCAGCAGCATGTTCTTGATACGTCCTCTGATGAAGATGTGTCCTGTGCTCGACATCGTGGCCAGATCGCCTGTGTGATACCAGCCATCACTGTCGATGACCTGTCGTGTGGCTTCGTCGTTCCTATAGTATCCCAGCATGAGGTTCGTGCCCTTGGTCACAATCTCACCAGGGATGTCCTCCGGGTCATTGGAAAGTATCTTGACCTCCATGCGGTCTACGGGCTTGCCGCAGCAGCCGCCCACAAACTCCTGATAGTCGCAGTAGGAGATCAGCGGTGCGCACTCCGTCGTGCCGTAGCCCACGGTGATGGGGAATCCGATGGAGAGGAGGAACTCCTCGACCTCCTTCGAGAGGGCAGCACCACCCACGATGACCTCATAGAAGTTACCACCGAAGGCATTGGATACCTCCTTGCAGATGCGCTCCTTCACCTTCTTGCTCACCACGGGCATCGCCAGCAGCAGGCGCACGCGGTTGTCCTGTATCTTGGGGAATACTTTCTTGCGGATAATCTTCTCGATGATCAGCGGTACGGTGATGATGACGGCGGGCTTCACGGTGGCGAAGGCCTCGGCGATGATGGCGGGCGAAGGCAGACGAGTGAGGAAGAACAGGTGGCAGCCGTTACAGAATCCGAAGAGGAACTCGATAGCCATTCCGTACATGTGGGCCATCGGCAGGATGCTCAGCATATTGTCGCCTGCCTTCACTTTCTTGCCCAGGATGCGGATGATGTACTCCACGTTACCCCAGATAGCTCTGTAAGGCAGCATCACGCCCTTCGAGAATCCCGTCGTACCACTGGTGTAGTTGATGAGTGCCAGCTCTTCGGCCTCGTCCTTGTGATAGACGACGTGCTCAGCTCTGAAGGCTTTGGGGAATTTGCTGCCGAATAACATATTAAGATGTTCGCGCGCATACGTAACCTTATCTGAACGCGAGATCATCAGCGAAAAATCGGGCAGGTTGATGATGGCCTCGAGGGCTGGCATCTGCTCAGGGTCGATGGTCTTCACGGCATAGTCGCCGATAAAGAGCAGCCTCGACTCCGAGTGGTTCACGATGTTCTGTATCTGTTCGCCGTTGAATTCATGAAGGATGGGCACTGCCACAGCTCCGTAAGTCAGGGTGGCCAGATAAGCTACAGCCCAGTGGGCTGAGTTGCGTCCGCAGATGGCTATCTTGTCGCCCTTCTTGACATCACTGTTCTCGAAGAGGATGTGTATTTTCTCAATCTTACGTGCTACGTCATGAAACTGTAGAGTGACTCCCTGGTAATCAGTTAGTGCATCCTGATCCCAGTTCTCTACAATTGCCTTTTGGATTAAAGCATTAAAACTGCTAAAATTTTCCATTAAAATTGCACAAATAATTAAATTTTGTGCAAAGTTATATCATTTTCTGCACATTACAAAAAAAAATGTGCAATTTTTTTAGTTTTTTAGAAAAATAATTGGATTTGTGGAGTTTTGGAACACTTTTATTCGTATCTCATGGATTTTGCGGGATGGATGTGCGAAATCAGATAACTTGGTGCGATGAGAACGAAGACACAGATGGCGAGTGTAGCCAGATTGATGAGGATGACCAGCGGGATGTGGAGTTCCATCGGTGCCTCACTGACGTAGTAGGTCTGGGGATCGAGGGTCACGATGCCCGTATATTTTTGCACGAGCACGATACCGAGTCCGATGATGTTTCCCCAGATGAGGCCCTGTCCGATGATGAATACCGAGAACCAGAGGAAGGTGTGCCTGATGATGCTGTTTCTCGAGCCGATGGCCTTCAGCGTACCGATCATCTGCGTGCGCTCAAGGATGATGATGAGCAGGCCGCTGATCATCGTGAAGCCTGCCACACAGACCATCAGGACGAGGATGATCCACACGTTCAGGTCGAGCAGCTCGAGCCAGGAGAATACCTGCGGGTAGAGTTCGTAGATGGTCTCCGAGACGAGTACGTTACCCTGACGGTCTTCCGAACGGTTGATCCGTTCCACAAATCTGTCTGCGGTCTCGTCCAGCCGTTCGATATCCTTCACGCTGATCTCTGCCCCCGTGAACTGGTCGCTGTTCCAGCCGTTGATCTTGTTGGTGGTGTAGACATCGGTGAAGCAGAGGGCTTCGTCGAATCGCGTCAGGTTCGTCTGGTAGATGCCGCTCACGGTATAGCGACGGGTCTTCACACCGTCTTCGTCGATGAAGTAGGCAAACACCTTGTCGCCTGTCTTCAGCTGCAGCTTGTCGGCAATCATCTTCGACATCACCAGCTGGTAATGGCTGGTGGTATCGCTGAACTCAGGCATCTCGCCCTCCAGGAGGTGCTCCTTCAGGAAGCTGGTGTCGTATTCGGGTCCTACGCCCTTGAACATGGCCCCGAGGAAGTCGTCGTCGGTCTTCAGGATACCCTGTGCCATCGTATAGCGCTCCACATGACTGACGCCTCCGATGCCCTTGATTTCTGCCATCAGACTGTCGTCGAGACAGATGGGGTGGGGATCGGCACCGCTGTAAGTCAGCACGTGGTGTACCTGGATATGGCTGCCGAATCCGATGACCTTGTCACGGATGGTGTGCTTGAATCCCAGCACGACACTCACGGTGACGATCATCACAGCCAGGCCGATAGCCACTCCGATGATGGCTATACGAATAGCAGGGCGACTCACATTACGCTTGTCGCCCTTGTCGCTATAAAGTCTCCTTGCTATGAATAGAGGTAGATTCATTCGTCCTTTCGCCCAGGATATGCTTCGAGTGCTTTGCGGAGCACGAAGAGTGCGCGCTCCAGGTCCTTCTTTTTCAGCACGTAGGCGATACGTACCTGATTGATGCCGGCACCAGGAGTCGTATAGAATCCTGCGGCGGGGGCCATCATCACCGTCTCACCCTCGTACTCGAACTCCGAGAGGCACCAACGGCAGAATTTCTCTGCGTCGTCGACGGGCAGTTTGGCTACCGTGTAGAAGGCACCCATGGGGATGGGCGAGTAGACACCGGGGATGCGGTTCAGACCGTCGATGAGGCATTTACGGCGCTCCACGTATTCATCGTAGACGTCACGCAGATACTCCTCAGGCGTGTCGAGCGAAGCCTCGGCCACAATCTGTCCGATGAGGGGAGGAGAGAGGCGTGCCTGACAGAACTTCATCACGGCCTTTCTCACCTCGGCGTTCTTCGTGATCAGGGCACCTATACGGATACCACACTCCGAATAACGCTTCGATACCGAGTCGATGAGGATCACGTTCTGCTCGATGCCCTCCAGATGGCAGGCCGAGATATAGGGCGAGCCCGTGTAGATATACTCACGATACACCTCATCGGAGAAGAGATACAGGTCGTACTTCTTCACCAGGTCGCGTATCTGGTTCATCTCGCGGCGCGTATAGAGATAACCCGTCGGGTTGTTGGGGTTGCAGATCATGATGGCCCTTGTGCGCTCGTTGATGAGCTCCTCGAACTTCTCCACCTTCGGCAGCGAGAAACCCTCCTCGATGGTAGTGGCGATGGTACGGATCTTTGCACCAGCTGAGATGGCGAAGGCCATGTAGTTGGCGTAGGCAGGCTCGGGCACGATGATCTCGTCGCCTGGGTTCAGACAGCTGAGGAAGGCGAAGAGCACCGCCTCCGATCCGCCCGAGGTGATGATGATATCCTCGGCCGTCACGTTGATATTGTACTTCGCGTAGTAGTTCACCAGCTTCTCCCTGTAGCTCAGGTAACCCTGCGAGGGAGAGTACTCAAGAATCTCACGGTCGATCTGTTTCAACGCGTCGAGGCCCACCTGCGGCGTGGGCAGGTCGGGCTGTCCGATATTCAGGTGATAAACCTTCGTTCCTCTTTTCTTGGCTGCGGCGGCCAACGGAGCGAGTTTGCGGATAGGCGACTCGGGCATCTCAAGGCCACGGACTGATATTTCTGGCATCCTTCTAAATTTACGAATTACGATTTATTATTTAATAAATTCGGGTGCAAAGGTACTAAAATATTTTTAAAACGTGCTTTTTTTCGATTTATTTGTTTAATTTTGCATCGAATTTTCTGCTTGCAGTATTAAAATCGTAAATCGTTAATAAATAAATCGTAATTAATAAAGGTGAATTTTGAACAATTGATAGAGACAAGAGACGCGCGGAAGGCCACCCGTATCCGTACTCCTTACGGCTACTTCTACAAGCGTCTGATCGACGGACGATTCTCCAACTTCATCGAGCTTCATGATGAGCTGGCTGATAACCTGATGTTCGCCAAGGGAGTGCAGAACGAGGCTGAGGCCACGAAGAAGATTACCGACCGCCATCAGCTTCACTTCACGCCCAACGAGGGTGACGAAGGGCTCTTCGCACTGGCCGTCGAGGTGGGACATTTCCTTACCATCGGACAGATGCTCAACGAGAATCCGGCCGTTGTGGCACAGAAGGATTTCCTCGACCGTACCATCCGCGACCTGTTCAAATTCGTCAGCGAACTCAACGAGCAGGGCATCTATCATCTCTGCTTCTCGCCCAATAACGTGTTCATCCGCAAGAGCGACCAGATGGTGTGCCTCCTCAATCACGGTTCCTTCTACCTGAAGGCCGATCAGGATGTGCTCTACGAGGATGAAACCGACGCCGCCTTCGTGGCCCCCGAGGTGATGAAGTTCGGTACTGCCGACGGCCATAGCGAGGTCTATTCATTAGGTAAGTTCCTCCAGTGGCTCTACCAGTCGTCGGGACTTCCCGCCGAACTGAAGCCCATCGTCACCAAGGCCACACAGCCCGAACCTGAGTCGCGCTACGGCTCTGTCGACGATATGTACAAGGCCATTGCCCGTTTCGGAAACCTGCGGCGTACGGCCACCTTGGGTGTCGCTGCCCTTGCCATCGCCCTCGCCGTGCTGGGACTCTTCATGTACATGCTGCCCAGCCCCGATGCCGTCGAGTTCGTCAAACCCGTCGTAGAGCCTATTCCCGACGAGATGATCGACGATGACGAACTCTTTGGCCTGGGAGTCGACCTCGATTCTGCCACCATCGCCCAGATTGTGGCCGACGAGCGGCATATGATGGACTCCTTAGGTATCGACGAGCGCGAGATGCGTGCCTATAACGCCAAGGCTGAGGCCATCTTCCGCAAGCAGTTCACGAAGGCTGCCGATGAGATCCTGAACCGCGTCTATACTGGCGATAAGATGAATATGTCGGAGAAAGAGTTCCTGGTGCGCAGCAAGCAGATGACCGAGGAACTTGCCAAGAAGGAACAGGAACTCGCCAAGGCGAGCAGTCTCTCCAACGCCCGCTCACAGCGCATCGCCTCTGAGATCATCGACCAGCTCACCGACAAGAAGATGAAGGCCCTCGACAAAGATTATATGGGGCTGAGAACGATTCCCCAGGATGATAAGAAGCCGACGTCAAAGCCAAGTTACAGTAGCTCATCGGATGCGACCTATCCGTCGACTACCACGACAACGCCATCGACTTCCAGTTCTTCGAAATCGAAGAGTAATAAGGACATCTACAGACAAAACAGGGATAGGTACGGCGTAGATCCTTACGATCCCGTTGACCCTGAGAATTATCAATTAAGAAAGAAATAAATCATGAGATCAAGAACAGCAATTTGGTTTGAGTGCAAGATCCGCTATGAAAAGGTCATGGAGGACGGCTTGCAGAAGAAAGTGAACGAGAACTATGTCGTTGATGCCCTCAGCTTCAGCGAGGCCGAGGAGCGGATCATCGAGGAGATGTCATCCTATATCAGCGGCGAGTTCGACGTGGCCGACATCAAGAAAGCAACCTACAAGGAGATCTTCTTCTCCGACGACGATATGGCCGACAAGTGGTACAAGGCCAAGCTCCAGTTTATCACCATCGACGAGAAGACCGAGAAGGAGAAGCGTTCCACCGTCAACTACCTCTGTCAGGCAGGCTCCTTCAACGGTGCCGTGAAGAATATCGAGGAGGTGATGGGCGGCACGATGATCGACTATGTCATCGCCTCCATCAGCGAGACAACCATCATGGATGTCTTTGAGTACAAAAAGGCCTCGAAAGAATCCGACAAACCCGAGTACGAGCAATAATTAAATCGGACTCGCTTTAAATCGTAAATCGTAAATCCGGACTCGCTTTAGCGCTTTTACAAAGCGTAGCGACTAAAAGAAATCGTAAATATGTATGATGTAAAGAAGAGTCTTCACGCCGTGTTGGATACATTGCCCTCGGGTGTGCGCTTGGTGGCCATCTCCAAGTTCCACCCCGCTGAGTATATCGAGGCCGCCTATGCCGAGGGTCAGCGCATCTTCGGCGAGAGCCACGAACAGGAACTCCGTGTGAAGCACGAGCAGCTGCCCAAGGATATCGAGTGGCACTTTATCGGCCACCTCCAGACGAATAAGGTGAAGTACATTGCGCCTTATGTGTCTATGATCGAGGCTGTTGACTCATTGAAACTCTTGCAGGAGATCAACCGTCAGGCAGAGCGCTGCCGGCGCGTCATCCGCGTGCTCCTGGAGCTCCATATCGCTGAGGAAGCGACGAAATACGGCCTTACGCTCGATGCCTGCCGGGAGTTGCTCGAAGGCGGTGAATGGCGCTCGATGTCGCATGTACAAATCTGTGGCCTGATGATGATGGCCTCCTTCGTTGACGACCAGGAGCAGATCCGCCGTGAGATGCAGACCGCTGCCGATTTCTTCGATGAGGTGAAGATGAAATATTTTGTCAACGACGATGCCTTCTGCGAGCGTTCCTGGGGCATGAGCGACGACTACCGGATAGCCTGCGAGACCCGTTCCACGATGGTCCGTATCGGCACTGCCATCTTCGGCCCCCGCATCTATTGATTCCTCACGGAAAATAACTATCCACCTATAAACATATAAATCATTTATTCATGAGTGTCAAACAAAAGCAAAATAATTACCAGCTGCGCAGGATTTCTGCGCAGCAAGGTGCTAATTTTGCGCCATAAAAATGTAAAATCAGCCAAAAAGTTTGGTTGCTTCGAATAGAATTGCTATATTTGCAAACAAAATGGATTGATATGCTGATACTTCAAGACTGCATCCAGAAACTTTCCGACTTTAAAGCGACATTTGCACAGAAGTTTGGAATCCTAAAACTTGGTATTTTTGGTTCTGTTGCCAGAAACGAGAATACCGAGAATAGCGATATTGATATAGTCGTGGAAGTGCAGAAACCATCGCTCCAGCTGATGTACGAATTGAGGGAAGCCTTGAAACAACTCTTTGGTTGCGAAGTCGATCTCGTTAGATTCCGCGATTCCCTCAGACCTCTTTTTAAGTCAAACATCCAAAAAGATGTGATCTATGTCTGACACAGAAGGGTCAGACCCCTTTGTGACATAAAGCACATTAGGCTCGCAATCCCTGCGAGCCTAATATGTTCAAACCTAAAACAAACAATTAGAAAAACGAACAAATTCAGAATAACAAACCAAACATTTTATAACTATCAAACTAATGCATATGAATCAAAAAGCTGATGCAAAATTACGATGAAAAATGTCTGATTCCAAATAATCTACAATATTCTTCTTCAACTTGTTGCGACTGAGCTAACGTTTTGCGACAGAACCATTTCAAGGGCCCATTAATGTGAATAAGAAGAAGCGGTGATTTTGAACTCGAAGTGCTGGTAGTCCTTGAGGGTGCGCCAGGAGCCGCCCCAGGTGAAGCCGTGCTGGAGGAAGAGCCGGTGGCAGAGGTCGCCGGCTTTTATCTTATATCGGAACGTGCGAGAGCGGTCGGCATAGGCCTTGCCGTTGGCGGGTTGTACGTTCTGGGAGCCGTCCTTACGGTAGCGCACGTAGGGATTATAGCGGGGGTTGATGTCGATGGCGAGGCCTCGGGCGTGATAGGAGAGCTTCTTCGTGTCGGGCACGTTGCGATAGCAGAAGCAGCTGGTGTTGTTGTCGCTCATCTGTCGCTCGTCGTCGGCATCGTAGTCGTCGGCCAGTCGGATGCGCTGGATGGGGTAGTGGTGGGCGTAGAGCTCGCGGAAGATGGCAATGAGTTTGTCGGCAATGAGCTTGTTGCAGACGAGCTCGCCCTGGTGCGAACGGTTGTCGTAGTCCCAGTGGAGCACACGGAGGTATCTGAGATCGGAGCGGGCGATATGGGGATTCTCGACGTAGGTCTTGCCCTGCATGCGGAGCCAGACGGAGTCGGGGATCTCCATCGCGATGAAGTCCTGTGCGGGGGCGTTCTTAGACAGAAGAACAAAAGGACATATTAAGAGGGCCCTTCGGAGAAAGACAGAAGAACAGAAGAACATAATTATCTGATGACCTTCTTGTGATTCTGGATGTAGAGGCCTCGTGAGGGACTGGAGACGCGCTGGCCCTGGAGGTTGTAGACGGGGGTGTCGACGGCTGCGGGCTCGGCACTGACAGCACGGACCGCAGAGGTGCCGCCGTAGACACGGTCGTACTCCTGGATGGCCTTCTGCATCTGGTCGAGGAAGTCCTGATTGTTATGCAGGGTGACATAGACGGCACTGCCCACGACACGACCGTAGTTGACGTCGCTCTGCCAGTGGTAGCCGGTGATGACGCGGCCTTGTCCGAACTCGTAGGCTCGGGCCATGAGCGCATCCTGCTGGGTGCGGGTCACCTCGCAGAGGACGAGTCCCATGAGCCAGCTGCCTGAGGCATGGCCGGAGGGGTAGGAGCCCGTATCACGGAGATCGGCTTCGTCGGCAGGATAGGAGGTAGGCTCGTCCATATAGACGTAGGGGCGCTGTCGGCGATAGGCTCCCTTGGCCTTCTGGGTGGCTGCGTTGCCTGAGGGATGGACGCGCTGGACGAGTTCGTAGATGGCAGGGGTCCTCGAAGCGGAAAGCTCCTGACCGAGTACCTTGGAGAAGATCTCGCAGAAACGGTCGGCACTGTAGTCGACATCGGCCACAGCCTGTGCGCCCTCATCCTGTGAACGATAGAGCTTACCCTCGTTGTAGGAGACGATGTCGCAGCTCATCTGGCACGATAGCTCAGCCGGTGGCTCTGGCAGGTATTCGGAGGAGTTGGGCAGTTCGCTCTCACTGAGATAGGGCTCGTCGGAGGCGCGCGTCATGCCGCGAGTCTTTGCGGTGCTCATCTCGCTGCGGGCAGCGTCGAGCAAAGCCTTGAAGTCGTCATGGGCATGCATGCGTGCGAGGAGGGCGCTACCCATCATGTGGCCTGCGTGGACGTCGCTCTCGAAGTTGTAGCCCGCGATGATCATGCTGGGGCCGTACTTCAGTCCTCGGGTATAGATATTCTCCACCTTCTTAGGGTGTACCTCGGCAATCAGCAGCGAGTAGAGCCAGCCCTTGACAGCCTGGTCGCAGGGATAGCAGCTGACATTCCTGAGGCGTTCTTCCATCGAACGGACATAGCTGCCCTCGCCGAACATGTCGTAGGGGCGCTGGCGCTTGACGTCGCTCTGGGCTTTGCTCATCATCTTGTCGGCATACTTCTCAGCGTATTCGAGCAGGGCGTAAAGCTTCGGGGTGTTGGCCAAGCTGATGGTCATGTTGATGCCTTTGCCCAGCGAACGGAGGAAGTTGTCGAAGTCCCACATGATGAAGGAGTAGGCGAGTTTGCCTGTGGACTCCTCGCGGACGGACTTGCCCCAGCGGTACTGGGTGTAGTCATTGACGAAGTCGAGCGACTTGATATTGGGGTATGCGGGAAGCATCTTGGTGACATCGGGCAGGTCGCTGTCCATATAGGCCTGTGCCTGACTGGTGAGCGAGAGGACGAGTGTCAGGAAGAGGATAGGGAATCGTTTCATTAATATGCTATTTTCTTGTTTCCTTTGATGTAGATGCCTCGTCGGGCGGGGGTTCCCTGAAGGCGCACACCCTGGAGGGTGTAGATGGGGGCGTCGGCTTCCTCAGTCTGTTTCACTGAGGAGATGGCGGTATACTTCTCCTTATACTCGCGCACGGCCTTGGCCATCTGACTGACGAACTCCTTGTTGGTGTGGAGCATTGCATAGACGGCACTACCCACAAGGCGGCCGTAATCGACGTCGGTCTGCCAGTGGTAGCCCGTGATGACACGGCCTTGTCCGAAGGTATAGGCGCGGGCCAGAAGGGCATCCTGACTGGTGCGGGCCACCTCGGAGAAGACGAGGGCCATGAGCCAGCTGCCTGAGGCGTGACCGGATGGATAGGAACCTGTCTCGCGGAGACTTTCCTCGTCGGGGCTATAGGAAGTGGGCTCGCCCATCTGGACGTAGGGACGCTTGCGCATATAATAGCCCTTGGCCATCTGGGTGGCAGCGTTGCCAAGTGGATGGACGCGGCTGACGAGCTCGTAGATGGCGGGTGTCGCCGAGGCACTGATCGTCACGCCGAGCACCTCTGAGTAGATGCGGCAGAAGTTGTCGGTGCTGTACTCGACATCCTCGATGGCGCGTATGCCTGAGCGGGTGCGTCGGAGGCTCTTGCCCTCCTCGTATTTGGCCAAGTCGTATTCGTTCTTGGCTGAGTTGGCAGCCGGTGGTTCCGGCAGGTATATGATGGAGTTGGGTAGTTCTTCGTATGAAAAGTAGGGGTCGTCGGAGGCTCGTGTCGCAGAGACCAGACGCTTATAGTCAGCCTGGGCATAGGACAGGAGTCCGTCGAAGCCACTATGGGTGTGGAGTCGTGAGAGGATGGCCGATCCGAGCAGGTAGCCGGCATAGGCGTCGCTGTCGAAGTTGTAGCCCGAGATGACGGTTGAGGGTCCGAAGAGCTCACCGCGCTTGAGGATGTCGTTCATCTTGTCGGGACAAACCTCGGCGAGCAGCAGGGCGTAGAGCCAGCCAAGACACGACTGGAAGGCGGGATAGGAACTGTCGTAGCGATAGTCCTCCTCGAGCTCAGGAATCAGCGAGGGCTCGTTGAAATAGACGTAAGGTCGCTCACGGCTGTAGGACTTTATGGCAGCCTTGATGGATAGTTGTCCGTAACGGTCGCCGTAGTCAAGGAGCGAGTAAATGTTGGATGACTTGATGGCCGAGGTAGAGATGCCCATGATATCGGCAAAGAGTGGGAGGAAGTCGTCGAGGTCCCACACCATGTCGCCCTTGGCCTGAATACCCCTCTCAGTAGTGCGCAGCGACTTGCCTTCAGTGTAGAGATAATTGTCACAGATGAAGAGGTCGCTCTCAGCCGCCGGAGGGTTGGGAAGGAATAAGGTAACTTGAGGAACATCCTGTGCATGAAGGTTCACGCACAGGATGTTGGTCAAGAAAAACAATATTAACTTACGATACATTATTTTAATCAGATGGTTATGCGAAAGCCACAGTGAGACCCGCCATGACGATGCTGACCATCGACATGAGCTTGATCAGGATGTTGAGCGACGGACCAGAGGTGTCCTTGAAAGGATCGCCAACGGTGTCGCCAACGATACAGGCCTTATGGGCGAAGGAGCCCTTGCCGCCGAAGTTACCCTCCTCGATGTTCTTCTTGGCATTGTCCCAGGCACCACCTGCATTGGCCATGAACACAGCAAGCGTGAAGCCGCCAGCCAGACCACCGACGAGCAGACCCATGACACCAGCCACGCCGAGGATGATACCTACGAGGATGGGGATGAGGATGGCAAGCACTGAGGGCACAATCATCTCGTGCTGGGCAGCGCGGGTAGAGATCTCCACGCAACGGCCATAGTCGGGCGTGCCTGTACCCTCGAGAATACCTGCAATCTCACGGAACTGACGGCGCACCTCCTGTACCATCTTCTCAGCAGCGCGACCTACAGCCTCCATGGTCATACCGCAGAAGAGGAAGGCAGCCATCGCACCGATGAAGGCACCCACGATGACGCGGGGGTTCATCAGGTTGATCTGGAAGAAGTTCATGAAGTCGGGGATGGTAGCGTCGGAGGCATTGATCACATCGCCAGCGACATTCGTCAGTGTCTGTCCGGCACGGGTCATCGCAATCTTGATCTCCTCGATGTAAGAGGCGAGCAGTGCAAGAGCCGTGAGGGCTGCAGAACCGATGGCGAAGCCCTTACCCGTAGCAGCTGTGGTGTTACCCAGAGCGTCGAGTGAATCCGTACGATGACGTACCTCTTCGCCCAGACCGCACATCTCGGCATTACCACCGGCATTGTCGGCGATAGGTCCGTAGGCGTCGGTAGCCAGTGTGATACCCAGTGTAGAGAGCATACCTACGGCAGCGATACCGATGCCATAGAGGCCATGAGAGAGCGACTCAGACGAGAGTGTCAGGTCGAAGCCATTGGCGCAGAGGTAGCTGAGCATAATGGCCACACCAATCGTGATCACGGGGATGCAGGTAGAGATCATTCCTGTACCGATACCCTTGATAATCACGGTAGCGGCACCCGTCTGTCCTGCCTCAGAGATTTTCTGGGTGGGCTTGTAAGAGTGAGAGGTATAGTACTCGGTAGCCTGTCCGATAATCACACCAGCAGCGAGGCCAGAGATTACAGAGAAGGAGAGACCGAGCCAGTTATCGATGCCCAACAGATAGAGGATGGCAAACGAAGCACAGGCGATGAGCACGGCGCTGACGTTGGTTCCTACGGAGAGTGAGCGGAGCAGATCCTTCATCGTGGCACCTTCCTTTGTACGTACGAGGAAGATTCCAAGCAGAGAGAGGAACACGCCCACTGCAGCGATGAGCATCGGGGCGATAACGGCCTTGAGCTGAATATCGATACCAGCCACACCGAAGGCAGCAGCACCGAGGGCAGCCGTTGACAATACAGAGCCGCAATAGCTCTCGTAGAGGTCGGCACCCATTCCGGCTACGTCGCCTACGTTGTCGCCTACGTTATCGGCGATGGTAGCGGGGTTACGCGGGTCGTCCTCAGGGATATCGGCCTCGACCTTACCCACGATGTCGGCACCCACGTCGGCAGCCTTTGTGTAGATACCACCGCCGACACGAGCGAAGAGGGCCTGAGTAGAGGCACCCATACCGAAGGTCAGCATGGTGGTGGTGATGGAGATAAGACCATCCTGGTCGAAGTGGTTGAGGACAACGAACCAGATGGCGATGTCGAGAAGTCCGAGACCCACAACGGTGAGACCCATTACGGCACCCGAGCGGAAAGCGATCTTCAGACCAGCATCAAGACTCTCGCGCGCAGCATTGGCAGTACGGGCAGAAGCGTAGGTAGCGGTCTTCATGCCGAAGAATCCGGCAAGACCAGAGAAGAATCCTCCAGTGAGGAATGCGAAGGGCACCCATGGGTTCTGCACGTTCAGGCCATAGGCCATGAAGGCAAAGAGTGCGCAGAGCACGACAAAGACGATGCATACGACCTTGTACTGCTGCTTGAGGTAAGCCATAGCTCCATTGCGCACATAGAGTGCGATTTCTTTCATACGCGGCGTACCTTCGTCGGCTGCCATCATCTGACGGAAGAAGACGTACGCCATACCCAGTGCCACGAGCGATGCCACGGGCACGAGCCAGAATACTGCGGGAATGTTCATAATGATTGTTGTTTTTGGGGTTATTAATTATAGTTATTCGTCTATTCGTCTGAGAAATCAATGAGACCTGCAGCCTCGTCATCGGGATCCTCCGAACCAAGGTCCATCATCGTCGAGTAGTTGTCCTCGGTGATATCCTCGTCGTTGGGATCCTCCACCTCGTCGTCAACCTCGTCGTGAGAGCTGTAGTCGTCCTCCACAACAACGTCTGCATCCTCGTCCTCGAGTTCCTCCTCGCTTTCGGATGACTTGAACTGCATCTTAGGCTTCTCCGGCTCGGGCTTGAGCTTGGCGAAGATGGCTTCTACCCAGCCGCCCTTGGGCACCTCGAGTACCTCGAAGCCGTCCTCGACCTTCTTCTCGTACATGCCGCCCTTCTTGTGGAGACGGTCCTTGGGGAGGGTGGTCGTCGAGATGTCGAAACCGCTTTGGATGATATCCTGGATCGACTGTGAGAGTGAATCCCAGCCACCGCCGAAGTTACGCTCGAGTACCTCGACGAGTTTGGCAGCGGAGATATGACGGATATTCTCGTAAGTGAGATCGGTCACGCGTACGATAGGGCGCTTCTTGATGGCCCAGAGATAATGACGGCCCTCGTCGAACTTGATGGAAGCGACCTTGTAGCCACGCTTCTCGTAGCTCTTCTTCGTGGGAGCGCTGTCGTCGGGCACATCCTCGAAAAGGAAGGCGCTCTTGAAAATATTGACGTAGTGGTTGACATTCTCCTTCACTTCTGCATCTTTCGTAGCTGCTTCAAACATACGGAAGACATCGTTCTCCTGAATATCCCAGACGCTGCTCTTCGTAATGGCCTTGATGGATAAAGCGGGGTTACTTTCGGGTTGCTGTTGTTTTGTTCTTGCCATAATATTCTTGATTTTTTCTGCAAATTTACCACTTTATTTTTTAATAGCAAGATTTTAGGCAGAATTTTTTGTAAATTTCGCATTTTAATGTAACTTTGCAGCGAAAATGGCACAACCACTGGCTGAAAGACTCCGTCCTCGCAGACTTGAAGACTATATCGGGCAGCAACACCTGGTAGGCGAGGGTGCCGTCCTGCGGAAGATGATCGACGCAGGGCGGATTCCGTCGTTTATCCTCTGGGGACCACCGGGTGTCGGCAAGACCACACTCGCCCAGATTATCGCCCACAAGCTGGAGACACCGTTCTACACACTCTCGGCGGTCACCAGTGGTGTGAAGGATGTGAGAGATGTCATTGAGAAGGCACAGAAGACGCGTTTCTTCAACGAGGCGTCACCTATTTTATTTATTGACGAGATCCATCGTTTTTCGAAGTCGCAGCAGGACTCATTGCTGGGAGCTGTTGAGAAGGGCATCGTCACCCTGATAGGTGCCACGACGGAGAATCCTTCGTTCGAGGTCATCCGCCCGCTTCTGTCGCGTTGCCAGCTCTATGTCTTGAAGTCGCTCGAGAAAGACGACCTGCTGAAATTGCTCGATAGAGCCATCCACGAGGATAGCATCCTGAAGGAGAAGAATATCCAACTGAAGGAGACGGGAGCCCTATTGAGATATAGCGGCGGTGATGCCCGTAAGCTTTTGAATATCTTGGAGTTGACGGTTGAGGCTGAAGTTGGGGATGAAGTAGTGGTTACAGATGAGATTGTTGTGAATCGTCTGCAGCAGAATCCTCTGGCCTACGACAAGGACGGTGAGATGCACTACGATATCATTTCGGCTTTCATCAAGAGCATCAGAGGTTCGGACCCCGATGCCGCGCTCTATTGGCTGGCACGTATGATCGAAGGTGGGGAGGATCCCCAGTTCATCGCCCGCCGACTCATCATCAGTGCGGCAGAAGATATCGGACTGGCTAATCCCAATGCCTTGTTGCTGGCCAATGCCGCCTTCGATGCAGTCATGAAAATCGGATGGCCTGAGGGCAGAATACCCTTAGCGGAGGCAACAGTGTATCTGGCGACCTCTCCAAAGAGCAATAGCGCTTATTTGGGTGTAGACGCTGCGTTAGCGTTGGTGAGACAGACGGGTAACCAACCTGTGCCGCTGCCTATCAGGAATGCGCCAACGCAACTGATGAAGGAGTTAGGCTATCACGACGGTTACAAATATCCCCACGACTATCCTGGGCACTTTACTGAGCAACAGTATATGCCTGACGCCCTGGTGAACGAGCGCCTCTGGCATGGGCAGCACAATCCCGCAGAGGAGAAACTGTATCAGCGGATGGTGAACTATTGGGGGGAGAGGTATAAGGATTGAAAATTGAAGATTGAAGTGAAGCAAGATCTGATTATATTGGTGATTGAGTTGTTGGGAACGTTCGCGTTTGCGATATCCGGTATCCGACATGCTGCAGCGAAACAGTTCGATTGGTTCGGTGGTTATGTGTGTGGTGTGGCTGTGGCAATAGGCGGCGGAACGATTCGCGACGTGATGTTGGGTACGACACCCTTCTGGATGACAACACCTATATATTTGATATGTACGGCGGTGGCCTTGTTGACAGTGGCATTCTTCGGTAAGTGGATGGAACCGTTGAAAAATGCGTGGTTCGTCTTCGATACCCTTGGTCTGGCGCTGTTCACGATTGCCGGTATCGAGAAGAGTCTGGCTTTCGGACAACCTTTCTGGGTGGCAATCATCATGGGTTGTATCACTGGTAGTGCTGGTGGCGTGATCCGTGATGTGTTGTTGAACAATGAACCCGTGATTTTCCACAAGGAGATCTACGCGATGGCGTGTGTGATAGGTGGTATCGCCTACTGGGCATTGGCATCGCTGGGTGTGACGATGGAGGTGAGTGCCATCGTGAGCTTTGTGGTGACATGTCTCATCCGCTTCCTGGCAGTGAGGTATCATCTCTCACTCCCCGTCCTACATGACGTCAAAAAAGAAAAATCGGACTCGCGTTAGCGCTTTTACAAAGCGTAGCGACTAAAAGAAATTCGTAAATCTTAAATAAATCGATGGCAGAACAGACAAACAGAAGAAAAAGAAACCTACAACCAGTAGACAATACCTACGGTCGACTTCAGCCACAGGCGCTGGAAGTGGAGAAGGCCGTGCTGGGTGCACTGATGATCGACAAGGACGCGTATGCCGTGATTTGTGAGACCCTGCGACCAGAAAGTTTCTACGAGCCCAGAAACCAGATGGTGTATGCTGCCATCCGCGATCTGAGCATGGAAGAGAAACCTGTAGACGTGCTGACGGTTACCGAGCAGTTGGCCAAGACGGGCAACCTTGAGGAAGTGGGTGGTCCTGCCTATGTGGCAGAACTCAGCTCCCGTGTGGCATCATCAGCCAATATCGAGTATCACGCCA
>JAEETB010000186.1 GCA_016286575.1 Prevotella sp.
CACAAGGAAGTGTGGCAGAGTCTGCTGTTTGCGGTCGTCCTTTTCATCATCTATCAGATCTATGCGACGAACCCTGGCGATATGTCAAGAGAGTATCAGTCGCAGGTGAACACGCTGATCATCATCGTCTTCCTGCTCTGGCGCGTGGAAACACTGCAGGAACTGGAAGTCAAGGAGGAGGAAGAGGAGACAAACAATGCCGCTATCCCCACAAATATCTACACGCACATCGGCGCGATGCTACAGACGCGATGCGAGGCTACACAGCTCTATCTGCAGCACGACCTTTCATTGTCACAACTCGGCGAGACCATAGGTACCAACCGTACCTATCTCAGCCAATACTTCGCCCAGCAAGGCATTACATACAACGCCTACGTCAACCGACTGCGCATCGCTCATTTCGAACGGCTCTACCGCGAGAATGTGGAAGCACATCGCACGTTTACAGCCCAGCAGTTGGCCCTCAAGTGCGGGTTCAGGAGCTACAGCACCTTCGCTGCTGCCTTCAAGTTATTTAATGGTCAAACCGTCACCTCGTGGATGAGATATCAGACGCCCGACTCTCAAAATTTACAATAATTGTTTTTATATAATGAGTTTGCTTCATAATGTATCAAGGTAAGAAGATTGTTCAAGCACCCTACTTAAAGGCAGGAGACAAGGTTGCCCTTGTATCCCCTGCCTACTGGGTGCCCCAGGAGGCCTTACAGATGGCAGCAGAAACCATCAAGAGCTGGGGACTGCAGCCTGTCATAGGCCCTCACACCAACAACTTAAATGTAAACGCCTACGCAGGGACAGCCGACGAACGAGCTGCCGACATGCTTTGGGCACTCGAAGACGATCATATTAAGGCTGTTATCTGTTCGCGAGGCGGCTACGGTTCCATCCACCTGCTGAGCCGCATCCCGAAGGAATGCTTTCTGCAACACCCGAAATGGCTGATCGGTCATGGCGATATCACCATTCTGCTCTATGCCATTGCCGCAGCTGGCCTGATGAGCATCCATGGGCCGATGGCCTTCCAGATAGCCAGCTGCCAGGAGCCTGCCACCAGCATCACCCGTAATATCCTTTTCGGCACCCTGCCGCAATACAAGATTCCGGGTAATCCTTACAATCGTAGCGGGCATGCTGAAGGCATCCTCGTCGGTGGCAACCTCTCCAGTTATTGCGCCGTCACAGGAACCCGCTTCCACCTCCCGCCCAAGCATGACATGATATTATTTATAGAAGAGGTGGAAGAGTCGCTGCACGCCATCGACCGATTGTTCTACACACTCACCCTGCAACCAGGCTTTGACAAGGTGAAAGGCATTATCTTCGGCACGTTTAACTCCATCAGGTACGACCTCCAATATGGCAGCGTCGAGCAAATGCTTATTGCACATCTATACGGATACGAGATACCCATCTGCTGCGGATTCCCTGTGGGCAGTAACAGTTGTATCCCACTGATCGAAGGAGCACCATGTTCACTCGACGTGACCACCGAGAGCGCCGTACTGACTTACAAGATGAAAGGCAACATAGAGCCCCTTGAAGTCGATATGGCCAGTCCTAAGCTGATCAAGGAGAAAGAACTATAACACGATTATTCATGGACGAGAAAACGATCAAGATTGTCAACGAAGCAAGATGGGCTGACGGCCAGAAGGTATGGAACAGGCTGGAGGAGATTACCTTCGACCCCATGCAATGTCAGGAAGAGTTCGTCATGCGCCTGGTACGTGAGAATGCCAATACGGAGTACGGACGTATTCACGGTTTTGATCATATCCGCAGTCTTGATGAATACCGTAGTTACGTCCCTCTGACAGCCTACGAGAACTATCAGCCCTACGTCAACCGGATAGCCAATGGTAATAAAAACGTGCTGACAGCCTACCTCACAGAGCATATTTCAACCTTCGACAGCTATAAGAGTCTTCCCCTGTCACGATGGGGCGTACAGGCTTGTTACGACTACAGCTTCTCTTTGGGATTCTATTTAGCCGGCAATCAAGGCTTTCTGACAGACGGCATGACGCTCAACCTCGTCGACACCCACATCGAGCAGCTGCCATCGGGTGTCAACGTCGGCAATCTGGTCGGACGCCTGCTGACAAGACGCGATTTCGACTACGATCAGGTCTACGTCATACCTTTGGATGTCAACAAATCGTCTCAAGACACGGTTATTCTCTATCGCCAGGCACTCTACGCCCTGAGACAGGAAAAGATATCACTGGCCCTCTGTGACCACTACGACAACATGATCCAACTGTTGCGCTATATCGAGAAGAACTGGCCCAGCCTGGCTGAAGACATCGAACTGGGCAACAGTTATGTCACCCCCGATCCTGAACGAGCCAACGCCATCCGTGAGGTCATGGAGAGCCACCATATAGGAACGCAGATAACAGAACAGCTCTGGTCAGGACTGCACTGTATCATGGTGTTCGACGTCGACCGTCTCAGTGCCAGCTTTGAACTGCTGCGCACCTATTGCGGCAATAAGGTCCACTTCGTCTTCACAGGTCTCGGTTCACCAGAAGGGACCTTCTCCACGACGCTGAACATTGACGACCCGCAGACGGTACTGATCCCCGATAGTGTCTTCTATGAATTCAAGCCCAAGGAATCAGCCAACTACGATTATCTGCTGCCCCTCGACCAGCTCGAGATCGGCCGCAGCTACGAAATGGTCGTATCAACACTTTCAGGTCTCTACCGCTATAAGACCCAGAAGACGATTCTCGTTGTAGGCCGTCATCACGAAACGCCAACGGTGATTGTCGACAAAGACTAAACACAAGTTTTCTAATTTTGCGCTTTCCGAGTTTCAGAATTATCAAATCCTTTATGATTTGTACCGAATGTCTTTAGCAATTGTACTTCACAATAAAAATATCAATAAGAAAACGTATCTTTGTAGCAGATAATAATAAAAGAAAATGAACCTCATATTCCTAGTCGTCTTACCCCTTGTGGTGGCATTGGCTGTCAGCACAGCCATGACTATCCATTATAGACGTAAGTACACGACGGTGGTCAATGAGGTGGCGGTTCTTCATCAACAATTAGCCAACACACATAGTGAGATATCCTCCCAGGCGCCTTTATCTCAGAGCAGCAAGAAAAGTAAGCCTTCCAATCCGGCCTCAATGAACGATGAAGAGCTTTTCCAGTATCTGAGCGAAGGCATCCTCCGTGAGAAGCTGTTCCTCTCACCTTATTTCGGACGGTCGGATGTTGTGAACCATTTCCATATCAACAAAAACCGCGTGAGTGCCGCCTTCTCCAAAGGAAGCTCGCACTGTTCCGTTTCCGACTTTATCCGCAAGTGTCGTCTCGACTATGCCCGTCAGTTGATGATCAGCGAGCCCCAGATGTCGCTTGTCGACGTGGCCTCCAATTCGGGATTCATCCACGCCACCACCTTCAGCACCGACTTCAAGTCGCACTACGGGCTGACACCAACCCAATTCCGAGAACAATCGTTAAAGACATAAATATAAAAACTAACTACCGACGGATTATATGCAAAATCCTAGTATTGCCAACAGACTGACGAGAAAGGTCATGCTGAACGTTCTGGTGACGATGTTCATCATTGTCAGCATCATCTTCACTATCACCTATAGAGCCATTAAAAGTGAGGCCAACGGGCGGTATGAGGCAATTATGGATTTGGTAAATGAGAAATTGACAAGGATTCTTGCCTCTGAGGAGATTAGCGCCAGGAATCTGTTTGATGAAGTCTATTACAGCCTTGACTCCCCCGAGTCGGTCATGAGGGCCCTGGAGAAAGAGATCAAGCTGAACAATTATTCCCAAGGTTATTTCATGGCTTTCGAACCCGGCTACTTCCCAGAGTACGAGAAATGGTTCGAGCCTTATATGAATAAGAATGATGAGCATCCCAGGAACATCGGCTCGGCCGATCACGACTATCTCACCAGAGATTGGTATATCGAGAGTAAGAAATCTGAGGTCGGCATCTGGTCCGATCCCTATTTCGATGATGTCGGGGCGTTTGCCAATGTCTGTTCGTTGACCATGCCCATCTATGACAAAAGAGATTCGGTGGCTGGCGTCTGTGGTGTAGACCTGTCGCTGGATTGGCTCGTCAACAAATTGCAGGACATTGACCACAACAGCATTGTTTCAGGACGTATACCTTTCGACTCCAGGCACGATACTCGTTTCCACTCTTTCATCATCAATCGCGACGGCACCTATCTCGCCCATCCCGACAAAGAGCGTGTCATGAAAAAGAACGTACTCGCCTACATCAATCAGCACGACGAGGACGACATGGACCTCTATATGCAGATGATGCAATTAAAGCGGGGACAAACCACCTTGGTGCTTGATGGCGTATTGGCAACCGTCTATTATGCACCGCTGAAATCCACGAACTGGGCGATGGCCATTGTCGTTCCCCAAAAAGTCTTTCTCTATCGCGCACTGGTGTTAGTCGGCCTATTACTGGTCGTCTCGATCATCAGTCTGGCCATTATCTATTACCTATGCCGTTCCAATGTCCGCAGGGTGGCAAAGCCCCTTAGTGCCTTAGCCCGTTCTACCGAAGAGGTAGCCAAGGGTAACTTCGATGCCCCCCTGCCTGTTATCGACTATCAGGATGAGGTCTGTGAGCTGCGAGACTCCTTTGCCACTATGCAGCAGTCGCTCGAGAAATATATTGAGGACATCAAGCAGAACACAGCCAGGGAAGCCGCTCTCAACCATGACCTGGAAGTGGCCTGGAAGATTCAGAAATCCATGGTCCCCAGCAAGTTTCCACCCTTCCCCAAACGCAGCGACATCGACCTCTATGGCTACCTGAAACCCGCCAGGAGCATCGGAGGCGACCTCTACGACTTCTTCATCCGCGACGAGAAACTCTTCTTCTGTATCTGCGACGTTTGCTGCAAAGGTATACCAGCCGCCCTGTTCATGATGGAGACCAGGAGCCTGTTCCGAGCCTACGCCGCTACCGAGAACAGACCCGACCGCATTGTCTTCAAAATTAACAATAGTCTGAACGAGAACAACGAGAGTCTGATGTTCGTCACCCTCTTCATCGGTATCCTCGACCTGAAAACAGGCGAGCTACGTTATTGTAATGCCGGCAATGAGGCCCCCCTTATCATCAACAAGGAGATCACAAGACTCTCATTCGAAGGTGTCAACCCCGTAGGTGTCGATTTCAATACCAAATATGTGATGCAGAAAATCCACATCGAGCCGCAAACCACTATTCTGGTCTATACCGACGGACTGTACAAGACGATGGCTGCTGATAAGGAGAAATCTGACAATGAGCAGGTTCTCAACGAGGTGAACCGTGCTATTCAAGATGGGCAAACCGATCCGAAGGAGCTGATTGAGAGACTGAAGCAGAGTATCAGCAACTACATTGGCGATGCCGAGCAGGGCGACGACATCACCATGCTCGCCATCAAGTTCTATGGTTAAATTAATAAGGTACTGGACTATATGAAGAAGAAATATACGAGTTTTTCCAATAGACTGACGCAAAAAGTCATGCTGACCGTACTGGTGACGCTGGTCATCCTCTCCTGCATCATCTTAACCCTCACCGTTAATGCAGTCAGGGCTGAGGAAAGGGGACGATATTATGCCATCATGAGTCTGGTCAATGAAAAGCTGGGGCGAATCCTTGCCACAGAAGAAATATGCGTCAGGAATGTGTTTGATAACGTATGGACCAGTCTCGACTCGCCCGAAACGGTATTGGAGGCCTTGGAGAAAGAAATCAAGCTGAACAAC
The DNA here is from genome assembly GCA_016286575.1 of Prevotella sp. Lineage (GTDB taxonomy): Bacteria > Bacteroidota > Bacteroidia > Bacteroidales > Bacteroidaceae > Prevotella. The sequence continues at coordinate 5,782 of JAEETB010000186.1, forward strand.
TATATCGAAGGCTATTCCATGTCTTTCGAACCCGGCTACTACCCGCAGTATGAAAGATGGTTTGAAGCCTATATGCATAGGGATTACGATCATGCCAGGAATATCGGGTCGGCCGATCACGACTATCTGAACAAGGAATGGTACATCAAGGGCAAAGAGACGAAGAACGGCTATTGGACCGATCCGTTTTTTGATGAAGCCGGACAGAACGGCTATCTCTGCTCATTCGTCATGCCCATCTATGACCAAAGAGACTCGCTGGCTGGTGTGCTCGCTGGCGATATGTCACTGGAATGGCTCGTCAAACAGTTGCAGGACATTAATCACGAAAGCAATCATGATGGGGTATTACCTTTCGACATCAGGAAAGATTCCCACTTCTACTCCTTTATCGTCAGTAGCGACGGCACTTTTATCGCCCATCCTGACAGCCAGCGCATCATGAAGGAAAACGT
>JAEETB010000187.1 GCA_016286575.1 Prevotella sp.
CCAGTTCGTACCAGAAGGCACACTCCGACAGGTCTTTCTCAACACCGTCACCGTTCCAATAGGCCGCTCCGCAGTTCTTCTGACTCTGTACATGTCCTTGGAAGGCTGCCTCACGATACCAAAGGAAAGCCTTGTGGTGATCTGTCTCTGTGCCGTTGCCGAGATAATAGGCATTGGCCACGTTAACCTGCGACTGCATATCCCCTTTGTCGGCAGCTTTCATGTACCATTCAAAGGCTAGTTCAGAATTTTGCTCCACGCCTTTTCCGTGATAATAACACTCGCCGACGTTGAAGCAGCCATAGACATCACCCAGTTCAGCAGCCTTCATGTACCATTCGAAAGCCATTTCCAGATTGACCTTCACGCCAGTGCCCCGCTCGTAGCAGACCCCAAGGTTGTTCATCGCCTTGGTGTCACCCTCGTAAGCCTTTTCACGATAGCCATCTGCCTTGTTTCGCTCCTTTGGCATAGGTATTAAATTCCCTCCATCTCACTTGCTACACGAGTCTCACAGTCCCTCATGGCATCAAGGGTCTTTTGCAGCACCTCGTCCAACGGCCATCCCAGCATTTCTGCTCCCTGTTCAATGACCTCACGAGAACAGCCTGCGGCAAATCCCTTTGACTTGTACTTCTTCTTCAGAGACTTCAATTCCATGTCCTGAACGCTCTTCGACGGGCGCATCAGGGCGGTAGCCCATATCAGTCCTGTCAGTTCATCGGTGGCAAAGAGCACCTTTTCCATCAGGTGTTCTGGCTTCACATCTACGGTTATGCCATAGCCGTGGCTACAGATGGCATGGATCATTTCTTCGCCCACGCCACCTTCACGCAGCAGCTCTGGTGCCTTGATGCAGTGCTGTTCTGGATACAGTTCGAAGTCAATGTCATGCAGCAGTCCGACCATTCCCCAGAAGTCCGCTTCGTCGGCTAACCCAAGTTGCCCGGCATACCAGCGCATGACACCTTCCACCGTCAGTGCATGCTGCAGGTGAAACGGGTCTTTGTTATACTTTCTCAGCAGCTCCCACGCAGCCTCTCTTGTGATGATACTTTCCATAATCCTTTATTCCGTTATTCGGCTTTGCCGCCAAACTCATTATATGAAACATTCTCCGGTAGCCACTTGTCTTTAGGCTCAGGATTCTCAGCTGGGTGGCCGATAATGATGGCGCAAAGAGGTACGATGTGATCGGGCAACTTCAGCGCCTCGATGGCACTCTTGGCACGTTCGTCACGCAGATAGAGCGCAGTCCATACCGCGCCAAGGCCGAGGCCGTGAGCAGCAAGCAGGATGTTCTCCGTAGCAGCCGAGCAGTCCTGAACCCACAAAGCTCGTGCTTCGCCTTCAAGTGCTTTCTGCATATCACCGCACACGACGATGGTCAGCGGAGCCTGTTCCAGCATTCTGGCATTGGGATTGTTGATGGCCATCTCCTTCTGTTTTTCTTTGTTGGTGACGGCTACGAAGTGCCAGGGCTGTTTGTTAACGGCGGTAGGTGCAGCCATACCAGCACGGAGCAATGTCTCGATGGTGTCGGCGCCGATGGTCTGATCCGTAAACTGACGGATGCTGGTACGAGTCATGATGTTCTCTACGATGGCCTTGCCGTCAGCTGTTGCTGCGGTCTCTGCCTTTTGTTCACTACTGTTGCAGGCGGTCAGTGCGACCAGTGCTGCAAATGCTGATAGAATCTTTTTCATAAGTCACTATTGTTTTTTATGTTGTTAATAATTATCGATTCAGATATTTCCAGAGCTGAATGGAGTCATCGTGATGACGCAGTTTCTCGACAATCGTGACGAGCTTCTTCTGAACGGCTTTCTGGGTGATTCCCATCTGCTGGGCAAGACTCTTCACGGAACGTTGCTTGCAGCCCATACCGAGTGTCTGGCGAAGCAGTAGGTTCTCATCCTCAGTGAGTGCATGGCTCAGAAGACTGTCGATCTTTTCTGACAGTTCAAACCTTGGGGCACCTTCAAGAGTGAACGGGTCATGGGTATCGACAATCGCATCCAGACTGCCGTAATTCTCCCATCTGTCCTGCATCTGAACCAGCAGGTTCTCTTCGTCATGAAGCTCTGTAACATCCATTTCTCTATGCTCTTTTGCCTAAATTCATTTAAATGTGAGGGCAAAATTACCAATTATCAGCGTAAAATCGCTATCTTTGTGCCAAGATTTGAGAATAATTAGGATTTGGAGATGGGTAACATCAAGATAATCAAAGGTGTGTTCGACACCAAGCTGGAGTTGGAACATGCGGGTATAGCAGCAGGATTCCCCAGTCCGGCTGACGAGTACAGGCACGAGACATTAGATTTCAACCGTGACTATATCCGTCACCCTGAAGCATCGTTCTATGGCGATGTGGAGGGTGACTCGATGAGGGATGCAGGACTTCTGGACGGTGATCGTGTGATTATTGACAGGGCTGTTGAGCCTCATGACGGTTCAATAGTCGTTGCTTGGTGGGATGGTGGCTTCACGATGAAATTCCTCGACCTGACACATAGAAAAGACGGCTACATCGAACTGCGACCAGCCAATCCTGATTATCCTGTATTCAAGGTCAATGATCCTGAGAACTTCCAGATTTGGGGTACGGTGATTCATCTGATCCGTACATTTGAAAAACTGTAGAAACGATGTATGGTATAGCCGACTTGGACAACTGTTACTGCTCATGTGAGAAGGTTTTCCGTCCTGATTTGGAGGGAAAGCCAATTGTCGTGCTGTCGAATAATGACGGTTGCGTAGTGGCTCGTTCTAATGAGGCTAAGAAGATGGGAATCAAGGAGGGTACACCATACTTTCAGCTGGCGCAACAGTTCCCTGGACAGAAGATTGCCGTGTTCACCTCGAACTACGAACTCTATGGAGAACTGACAGGCCGTGTAGTGAGCATCATCCGACAGGAGACGCCTGCCTATTTCCGTTACTCGATTGACGAGTGCTTCATGTATCTTGACGGTATAGAGCTGGATAAGTTGCAGACGTGGGGCGAGAACCTGCATAAACGTGTTAAGCGTGAAGTGGGCCTGCCTATCAGCATCGGACTGGCTCCCAACAAGACTTTGGCCAAGATTGCCTCGAAACTGGCAAAGAAATATGCTGCCTATAAACACTGCTGCATGATTGACACGGACTATAAACGTGAGAAGGCTCTCGAATGGTGTTCCATTGAGGATGTATGGGGTATTGGCAGACGCTATGCTGCCAAACTACAGGCACTTGGCTGCAAGACGGCTCTCGACTTTGCCAAGCATCATCAGGACTGGGTACGACTGACGTTCAACAACATCAATATCGTCAGAACGTGGCAGGAACTGAACGGTGAGGATGCTGTGCCTAACGAGGAACTGGCCAAGAAGAAAAGTATCTGCACCAGCCGCTCGTTCAATGGCATGATAAGCGACAAGGACACCCTGCGCACTCACATTGCCAACTATGCCGCCCGTTGTGCCGAGAAGCTGAGAACTCAGAAGACAGTAGCGACCACCATTGGCGTATTCGTCAATACCAATGCATTCCGTGAAGACCTGGCACAATACTGGAACTTTCAGGAACTGCGCCTTGTCACTCCTACCAGTTCGACGATCCCCATTGTTCAGGCTGCTCACGACGTGCTTGACCGGATTTTCATTCAGGGCTACCAGTATAAGAAAGCTGGTGTCATTGTGATGGGTATCTCACCAGACAGTCCCATCCAGCAGGACTTGTTTGACCTGAATGCCGAACAGATTCAGAAGATGCGCCGACTCGATGAGGTGATTGACCGCATCAACCGCATGCACGGCTCAGAGACCATCGTTATCGGTGCCCAGCAGTACACTCAGAAAAATGGCAAGGGAAAGGCTGCGATTGAGCGAGAGCAGAGTCAAGCTTGCTTGGGCTCTGCCGAGCGTAAGCAGGCTCGACCGAAGGTCAAGGCAGAAGTCTTTGCCAATGCCATCAAGCACGATTTCAGAAGTAAGAATCCGACCACCCGTTGGAGTGACATTATAAAACTACGCTGAAAATGGAATGAATATGAAAAAGATAGCACTCATTACCATCAGCCTCCTATGTTCAATAGTAATTCTGGCACAGGGCGTTAAGGGCTTCGTCAACAAGCAACTACAGACTTATCCTCAGTTACGTTTGCTCGACCTGTATAAGTCGTGCTTTCAGGACTACATGGGGGCAGAGCATCTTGTGTCGGACAGACAAAGGGTGAAGGCTTATTTGGATGATGAGCTGAATACTACCAGCATAGATGACCTGATGCCCTGGAACTATGAGCCTTGCGGCATAGACAGCAATTATTATCGTGTCAGTATCAGAACGATCAAGGAGTCTGTTATATCAGAGGATTTGCTACTGGATGCCTTTATTCGTAGTGCAAACAGCAAGAAGCGTCCTACTGTAGATTCTTGGAGAGACCGATGGCACGTGATTATTGGCACAATTGACAAGATGCAACTTGAACTCCCTTATTATCAGCAGGACAAAGCTTTCATTGACAGCATCCTGTCAGTCGGCAGATATGCCATCAGCCATTCTCCAGAGTATCGTGAGGCATACCATCCACACTATAGGATAGTAGAACGTGGTATCTTCGAACGAGAGTTAAAACCATTGATAGAGCACAAGTATTTACAAAACAAAAACAATGATATGGATGACAAGAAACAAATAGAACAACTTTACAAGCAGATGTACCAAGCAATGATAGCCAAGGACATTGCAACTCTCAACACGATACTTGCAGAAGGTTCGGTTCTGATTCACATGACAGGAACCAAACAACCCAAGAAACAGTATCTGCATGAGATAGAGAATGGTACGCTGAACTACTATTCCGTAGAGGATGACGAGATTAGCATCACTGTGAATGGAACGACAGCGGAAATGACAGGTCGTAGCAGGGTCAATGCTGCTGTATATGGTGGTGGTCGTCATACATGGAGGCTACAGATGAAGTCCAAACTGGCTAAGAACGATGGCCGTTGGCAGTTTGTGGAATCCAAGGCATCAACATATTAATAAGGAAAGCGTTATGGAATACAAGGTTTTGAATAATGGCCTGCGGATGCCGATGGTTGGTCTGGGTGTCTATAATATCTCTGAGAGAGAAACCCAGCGAGTTGTTGAAGATGCCATATCGGTAGGCTATAGGAGCATAGATACGGCTGCTATGTACTACAACGAGAAAGGTGTGGGGGATGCAGTTCGGGCATGTGGCGTTCCTCGTGAAGAACTGTTCATCACGACAAAGATATGCGATTCCTGCTATACGAAGGAGGAAACCTTGCGTACAGTTGACCATTCCATGAAGCAGTTGGGGCTTGACTATGTGGACTTGATGCTGATTCACTGGCCTGTCGGAAATCCTACCGTCATGTGGCACACGCTCGAAGAACTCTATGAACAAGGTATGTTCAAGGCCATTGGCATATCAAACTTCTATCCAAACACCTTTCCGAAGATTGTGGATGATGCAAAGGTGATGCCTGTCGTGAACCAGTGCGAGACTCATGTGCTCTATCAGCAACGGAAGATGCTGGAATACCTGAAGCCTTACAATGTAGCTCTTGAAGCCTGGAGTCCGCTGGCAGAAGGCAGGTATGGTATCTTCAAGAATCCTGTTCTTATGAGAATCGGTGAGAAATATGGTAAGACTTCCGCTCAGGTAGCCTTGAAGTTCCTGATCCAGAATGATATTATCATCATTCCCAAGACTACCCACAAGGAAAGAATGATTGAGAACATCAATCTCTTCGATTTCACGCTGTCAGATGAGGATCTCCGTGAAATCTGCCTGCTTGATACAGGCCGAAATGTGACGGGCTGGCCGTCGGATGCACTGAAATACAATCCTGAAAGCGTATGATACAGAATTATAAGATAGTTACCCTATGTGGTAGTACCCGTTTCAAGGATCAGTTTCAGAAAGTGCAGAAACGACTGACTTTGGAAGGTTGCATAGTCATCAGTGTTGGCTTATTCGGTCATTCTGGTGACGAAGAGGTGTGGAAACCTGGCGCTAAGGAAATGCTTGATGACATGCACCTTCGCAAGATTGATCTGGCTGATGAGATATTTGTTATCAATGTTGGTGGCTATATTGGCGAGAGTACAAGGCGTGAGATCGCATACGCTGAAAAGACAGGAAAGAAAGTCAGATATTTGGAAGAGGTATGAAAGGTTCTATTGTTAATATATCAGGGAG
>JAEETB010000188.1 GCA_016286575.1 Prevotella sp.
GAGCTGTAAGATTGATGCAGTGATGAAATACTCTACAACTTGGCGGCGCTGGAGGCGTACCTCCCGTAGCCTCGTCAAGGTCATCTTCACTCAGTTCCTGCATCATCACCACTTTGTCATCTTCGCCCAAGCCGGTGATGGAAACCTTCTTCACATCGTCTTCCAGCTCAACCTTGAGCACGCGCTTTTCCTTCTTCTCTTCCATAATAGTTGTTGTTTTATGATTAATTACAAGACACAGTTTCAATAATTTATATTATCTTTGGTGGGTGGTACTAATTTCAATCCCACCTTCTGCCCCGAGGCATTATATATATTAATAGCATCTCCGAGATGAGGATGGTTAATGCTAAAGCCTCCAGCCACGTCGTCGAGTTCATCGTCACTCAGGGGCCATGCACCGGCCTCCTGCAACTCCTTTACAATCGTATTGATCTCCTCAGCCAGCTGCTTCAGCTGCTGCTTCTTCTGCTCAATCTGTTCGTTTGTTAATGTAGCCATAATCTTAAAGTTTTAAAAGTGAATAATTATTGATTTCGGTGGCAAATATACAAAAAGTTTCTGAAAAGTCCGTCATAATTCCTCATTATCGTCCTGCGGACATCTGACTTGTTGCGCGTATTGCGGACAATCACCATCGAAATAACTATACAGAGGCTTATGTACCCCAAAGCCTCCCGTAGCCTCGTCAAGGTCATCTTCACTCAGTTCCTGCATCATCACCACTTTGTCGTCATCGCCTAAGCCGGTGATGGAAACCTTCTTCACGTCGTCGTCCAGCTCAACCTTGAGCACGCGCTTTTCTTTCTTCTCTTCCATAAATGATGCTGTTTTTGTTATCAACTATATATCACTTTCGCACAAAGGGGGTCAGACCCCGCTGTGTCATTTAACTCCGGACACTCAATAAACATTGCAGGTCCAGGCTTGGCAGGGTAACCTTTCTACCAATCTCGGACACTTTCTACCAGGCGCTACCCCTCCGCCTCCCGTGGCCTCGTCAAGGTCCTCTTCGCTCAGCTCCTGCATCATCACCACTTTGTCGTCATCGCCTAAGCCGGTGATGGAAACCTTCTTCACGTCGTCGTCCAGCTCGATCGAGAGCACACGCTTTTCTGTTGCCATAATCGTAAAGTTTTATAAGTGAATAATTATTGTGTCGTAAATAAGAACTTTTAACTCTTTCTATACCCGTTGGCGAAATTAATTTAATTACTTAAGATTTAATTCCGCCAACAGGAGGTTTTCTCATATATTCATTCCCCATTCCCATAGGACCAATGCCTACGCCCCCACCTCCGGCCACGTCGTTGAGTTCATCGTCGCTCAAAGGCCATGCACCGGCCTCCTGCAACTCCTTTGCAATTGCATTGATCTGCTCAGAGAGCTGCTTCAGCTGCTGCTTCTTCTGCTCAATCTGTTCGTTTGTTAATGTAGCCATAATTTAAAAGTTTTTAAGGGTGAATAATTATTGTTTTCTGCTGCAAATTTACAAATAGTTTCTGAAAAGTCCGTCATAATTCCTCATTTTCGTCCTGCGGACATCTGACGTTTTGCGCGTATTGCGGACAATCACCATCGAAATAACTATACAGAGGCTTATGTACACCAAAGCCTCCCGTAGCCTCGTCAAGGTCCTCTTCGCTCAGTTCCTGCATCATCACCACTTTGTCGTCATCGCCCAAGCCGGTGATGGAAACCTTCTTCACGTCGTCGTCCAGCTCAACCGTGAGCACACGCTTTTCTTTCTTCTCCATTACAGATAGCTTTTTAATAATAAATTCCATCTTTTGGGGGTTTCTGACCTGGCTTACTTGGGTCTAATGGGTCATCACCAGGAACTCTGCCTGTAGGCTTCTTTACATCCATACCTCCAGCCACGTCGTTGAGTTCATCGTCATTCAGGGGCTTCTGCTCAATCTGTTCGTTTGTTAGTGTTGCCATAATCTTAAAGTTTTATAAGTGAATAATTATTGTTTTCTGCTGCAAATTTACAAATAGTTTCTGAAAAGCCAGTCATAATTCCTCATTTTTTTGTCATCATGAGTCTTGCGGAGATGTAATTCTAAAGCTACTACACTCACCTCCTTTGTCGTAAGACCGACAATTAGTATTGAAATAACTATACTCAGGCTTATGTACAGACGCACCTCCCGTAGCCTCGTCAAGGTCCTCTTCGTTCAGCTCCTGCATCATCACCACTTTGTCGTCATCGCCCAAGCCGGTGATGGAAACCTTCTTCACGTCGTCGTCCAGCTCAACCGTGAGCACACGCTTTTCTTTCTTCTCTTCCATAATCCTATCAGTTTTTAGTGTAAATAGTCATTTTTTAAAAAGGTAGCAGACATGATCACTTTATTCCCAACACATAATAAATACAACTTTCACCTTGACCATAACGCGGACAACTCCCTTTACTCCAACAAACAGGCAACGACACAGACGCACCTCCCGTAGCCTCGTCAAGGTCCTCTTCGTTCAGCTCCTGCATCATCACCACTTTGTCGTCATCGCCCAAGCCGGTGATGGAAACCTTCTTCACGTCGTCGTCCAGCTCAACCGTGAGCACGCGCTTTTCTTTCTTCTCTTCCATCTTACAACATGTGGAACTGTTCATGAATAAAGCTCATAGCGCCGCCTGACGCGCCGTCGAGGTCTTCGTCCGATAACTCAATTGCACCTGCCTCTACGAGTTCATCGTAAATAGCCTTTGCCTCTTTCATCTTCTCTGCGAGCAGCTGCTTCTTCTGCTCAATCTGTTCGTTTGTCAATGTAGCCATAATTGTATATTTTAATGAGTTAAACCAAATTCATCAACTACTTTCGTTTGCAAATATACTAAAAGATTCTGAAAAGTCTATCATTTTTTTTGCATTTTTTGTCAGGATTCTGCATTTATTCCAAATAGTTTGACACCGAGGTCAGTCCGCCGTAGCTGTCTGCAGCTCTCTCCAACGCTTCCTCAGTGGTATACTGCCGGTACAACGTGCAGCGGGTGACGATGGTTTGTGGCGAGCAGCGGTCGTCAATCACCTTTACCAGCGCCCAGCCCTTCATCTCGTCGGCAAACTCCTCGCCCACGAGTGCCAGGCGACCATCCACCACGGTCATATCCCACCACGACACCTCGCGCATGCTGAACCGGACACGTGGCAAGACCTCGTTCTCTATGGTCTGCTCGGCCGTATAAAGCCGCAATTTCACATGCTCTGACCGGTCTTTTACCTTGAGGTAGGTCAGCAGTGCAGGCGTACCATCAACCTCGCCCAACTCCTGCTTCACCGGCGGCAGTATGCCGTCGCTCATCGGAATGCCGGGCATCACGAACGATGCCTGATTCATAGTTCCGTTGTCTGGGACATACACCGCAGGCAACTGGTTCGCCAGCGATGCAAAATTCTGATAGGCCGTCCGCCGCTCGGTGAACATCACGTCGCAGAACCGCAGCATCTTCCACAGTGCCGTCGTGTGCCGCATCTTCTGCCGCTGAATGAACTGCGGCAGCGTGTTACTGCGCTTTTCATGCGTGGAAGACTCTCGTCCTACTAATTGTCCATTACGCAGGTAAAAAGTCATTCCTGCCAAACGCACTCTCTTAGGAATCGTTATTCCCAACCCCGCACTGTCTTTCTTCTTCATCGTTCTTTTCTCCGATCTTTAATTATTTGTTATAATGCACATGTTATAGACTTCTCATATACCTCTCCGTCTCATCTCATATCAACCTCCAATTGTCCCAAACCTTAGCTCTTATATTATTTCAGTGCTTCTCCTATTCTTGTCCGTTATTTGCTCGCTATATGTCCGGTACTTGTTCGGTCTGTTACCGAACATCTACCGGACAAGTACCGGACATCTACTGAATATGAATGGGAGCTGTTTCTTTGCTGCATACTTGTTGTTTTGGGGCTGTATACTTGTTATTTTGGGGCTGTATACTTGTTATTTTGGGGCTACTTACTGGTTATATTGGAGTAACTAATCGATGTTTGGCTGTTCTGCTTTCTTCATTCTGTCATAGTATTCTGCCGTGGCAGTGAAGAACACATCACCGCTGGAGTTGAGGGCGGTCTCAACACTGTCCTGTATCACACCGATAATAAAGCCGACGCCTACAGCCTGCATGGCAATGTCGTTGCCAATATTGAAGAATGAACAAGCCATAGGTATCAACAGTAGCGAACCTCCGGCCACACCTGATGTGCCGCAGGCTCCCAGTGTGGCAATGATGCTCAGGAAGAGAGCCGATGCAAACGTCACGTCAACACCTACGGTATGCGCTACAGCCATCGTCATCACTGTAATGGTAACGGCAGCGCCGTCCATATTGATCGTGGCACCGAGTGGAATGCTCACCGAGTAAAAGTCCTCGTCGAGTCCCAGTTTCTTACACAGGTTCATGTTGATGGGTATGTTGGCTGCCGACGAGCGGGTGAAGAAAGCCTGCAGTCCGCTCTCTTTCAGACAGGTGAACAGCAGGGGATAGGGGTTGCGACGCAACATGAGGAAGGAGATGAGCGGATTGAAGATGAGCGTATTGGCCAGCATACAGCCCACAAGCAGCAATACGAGGTGACCGTAGGTGGTGAATACTTCCAGACCGCTCTCCGATACCGACGTGAACACCAGTCCCAAGATACCGAACGGGGCAAACTGAATCACCCACTTCACGGTCTGTGTGATGACATGCGAGAAATCCTGTACGACGTCAATGGTCTTTTGGCTGGCTTTCAACTTCAGGGCGATGCCCATCAAAATGGCCCAGAACAGGATACCGATATAGTTGGCCTGCGACACAGACGCTATCGGGTTGGACACCATATTAGTAACAAGGTTGGAAAAGACATCGGTGAGTGCACCTGGGGCTGCCCCTTCTACCACATCGCTCAGCTGCAGCGTCACGGGAAACATGAAGCTGCCTACTACAGCACACATGGCTGCAATGAATGTGCTGAGCATATAGCGTGAGATGACTACGCGGAACCTAGGCCCCAGACCGCCGCCAGCCTTGGCGATACTCGCGGCCACCAATACGGCCACCAAAACGGGGGCGATGGCTTTCAGCGCACTGACGAATACGATGCCCAGAATGCTGATACCCGTCCACTGTGGTACGATGAGTCCGAGGCAGGCACCAATGATGAGACCTGCGAAAATGCGGAGCACCAGACTTGTCTGACTCCACTTGTTGAAAATAGTAGATAACTGCATAAGATAATTATTTCGATTTTGTTGGCAAATATACGAAAATATTCCGAAAAGCCTGTTATTTTTCTTCATTTTTTTTGTCAAGCATCATTTTCTCGATGAGGGGGCAGTACCATGTCTTGAACTGTTCTGCTGTGGGTGTATGGCCACCGGGGAAGTGATAGCTGTAGAGATAATGTTCCAGAAACAGCGGCTCAAAGTGGGCGAGTGTGTCCTCTTCGCCGAAGAGTCCCCATACACGTTCCTTATTGAAAGTATTGCAGCCGTCAAACTGATGAGCCTCCACTTCCTCGAATTCCTTGACCAGTTCCTCAGTGATGGTGAAGTCCTGTTTGCCGTCAGCACGAGGTGACTTATACTGATGGTTGCCGATGCGTTCGCGCAGGAAGTCTGACATCTTGAAATGGGGATTTCCCAAGAGTGCAGGCACTCCGATAATGGGTGAAATCATCTGTGCATAGAACGAACCGCAGCTGTTGCCGACAAGTATGTCCGGTTTCTCTCGGTCGCAGATTTCCCTGATAAGCCTGATGGCATCAGCAGGGTGGAGGGGTAGGTCTGGCGTGAGTACGGTGGCTCTCTCTTTGAAAGCCTCCTTCAATGCCAGGGCAGGTACACAACTGCCGCTGGCATAGAAGCCGTGAAGGAATAATATCTTCTTCTGTTTCACTGTTGTTGAAGAATTTCCAGACGTACGGGACCCATCAGGCCGGAGGGGATGACGGGACCCATATTCTGCGTGAGGCTCTTGACACCGTAGAAGGCTACAGGGGTGAAACTGTGACCCTCAACACCGGGCTGGCCATCGCCAATGAGGCGGTTCACCCAGGTATTCACCACCTTTACTTCGATGGTATTCTTACCAGGTTTCAAAGTTCTCCTTCCATTCATCACTCAGATATGGTGTCTGGGGCACCACGGGCGGCAGGCCCTGCATCATCGAACCACCAGCGTCGAACTGGTGGAAACCGGCTATGCCGATGCGATTCATCCACAGCAGATCCT
>JAEETB010000001.1 GCA_016286575.1 Prevotella sp.
GTAATCTCATTACACTCCAGACGCCTTTTCATCAATAGCATCTCATCATGCATAGCCTTCATATCTGACATGCACTCACCATTGTCATCGAGAGTATATATCTTATTCATTATTATATTGCAATCTTAGTTTGGATAGCAGTAGACAGCAACTGCATACAGGTTATTACTCTTAATCTCAATACTGTCACCATCAGGACTCTGAAGCTGTAACATCTTAACCTCCCAGGTCATCTGCTTTGGAGTTTCTTCCTCCAGCGAGAGGGATATGAAAGAGTGCTGCGGCTGCTCCACTGGCTTTGTTGCAGAATAGGTTTTCTTGAACTCCATGAGCCAATTGTAGTCCACTGCTTCATCCTTACCGCTCGGCTTTGCCGCTTGCCACCAACGGGACGCAAGAATATTACGCAGGCTCCTTCCATTACGGTTCTGGTTGTAGTCCTGCATTACTTTCTCAAAATACTCTCTTGTCTCCATAATCAACTGAAATTTGAATTTGGCGACAAAGGTAAATATTATATTTTGAATGACCTTACGCTAAAATGATGGCTTACACTCCATCCTCCAGAAACAACAGAGAATTATGAACAACGGTTTTATATAATGAGTTTTCAAAAGTATTCATGAGTTATAAGCTCTGTGACATTCTACCCTCATTAATTTCTCTTGCATTTTAAATCTTAACATGCCACTAGATGTAACACCTTCTTTAAGGTAACTGGCAAAGTTCACCACCTCATCAGAAATGAACTCTTTCACATATCCTTTATTCAATGCATATTCCAAAATTGTTAACGATAGTGTACTCAATGCATATGAAAGGAGCGGAAGCACTTTAAGTACAAAAGTCCTTGCCTCAACTAATAGTTCTGGTTTAGCAGGGTCCCCTATTACGTTATTCATCTCCAAGAATGTAGCCCCTTCTACAAACATAAGAAGCAGTGTCTCCATTCGCTTGATTCCTTCCGCTGTAAAATCTCTATTTTCCCCTCCCTCAAACAACTTTCTCATCTTCTTTACTGTTGTGTCAGAAAAGAACAGATGCTCAAAAAGATGTGGTGCTTCGGCCAACCAAGAACAATAGAATCGAATAAGATCTTGCACTGAAGATGATAATAACTCATCCATATCTGTAGAATCCAGTTTACTCTTAAAAGTCTGAATTACGCCTGCTGTCACTCCCGTCTTAAAGGAAACTTCTTTAATCCAAGATTCCTCTGTTTCTTCATCACTTACCAAGTCTGCTATTTCAAAAATCTTCTTAATGCGTTGCTCTACAGCTTGTTCTCTATTCCTTGTTCGCAATCGATATGCAAACAAAGCATTCGAGAACATTTTCTCTCCATCCTCCTTAAAACTATTGATTTTCAAAAGTGTATTATGTTGAATCGAATCAACACTATTCGTTGTCAACACGTCAGCCAACATCTTGTTGATAGGGTCATCTACTGTCAAACACTGATCTCCTTTCGCAAAAATTTCATCGGTAATGGCATACCAATCCCTACTCGTAGGGGCATCTTGATAACCTATCACATGGCTTGGAACAAGTATAGAGGCCCCTTGGGAACTAAATCCTGCACGACCCGCTCTTCCTGTTGCATTTAGTATTTCTTCAGCACTTATCATCACTGGCCTTCCCTTATCTTGGTCAAATCTCATTTCACCTGCAATGATAACAACATCTACAGGAAGGTTTACACCTTGAGCCAAGGTTGGTGTTGCAGCCATAACATCTATGGTTCCTTTGAAATAAGATTCCATCACCCATCTTTCCTCACGCAATAAACCCGCATGATGAACTGCCACATTCATTTCTTCGGAAATATAGGAGTATTGTGAACCTCCTAGTTCTATACTAATACTCTTAAATAACCTTTTATCTCTTGATGTCGGTGTGGCTGTGCGTAAATTCAAGTCTTGTATTTGTTTAGCGAGTGTCAGAGCAATGGATGGTCTGTCAATAAACACAATAGATTTCATTCCAAGGGATGCAAATTTGGCAGCAAGTTGCATGGAAACCGCATTCTTATTCGAACTTACATACCAATTCTTATCAGCAGATAGAAACAACTTTTTGTCCAACAAAGGAACTAGATAAAAATCATCCATATTACTAGAATCCCATTCGCTCTTCAGTGAGAACAAGCAATAAGGTGTGGCCTTCATCATTTCTTTATCTGCTTTCCCTGGGGCTTTAGTTTTCCCTCTACTTCTTGCTTCGTCCAGTATTGTTATCAGTTCATCAATCTCTCTTTGCTTATACATCAAGCATCCTTGCAACTGACTGGTAGGTTTCCACGGCATAGAGAGGTTTAAGCATTCGCGCCCAGTTACATCACTTATCCAGTTCGATATTTCCTCCCCATTCTCTACCATAGCTGATATTAGCACATAATCAGCATTAGGCCTTCGCAAAAAGAAAGAGAGCAAACATAACATAGCTCCTAATGATCGATGATCTCCGCCTTTATCTTTACTACTGATTATATGGAATTCATCCATTACAACTAGCTGCACATCGTCAAAACGGCTAGGATTTAGCGTCATTATTGTGGTACAGCGTTCTGGAGTCATCACCCATACTGGTGCATCCTCTTCTTGTAACGTAGTAAACTCCCCTCCAAAATACAATCCTTCCGTTTCTTCAATTCCAAGTAGTGTCGTTATATTCCTTACAACTTGATATTCGAGTGCATGTGTAGGTACTATATATACCACCCTGCCACCGGAAAGCACAGTCTGTATTATCTTCAACTCAACAAGGGTTGATTTGCCCGCACCAGTTGGGAATGTAATAACTGACGAGATGCCAGGAATAAGGAAGCCCTTGTTGATGGCATCCAAATGGTTATCCCATAAATAAGGTCTCTTATGAGCTATTTTGCGTATGGTTTCGCTCCAGCGCTCCTTGACAACTATCCTACTTTCTATTTTTACAGTTGCATGTTCTATCAGTATTTTTGATGCCATCTTCAGCAAACGTGAAAGTCTGTTGAGGCTGGGATAGACGTGTCTTAAGGGTGATCGCTGAAAATGAAATGTAAATAATGACAGTTCTGTTACGATGTCAAAGTAGGTGGCATCGAACTCTGTATCGTTCCCAGAAAGTACTCTGGCTAAATGAACAATTCCTCCCGTCAATGTCTTCCACAACAAAGATTCCGCCCTTTCTTCAATACTGTCGGCATTTTGAACTTCTTTGTCTGAAATGGCAATAATGCTTCCTAAACGCCCTTGTGCCAAATAGCATAAGGCCATAACGAAATCCTTGCGCGACGGATTATCTATTTCGTTCCATTTGATATACCCTGCAGTTTCTTCCGCATCCGCAAAATAATGTCCTATGATGAAAAGCAGTAACGCAACTAGTTCTGGTGGCGCATCATATTTATCAATGGCTACTGCACTTGGTTCAGCAATTTTTGCTAATAGTTTATGGCACATAGCTGCAACATATGCAATAGAACTGTTTAAAGACTCAAATTGTCCAGACTCTAAATAAACCTCCAAAGCCAAAGACAGTTTACCTAAATATTCTCTGTCCTGTTCAAGTTCTTCAGCAGGAAATTGAAGCACATCGCCCGCATACTTTGTTCTCATGCCAAGAATGTGGGCATATATCTTAGAAAGCATCTGTGGCAGGTGGTCAATGTCAACACCATCCACAGAGGGTATTTCTTTAATATAGTCTGCTGTTACGCTATTAAACATATTATTGCTTTTTGCTTTCCAGAATGGCAACTACACGCTCACTCAAATCCTGCATCCATTCCCTCATCTGGGTCAGATAGATTGAAGCCCCTTTTCTTCGTTCCACATCTCCAATAACAACGGCATCATATCCCTTAAAAAGACCTTGACGCCCTTTATCAGTATTATGACATGATTCACGGGTTATACCTATACGATAAGTCCAATGATCATGATTAGCAAATGAAGGGCTCAACTCTATATATAAATCGCGATTGTTTACCGGGGAAACGAATTGAGTTAATTCTGACTTCAGTTTATTATCATATATATGCTTTTCGTAGTCCTTAAATTCAGGCAACACTTTATTCCTTACAAAATCACGGGGATTAGTCGTACATTTGTCCTCTGTAATAATAATCCGTCTTATCTTGTTGTCTGCGGTCAACACCATTGCTAATCCATCAATACCATGCTTAGCCCGTGCATCATGTGGGGCAACCATATGGATTGGGCAACCCGGATAATCCTGATGCAATTTGATGTTCAGTGCTATCCACGACATCATCTGAAACAGCCATCCATCCCGATGGTCTATCAGCGTTTCATTATCAGCAGGAACAACTAACCTACTTATCATATAGTCAATTGACCCATTGTCTGATGGCATTTCTTCTGGTGCGAGTTTCTCTATAATCATATAGACATGCCCATATTCGCCCAGCACCAACTGAGCAATCCATTCTGCTAGTTGTTGCTTATCCACAACCTCATAGTCATCATCGACGACCAAAGGGGAAAGGTCTGTTCCTATAATTCTAATTGGGTATGCCATAATTACATTTTATCATTCACCCTTCACATCCATTCAATACTCCAGCGACAGCATCTCCTTTGTCAATTGATTCACTCCGCTTACGTCCTGTCTCACCTGCTGAATTTCTTGCTGAATAGCCTCATTATCAAAATTCAATTTCTCCAAGATATAATGGTGCCTGTACTCAAACTCCTTGAACAAGTCATCCCAAGTCAGAGCATATATTTCGTAACGGTCTTGAATATTCACAAGATACCGCTTGTTGTAAACCTTAAAGCTGTCATACTTGTCAGTGACGTCCTTGTCTAGTGTTTTCCCCACTACAAAGAATTTCCAAATTCTGCTTTGAGCATTGAACTTTGGATCATTCTTTATCAGTCTGAAATAATCCTCTGTCTGCCTATACTCTTTAATACCAATCTCAACTGATGGCCGTTTTAGTTCCACTATGATGTTGTCCTCCAGCATCGACGATGTGTTTGCATCGTTCACCATTCTCTTCCTCGCCAAGAAAATATCAGGTCTTCTATTCTTCTGCTCGTTGTCAATAGATACGTCTTCTGGTTTCTCTTTTCCATCGAGCACATAAGTATAATTTGCCAGAGCCTTTTCAAAAGTCACGTCAGCTGAAACCAGATTGAATTGTTCCCCAAACAGCCAAAAGCATTTCTCCATTATCTTTTGGATGTGATCTCTCTCCGTTGTAAACTTTTCCAAATCATTAACCAGCAATTTCAGTCTCTCAATAGCAACCAGACGATTATGCATCATGTTTGCCACTTTGCTGATGTTCTTGATAGAGGTCGTTTTTAAAACATTGTAAAGTCCACTCCTCTCTTCTTCCGTAAGTGTAACGATATCTTCCAGAATACTCAGGATTTTCTCTCGCTCATCTGAACTCAAAAGGATATTCAAGAATGCCACAAGTGTTTTTGACTGGTCCTCGTTCAATCCATTGAATATTTTTGGTTGAATAGAATATATCTGCTTGATGGTTTCTATTAAGTCCTGTTTACGGCTTTGGTCATATATGTCTTGCTTAAAACTCGGTAATATTCCCTCACGTTCATACCCGTTTACCAACTTGACTGCTGCAACCTCCTGTACAAAACCCTTTTCCTTTTCTTCCAGCAGCTTCTTCAGTTTCTTTTGCAGCGACTTATATACCCCGTCTGCCTGATTCTTCACTCCATCAAACCGTTCTGAAGGATTCTCTTCGTATTCAAAATTATCAAAATACGCAGACTTTACATATATGCTATGATAAAAGCCCGTTGTCTTGTTATTAAATGAAGTAAGAGTCTTAAAGTTCTCATTCAGATTAGATTTCATCATGTAAAAATAGAACTTATCACTTATTCTCTTATTCCATCTAATATAGGTTACATCGAAATGGCTGTTTTCTATATCCATTGGAATATCATCCGAGTCTGCAATGATATCATCATAAGCCATCTCAATTCCATTTATTTTCAACGCTACGCCCTGTGCTTCTTTCAAGTATAAGAACCACGCGAACTGTTGTTCTAAGTACTCATAAAAAGACTCCTGTTCCAAATTATCAACCGAAATATCATGCAGATTGATGAATTTGACTTCTGTGCCTGTTGAATAAACGGTTTTGTCTAGAGTCCTCTCCTCTGTTGTTTCATACGAAGATAGATCCTGAACATCAATTGATATGGTATATTCTTTTAACTCATCTTGCTGATTCAAATACCTGGTAGTCCATTCTGCACGATAGGCAAACTTCTGGAACGAGAATCTGCCTTTTCCTTTCTTACCATGCACGTCTGAAGTTCGCTGATATGTTTGCCTCTTTTGGGAATCAAGAAACTGTCCAAATGTATACTCAAGCAGGTCTCTTCTGATACCTTTACCATTATCAGAAATAATCAAATATGCCAAATTCCCCAATTCATCAGCCTTCTGATACTGAATATCGACGACCTTTGCCTCTGCATCAAAGCCATTCCAAATATACTCAACGATAGCCTGACGATAATCATCAGTTAATCCGGAATTGATTACGCTTCTGCTGCTTGCAGATAGCTTATGCTTTACGTTATTAGTAGCCATATTTCGTATTATGACATTATTCTCTTCGTCTCTGTGCTCACAGATTACCCTGTAGACTTATTCCTTTTCCCCAACTGCCGCCAAAAACAAGAAAGAGCAAAAAGCCCAAACACCTTTCACCAAAGCCATGATCTTTCCGCTCTTCATTTCACGTTCATCACTTAGTAAGAATATCATCCTCCCCCAACGGCTCATACGCCCCGTCCTTCGATTCAAAAAGTACCGACCCGCTCTCCAGGCACTCCAGCGAATGCCACCAGTCTTTCTCTACCACAAGCATGCGGTTTTCGCCATTCGCGTCAAGCAGAACACGCTCTGTCTCGTTGCCATTCTCGTCGTAGAATATCCAACGGATCTTTCCACGAATAACGACAACTGTCTCCGAGCGTAAACCACCATATGAACGTAACCCCGATTTTACGGGCATTACCGCTAACATGATTTTTTGAAAAATTTTATCTGATTGTACTTTGCGCCACTTGATAGTATCAAGCGACCTTTTTTTCCTGCTTCTTTCCAGGTGTATAATAACACGGGATCATTGACCTGTAGTCATCATCGCCATTCATCATACGGGTCAGTATGTCCTCAACATACTCACCAAAATCAATATCGTTCATCTTGCAGCTCTCATACAGAGAGTACATGAAGGCAATATTGGTCGCAGCGTCATGGCTGCCAGAGTTCAGCCAACACCTCCTACCCATAGCCGCTCGAACTTGTTCGCTTATATGAGCGTAGCGAGTCTTAAGAATGTGACGAAAAACGGATTCGACCGCATTGTTATGCATTTCTATTCTACCATCATGAAGGAATTTCTTGAAAGCTTCCTCGTCATCGAGTATGTAATTTACCGCTCGCATGACCAGTGCCCCATATTTGTCTTTTTCAGCTCTTATCTTCTTCAGTAGGCTCATTATCTTGCCCACTATCGAAGCACTGTATTCCAATCGGAACCGATGTCGCCTCTCTGGCGTGTAGTTTCTCGCTTTGGCCTCACGCTCTATCAGGAACAATGCATTAATAAGCTGTATCAGCACCAGTACGCGATGGTCAGAGACGAAAGCGTCACCAGATAGTGGGCTTCCTTCCTTATAGAGCATCACCACCAGTTTCTTCTCCAGTGACAAGGCGGCATGGATATACTCCGTATTGTACTTGAAGTCATCTTCCTTGCTCTTGCGGCTGCGTACCAGTATGCGGGTCTCATCGTTCTGCACAAAGTTGCAGCTTCTTATCACTTCCAGCATCAGTACTTCCAACCGTGTTCTGAGGTAGTCCATTATCTGATGGATGTATTTGTTCAGCGTAGATTGTGGGAAGTGGCACTTCATACTCTCAAGCATCCTGATGACATTCTCCTCACTCAAGTAATAGGCAAACTTCGACTCGAAGTAGAAACGGCAGAAGCTGGGCATAAGCGGATTACCCTCCACGATGGTCTGCGGCTTTTTGCCAAGCTATTACTGTTGATGTCTATGAATCCTCCGTCGGGACTCTCAAGCCGGAGGTGAGATACCTGCCAGACTGGCTTGGGTTGAGTCTTCTCCTCTTCGATGACCAAGGGAATGAAAGACTGAGGGTCTGGTTCCGATTCCTGGACTGGCTTTGTCTCATTGGGATATGTCCTTTTGTATTCCTGCAGCCATTTGTAGTCAATGCCTTCATCCTGGCAGTACTTGCGGAGGCTGCGCCCGTTTCGATGCTGGTTGAAGTCCTGCATCACTTTTTCGAAATATTCCTTTGTCTCCATACTGTAATAGTTTAAACGGAGGCAAAGGTACATCTTTATGTTGATATCACCTTACGTTCATATGGTGGGTTACAATTCATCCCCCAAACTTCCCATCCTTACTTTCAAATGAATCAAATTCGTTATTCCTTCGTTCTACCCAAGCTCTACCCATACTCTTTGAGTAAGCCTAGAGTATGCCTGCAAGCAGGCTAGAAGCAGCCTAGAGTATGGCAACACTATACATCATCATCTTTATTCACAATTCGTTCTGGGAGCGCACTTGATTTGTAGTTCCTCGCTTTGTCCAACTCTAATCTGTTACTTCTTGAATAAAATTTAGCCATACCAGCCAAATAGAGTAACTTGGTGTTGCCAGCATCTTGTTCGGACATCACATCGAAACGCCACTTATACAAGAGCAAATCCAAAGTATTTCCAAAGTAGTAAGAGTTTCTGTCCGCTTCTGCCAAATATTTACGCACGTTCTCAGCCCATTTATCCGGCTGCTCGCTAACTACGATACCTATGAGCAGGTGTTTCGCAATAGGATTTATAGGATTGTTAATCTTATCATATATCAAATTGGCCAGTTTGGCTGAATAAATATCGTCTTTATACCATGACAGCATATTGAAAGGAATAGAGACAATGACATCCACCAAGCGTTCATCGTCTGATATATTGCTGTCACTAAATGTTTCATCCAACTGAAGGCTGAAGCCATCATAACCAGCCACGCCATCACGAGCCAATGCAGGAGCCATAAGGTAGATGACTTTTACAACAGCAAGCCATGCCTTGGTTATGGAATCAAATAGTTCTTCTTTCAGTTCTGGACGAATATAGTCACTGTTGCGCATAGCTTTAGACGCTATACCAATCATCTCCTGCAGATAGGAAACGGAGTAGTTCTTCATCACATGGTAAACATCCTGATGATATGGTCGCGACGGATTATAGTTTTTATCTTCCCATGCATCCTTTATTCTGTCGGGAAGTTTTGACTTCTGGAGATTGTCCTCCAGCTGCTGAATCACATTTTCAATCTGCGCCTCGTTCCTCTTCATCTTAAGCCGCTGGAATGGATTGACATCTTCAGGGATTCCCACTTTCGACTCTACACTCTGAGTAATATTCTGTATGTCTTTTATCAGCAATTCAGCGGCATCGTTACGCGTACGGTCGCTACCAGTATAGAACTCCATGATCTCTGGATAGTGGGCATAGTTCTCTTTATCGAGGATGATCGATGCAAACTCCTGGGACTTGGTCATCCGCATTGCTGCAAAATAGTAAACCCAGAAAGCAAAACGAAAACTGAAGAGATGGGGTTCGTACTGACAGAGTATCTGGTTGTTCAGCAGGATATCAAACAAATAACGATAGTCTAGCGTTATCTTCTGTGCATCGCAGAATTTCTTTGAAGCATCAAAGAATTCTTCATCGCTGAAATAGTAATGCTCCGTACGTATAATGTGTTCGCAGATATAACCAAGCACAAACTCACAGTCCTTTACATCAGGAAGAGATTTGTAATTAGGCACTGTCTCGTTATCGAAAATGATAGAGAGCAGGCGCTGAATCATGGCCGTACGGTTGACGGGGTTGTCGTCAAACGATTTGTTGAACACCTCCAATAGCGAGATACAACTCAACGGTGTACGATGCATATTGAAGTTGGTAATATCAGCATTCAGTCGTTTCAGCAC
Organism: Prevotella sp.; assembly: GCA_016286575.1. GTDB lineage: Bacteria > Bacteroidota > Bacteroidia > Bacteroidales > Bacteroidaceae > Prevotella. The sequence continues at coordinate 10,033 of JAEETB010000001.1, forward strand.
CTTGTCGTTCTCATCAATCCGCATCTTCTGGTTGTAAACCTCTACCATTTTACGTACCTGAAAAGTCTGCAATGGTGCCATGAACAAATTGACAAACGAGAAATCCTGATTGGAGGTAAACTCTTTTTCTATAAGGCTTTTCTCCAACATCGAGCTCAACAGCATGATGGGTATTTCAGGATACTTAGCCAAAGTGAACGTCAGGATTTCCTTTGAGTCTTTGTTCGACACATTCCAATTGTCGAATACTATCCATCGTACATCCTGTGGTTTCTTCTCAAAAGTAGCCAACTGATTTTCGAACAGTTTCTCCGGTTTTCCTTTCTTATACAGGGCACAATCTAAAAACAGACCAAACTTATTCTTTTCACGCCATAAGCGCAGCAGGAAATGCCAGGCAAACGAGGTCAAGCCATATTGGGCTGGCGTAACTATCTTAATACGTTTAGGTTCCTCATTAAGGATGTTGTCCTCAGAGAAAAGCTTTTCCTTCTTGAGAGTAAACGCTCGGTCAAAACGCTCCACGCTAAAATAGCGGTCCAACCATACCAGCGACTTGTCGCCATAGACAGCCATCGAATCGTTGAGGCGTTCTTCAAAGAGGATAGTTACCTTATCCTTGATGGTTGCCTTTTGCTGTTCTATATTCACAATACCGTCTTCCTCTTCAGTAAAGCTCCCACCAGGGCGGAAAGCATTACGCTTGTCATTCCACTCACGATAGGTAATCTTCTTTACACCATCGGTATCCAGTTCAATGATGCTGTAGCCAAGGGTATCTTTCTTATCAGTGAACAGCTGGGGTGCCATACACCAGATGTAGGAATCCTTGCCATTATTGTTGCATAATAAATCCTGCTCGTGGCTATGTCCGGTAAGAACCAGATCAAAATTCTGCTTAACTATCTTCTTCAACTCTGCAGATGCCCAGTTGGTATAGTAATCGAAAGGATGGTGCATCAAGAGTATTTTTTTCTTCTTGTTATTGCTCACCCATTCGTAGAGTCTACGGGTATCTATGCACAAGCGTTTATCGTCTTTCTGAAGCAAGGGGTAGTTATCATCCTTCACGCCTGCAAACGAAGTAAGTGCAGAATTAAGACAATATACACTCCACTCGTCATTCAGTTCCACAGGATAGCCAATCAGGTTGAACCCATCACGCTCCAACCCGTGTATCATGTAGTCATTGTACTGAAGGAATTTGTGTAGGAGCAGGATTCCATTCTCTGAATTAACAAACGTGTTAAAAGAATCCTCCGTAAAGTTCTGGCTCACTACAGGGCCATATACAACTATATTCTCCTTTATCCACGCACGATGTGCGTCATGGTTCCCGGGGACACAGATGATATTCTTCTTTTTGACCCCAGTAGCCATGATAGGCTTGATGAATTGTTTATAAAATGCTCGGTAGATATCCGGAGTGTCGGGATTCTTCACCAAATCACCTCCAAGGCACACAAAAACCTCATGGTCGTTCATAAGCTCTTTCTGCTTCTTGAAGTCCTCCAAGAAAGCGTCCATCACTAATCCTTGGTTCTCAGCCTTGTCTTCCGAGAAATGAATGTCTGATACAAAGAATATAGCTACCTTCATAATTTCCCCTCCTTAATTATGCTTGTTTATACTTATTCTCTACAGCCTCTACCAGTTTGATGGCATATTTCCAGTTGTCATCGGTCTTATACTCGGTCTTCCCCCAATAGTCAACGATGGTCTGACCGGTGGTAATATCAGCCATGATATCCTCGCCCTTCAGACAATTATATATCTCGTTACCAAATTTCGTCTTCTTTACGAAAGGATTTATCGCATCAGCAGCTACACGTAGCAACTGTACATAGGGCTTCAATTTAATTTTGTCACGATCTTTCTCAAAAAGTTTTAGCAACTGATCCTGACCCTGACCGTAGTCAGCCCTCAACTCTGCTGAGAACAGACGTTCGAAGAAAGCATCCAACTCACCCACCTTATGCCCGTGGGCTATCAGCGGTGTAAGTTTGCTATTGTATTTCTTTACGAGATTCAACACTCCATCTACCCTCTCCTGCACTTTTGTCCCATGACGAGAGCCATTGAAGCGGCTCTCAAGTATAGGATCAAAATAATCCTTCATTGCGTCCATTAAGGCGAAGAGTGCTTGCAAGTTCATTTCCTGCTCTTCAGTGAGGTACACATCTTTACGAATCAGATAGTTCGAAACCTTATCTTCATCTAGCACCGGAAAACTGTTTTCACCATCCAGTCTTATAAAATACAGGAACATGGCAAACAATTCATCGTCTGCCATGGGTTTGGCATTTGCTGGTATCTGGTCTTCTGATGGATTGGTTTCTTCTTGACTAAACAACGTACGCAGTTTACCCAGCAGTTCCTCTTGATCGTTTTTTGCGAGTTTCAGTTGCGAGAGTTCCCCTTTGGCGGTTAATTCTAGCAATCGCTGTTTAAGATAACAGAACTGTCCTTTTACGGTCTTGCTATCTGGCATACAGCAGAAATACTTGTAGTTTGTCAGCTCTGTCTGCACTTGCGCCTTCTTCGTTGAATCCTCCAAATAAAGCCGCAGGGCTTCTTTGCGTTTTTCTTCTGGCCAGTCCACTGGCATTATAGCCAACTTCAGCAGATGCTCATACACCTTTTGTAACGCCATACGGAAGGCATCCACCATGTCCGAAGACTTCATTTTCAAGATAGCCCTGAAAGGCTCCAGTATCTCCTCATCAGGCAATGGCATAGAGCCTTCCGCACTGTCATCCGGAAGTTTATCCAAGTGATAACCGAAAAGCTGATTCACAATAATGGTAAGGCGTTTAGCCCTACCTTCCGCAAAGAAGTTCTTATCTTCTACTTGGTATTCTACCCCACCAAGCTGTTCTATCCACTGCTGTATCTCCTTCAGCCAGTTGTCAAACTGGAAGCGAACAAAGAAACGGATATCCATATCCGCCTGCATACGATAGTAACGCGACGACAAACCGCGGGCTATGTTGTAGGCCTCCAAAGCAAACAAGAACATATCGCTCCGATGGCGAAAGATGGGCATATTGCCACTCGCCATCATAAACTGCAAGTGCTCAAGTCTGGCTGTTATCAATTTTGTCTGGTCTTCTTTCATACAAGTTATCTTGAGGTCATCGTAGACTGGCAGTCTACAGATATCGTAAATTACTGATTATCAATACTTATATAATAGATTGTTAAGAGACGTAAATAGATTGGGAAGACGGGCAATCCCTTATTTCCTTTGCAACCAGAATCCGACGAAAACCGCATCCCGGGTAGCAGTTGACAGAGGATTTCACTGAGATAAATAACAAAAAGTATGACAATTAAAAAATGTACGTGTATGAACAGTAACAATTCATTATCACCGCATTTCGAGCTCCGCGAATTTGTCGTCAGTCAGACGGCTCTCGATCATGGGCTTGACAACACGCCTCCCGCTGAGGCGGTAGAGAACCTTCGCGCTCTCTGCGTTCACACACTGGAACCGCTTCGTGAGGCCCTGGGCTTGCCCATCATCATCACCAGCGGCTACCGTTGCAAGAAACTCAACCACCTTCTGGTGAACCACTCCACGAAGAGCCAGCACATGAACGGCGAAGCAGCGGACTTCTATGTGGGCTGGAACGGTCCCGAAAATGAGAAACCCTCACGCTGGGAACTCCTCATCAAGGCCTTCCGCCAGATCATTACGGATGACAGCATTGCTTTCGATCAGTGTATCATCTATCCCTCTTTCATCCACGTGAGCTACGTGCGTTCCGGTCACAAGAACCGCAGCAAACTCACTCGCGGTTTCGGTAATGGCAAGTATGCCGCCCTGACCCGTGCACAAGCTTTAGCGCTGGAATAATTTTCCGCTCGACCCGAAGGGGCGCTTGCTACCAACGGGAAGCAAGAATCTTCAATTTTCAATATTTAATTTTCAATTAAACATTTAGAATTTATGGCACAGATTAAACAAGTCGGCATTGGCCGCAAATCAACCGGTACCATCGACGGTATCACCTATTATGTTCGTGGTGGCGTTACCTACGCCCGTAGTACTCCTAACATGCCCGCCAGTGTTTACAACACCCCTGAGGCAAAGCTGCGTCAGGCCATCTTTAAGATGATCCAGATGCACCTGAAGCACCACCTGCGTACCATCAAGCAGACCTTCACGCCCAAGGGCAATGGTAGTGCATCCAACCGCTACTACAGCCTCAACAGTAAGGGCCTTTCTGCCGCACTAACTCCTCTGGCTGAGCTCTATCTGGAAGGTCAGGATGTCACAATCACCGATGTAGAGGCCGCCATCAGCGCCTACGCTGCTGAGCATCCCACCTCTATTAAGATTGCCTCCAAGAGCGGCTACGCAGAGGTCTACCTCACAGGCGATTGGCCCGACACTATCACGCTCAACGCCCTTGCAGGCGACAGCACCGTCATCATCATCGTGAATGAGAATGGTGTCCAGACCACCATCAACGCGGATGGTACGGTAACTACCGAGACCTATAGCGGCAACTCAGGTGGCGGTTCAGACTCTGGTAACGGTTCGAACTCTGGCTCCGGCAGCGATTCAGGCTCAGGAGACTCAGGTTCAGGAGACTCAGGTTCCAGCGGTGATGACTCTGGCGGCGGCGGCTTCGACACCGGTAATTAATCCTCCCTCTCAACAGTATGATGGTATCATTTAAACTTATAAAGCAATGAAGATCAAACTATCACAAGATCAGATTGACAGCATCCTGGAAGATCCCCAGAAGGCCCAGGAAGCTGGTGTGAAGACCTCCGACCCTTGGTGGGTTATAGTGCTGAAGGTAATAGCCTACATCATCGGTCTCCTCCTTGGAGGTACACTGACCACTTCATGTGTTTCACACTTGATGTAACTCTCGCCAGCCCTTCCGCCCCTTGCGGAGCGGAGGGCTTCCCCTTTCAATTTTCCGCTCGACCCGAAGGGGCGCTTGCTACCAACGGGACGCAAGAATTTTCAATAAAAAAAGGTTATGCTATGCGCAATATTAAGTATTTTTTCGTCAATGAAACGTCATCTCCATCCCCTACTCCTGATGCTCTTGGCAGCATCGTTTCTGACTTCCGATACAGCCACATCATCGATGCAGCAGGCCTCTCGCGAGCAGAACTCCTCCAACTTCTATCACTCGCCCGTCGCCACTATCCAGAAGCCAAGATCCTCAGTCTCTCAGAAATCAACGGTCGGAGTATCCGTCCTAGCGATTCCATGAACCAACTCAGGAAAGAGCTGAGCGACCTGACGCCACTTCCCCAGAATCTATAACAGATGCCTCGTCCACCAAGCGAGGCTTTTCCCACTCCTCAGGGTTATCTCTAAATTGAATTAATCTCTACCCAAGCTGGCGACTCTTCTTTTTTGCTCCACAACACATAATCGAGTTGGCGATTGACAAGTGCCTGCAGCAGTTCCTTATGTACGGTTTTCTCCAAGTCGTTCACAATGAGCAAACCACGGATATCCTTATCAGATACAAGTCTACGATAGTCTTTTACTTCTTCCATGCCTAGAATAAAGGCGGCCAAGTTATTCTTATCAAGGTTGCCTACAGCCTGCACTAAGAATTCAGTATTCGGACGAGACACAACATAATCGAAAGTAAAGTCAATGCCCGAACGTCCTTTAATTTGCATTTGAGGCACAGCATTTACTCTCTTATCCATCATTAACATCTTTACATTCTTCTGAAAGATGCTACTTCCTTGAGAAGTCATATCATTAATAGCAAACATTGCCATCAGCAAGCTATATTTACCCTGCTCAAACTTTTCTTTCTCCACCTTCACATCCAAAACACCATCATCACTTATATTCACTCTGAATTTCGAGAGTATCACCTCCAAAAGATGTTTCTGTTCTGGTTCATTCATGTCAAGACCAGTCGTTTCGGCATTCCATATAGTCTGTCCATCATCCGACAAACAAATAGAATCCATATCTTCCTTAATATACAATTCGAGCAGATCATTATAGAGTCCTAAAAATGGCGTGGGCATAGAAGTCCATCCTGTTTTAGAATCATAAATTGGTGCTGGCTTAGCATGAAGCCATCTCGAGTAATCATTTATCATACTGTCTGACAAGACCATCATTACTTACATCCCTAAGATGAAAAGACATCTTAACCCCCACCTTATCACTATGAAAGACATCAAGCACATATATATTAAATCAGTTGAAACAGAGCATGTGCGTCCCACTCCTCAGGGTCACCCCGCCAACTAGCAGGGAGCACACTGAACACGATATGATTGCCACACACTTCATAGATGATTGACATCCAAATGCATCATGATTTGCAGTAATCGAGGCCAAAGATACAAATAATCCACGAAGATTCCAAATAAAACGGCAAAAAACTCACAAATGATACTTAAGCATGGGTCAGAAGGCTATTCACACAAGCCCACATTAGCAATGAAACAAAGAAAAAGTTAATTTCTTACATTACTATCGTAGAAATTTATTATCTTTGTAACCTAAATCCCACAATGGAAAACTTTTAAAAAATACGTTTATGGCAGTATCTGATACACTTAGAGGATATAGGACCCAGTTCCTTTACACTTTATACAGAATCATTTCCACAAATAATTCTGGAAAAGAGGTTTTCCGTCCTGAAGGAATAGAAGACCTGGATATTCTTGTGGATGACAAAGTGGTAGAGTCAATACAAGTAAAAAACCACAAGAGTAGCCTATTGGGATATGCTCATTTATCATCCAATGCCCATACAACAAGCTTCTTCTCACGTGGAATAAACACATTGCGTAAGTACCCACAGGCAAAGCTAACATTGTTTTCTTTCTATGTGGTTGATGACGACCTCTCCCAAAAGCCAAGGTTGTCATACAAGCTCAAACATGATAAATACACAAAATTCTCTACAAACGATATAAATAGTCTTCTCAATGCTTATGAGATAAAGATTAGGTCAGAGCAGTCATTATATGAAGAGGTTGTTGCTATCTTGAAACAAAGATTTCCCTCCTTTAATCCAGAGTACGAGATTAAATTACTGACTCAGTGGATATACAATGCGGCTGAAGAAGGTAAAAAACTGACTTACAACGATTTGGTAAATGTGCGCGAACGATATGTTACATTTAATAATCAACAGGCTTCGGTTCTTTCTGAATATGGCCTCACCGTTATTAAATTGGACCAAGTACCAGGTATATGTCAAGATAATATAAAAGAAGAGTTTTACAATGGCGTTTCGGCTCGTTTGTATCATATCCAGGCAGGTTTGGATGTTAAACGAGAGCAGAAACTTTTGCAAATAAAAAACGCATTTATGAACTCTAATGTTGTAATTCTTCATGGTCAATCTGGTCAAGGTAAGAGTACGTTAGCATATCGATATATAAATGACTATTGCCCATTTGCATATGAAATTAGAAATAGCAATGATGGGAATATCAGCAGAATAATAGCCACACTCTCTGCATTAGCCAAAGACTTACCATGGAAGATTGTATTATACTTAGATGTTATACCATCGAATACTGAATGGGTACAGATTGTCAAGGAGTTTGCTAACTACGAGAAAGTTCAGTGTATTATAACTATTCGCCAAGAAGATTGGAATCAGAAGAAAAATGAAGTCATTACCAACAATAGTACCATTTCTGAGATAGAGGTGACACTAATAAAGGAAGAGGCTCATAAAATATATGAGGCTATTAAGTCAGATGACAGGTACCCTTTTCCTTTACCGTTTGAAGATGTATGGAAGAAAGAGGGCAAACAAGGTTCTCTTCTTGAATTTATTTACTTCCTTAATCATGGGCGCAGTTTGAAGTCAAGAATTGCCGAACAAGTTGAGAAGATCACTGACAAAAGCAGGGATTTGCTGGCTTATATTGCATTAGGGAATCACCTCGGTGGTCATATCAACAAGTATTCATTGTCTGATTTGACGAAATTGTCTATTCTTGAAGTAGAACGACTTGTAAAAAATTGGAATAAAGAATATTTTGTTATCAACGAGGATGGCGAATTCTCTGATGTTCATCCTATTCGTACAAAGCTGATCATTGACCAAATATTTAATAACGATGTAAAAATCATAGTGAGATATGGCCTAAATCTGTATAAGCTAGTAAATCCAAATCAAACCGACATCTATCTTATCAGATTGATGAACGAGGGTATGTCCGCATGTGATTTGATTGATTGGGAGACAAATCAGAGACAACTCACCCCTGCCCTTTATCATGGTATTGCAAAGGCATTACTATGGAAAAGAATAAAGGAATATGAAGAAAAACATAAGGGGCTTATTGACCAACTAAAGAATAAAGTAGGTACAGCATGGAATTGGTATCTTCCCTTTAACTTTACAGAAATTGACATTCAAGAATCTGTTGAAAAACTTGTAAAAACAATCAACAACGACATACCCGACCTATCATATATTACCAACCGCTTCGAGCCTCAATCCATTGTTTTTGAGTATATCGAAAGGTGGCTGTGCGATAAGGAACTGTGTCTTTCTATCAAATCAGGACAAGATTGGTTAAAAGCAGGAGAATTCTTATATATAGTATCTCAATTAAGCATTACCCCAAAGATAGAAATAGGTACACTTCCATTCAAAGAAACAGGAAGTTCACTTTCGGAAATGTCAACAATACTCCTAGGATTTAAGTTATACAACTATTCTGACGAAAACATTGCGGACATAGAAAAATCTTTCATTAATAATCTGAGGCATCAATATAATATTGTAAACTTTGAAATTGATGATGACAGACTGCATATTGTATCATTCCTTGATTATTTTAACAATCACGATGATGAAAGTAGAGCAGGATTTATAACGGAACAGCACAATATGGCTATATTAGAACTCTGTCGGAGAGCATTTCCAAAAATCAAGGTATATAATTCTAAAATAATAGATGATACTATTACATCTTTTCTTCCAACTATGCCCACGGAAAAAAGTATACCTAGAGATAAATTCCCCCTTTATGAGATGACAGAATACTGTACGATATTGAGCAGGTTGTATCAACGGTCATATCTATTACCAGATCGACTTGCGTATGCAGATACTTGTATATTACTAAGAAAACGATATGCTAAGACAGTCTATGAGGTTGCCCTAAGTATAGAGAAGTGGAGTTGTGACAAATCAAGAAATAACTCATTGTTGGCCGATGCCTATAAGCAAGCATCCGATCTTATTGCATCCAGTATCATTGAGATACCTAAATCAGAAATAAGTGAATATGGATTAGACTACAAATCTGATGAAACATATATCCCTGATGATTTGTATACTCATAAAAACAAGAAAAAGACAGACATAGAAGAGGTTCAGAATCTGATTTCTACACATATATCCTCACTAAACACTTTTTTCATCCAATCACTTAGTCTTTTAATTGGAGAGCATAATAACAATTACAAACGAACATCGATAGCCAATTTATATGAGGCGATTAATCAACTGTACAAATTGCAGACGATGTTCAAAAGAGTTCTTGGCGAATATGTAAACAAGAAGGATTTGGAAAGTGTAGAAAAGGCAGAAAAAGTCAATCTTAAGATGCTTTGGGTTATATGGGAGGCATATATTAGCAATAACGGCACCAAATTAAATTGTGCAAATCTAATGAGAAGATTTGATTTTAAGGAGAAGAACTTAACAAACGAGATTCTTAAAGTGTTGAACACGTATCTCTCCGACCATTCTTCGCAGAAAAAAGCCTCCTATTACGGTTTGTCTATCAAGATTGATTGCAAATATGAGGATATTGAGGCCAAAGCTGACATCGTCATAGAGTGTATAGATGCATTACAAAACACATTCTCTAATTACGCTTATTTCTCATCGGAGCGATTAATCATGGGACGCAAGGTAAAAGAAGTATGGATCAATCCTTTGTATTGTTGTAATGTCCATGATGATTCCAACCTCGACTTACATTATACATCAATGTCCATCAACAGATTCTTTGAAATAGAAGAAGATGATAATCTAGAGTCAAGTAGTTACCCGCAATATGATGCTGACAAGGACGCCTATAATCTTTGTCCCAAAGTAAGGGATTACAATACTATTATGGCCCAACTTTTTGATATGGTAATGACAACTCATAAAATAACTTCTGCAATACAATTTGTTACAGATGACGACAAGGTCGGTTCTGAGGTGATAAAGGATTACGCGGATAAATCGAAAGAGCGCTTCCTTGAAAATAAAGTTATTAATATTCTATCGTATAGAGTTTCTTTACAGACATCTGACAATGCTGTCAACAACGATATTGGCAAGTTGTTAGATGCGATTGAATCTTTTTATTCGCTCCTCAACATAAATGATGAATGGTGGTTAACATGCCAAGATTGCATAGAATCATATCTGGATGTCATAGCAAATGACTGGATGATAAAAGCATGTCTAACAATGAATTACCATGTAAATTAAGCACTTAAAGGTCGAAAGATTTTCGCCACGTTAAACGATTTTTCTGCGATTATTTGCTTTTCAGTCAGTCAATCTCAATAGAAACGGCATTTGCAATCTTTACGTCAATCTCTGAACTGAAGTCTATTTGCTGCTCTTCAGTTTCCAACGACACTATCAACGAGTAGCGCATACCCGCCTCTATTTTATCAAGACTATTTCGGTTATACCACCAGCCAGATACCGGGAACACCGCTATCAGATTGCATGTCGCTAAGTCTGCCGCCGACATTTCTATCCAATCTTTATGGATTGAACCTTTAGTACGTTTCTTGATACCTATGTACCAACGCTGGGTATCATTCACTACCTTTACATCATCCTCGTCATAGTCACGCTGTATGCGGTGACGGAATGCACGTGGCTTTTCATTCACGTTACTCAACTCAAAACGCAAACCAGCAGAAGCATAGTTGTATTTCTTAAATGAAGAAACATAGTTGTCCGTTGGACCTGGTTCAATGAAATACGACAATGTAATGGACAACTTTACGGTCTTTTCGCCCATCATCAATAGTGTATCCTTTGGCCAAGGCAGTTCATAGATATGCATCTTATTGAATGAATTACCTTTCTTTTTCTGTCCTTCCTTCTTACCCTTTTTGTAGGGTTGAATACTGTTTTGAGCAATAAAGGTCACACCATTCTTCCTACTCTCAAGCATCTTCTCCAAATCAGGCACACCGTAACCGCATACGCGCAAACGTTCATCCTTGTCAGGGAAGTCCTGCTCCATTTGCTCCGTCCATTTTGCAGTATGCACAAACAAGCCTCTAATGGTTTCAGGCCAATAGCTAGGATTTTCCACTGCTACAAAACCCGCATAGCGAGCAGCTAAAGCTGTTGCAGCACTTGTAGCGTTGAATGTCCTGAAATATTTGAAATAGGTATGCTCGTTTGAAGTTGTCAGCAACTCCAAATCATTATGTCCATACGTCGCACCATTAACATCCATTGTCCTGTTACCGCCTTCCATCACAACTTCTGGTTTGATGGGCATGTTGGTCATCCACAATAGCGAGGTGGTACTGTAAGGCGACAGACTTCCTTCACGGGCTATCACATTCATGGGGTGACCGTTACTGTCAAGCGCCCTCACCTTCTCGGTATAGGCACCAACAGTCAGGGCATTCCATGCTTGCCCCGGATTTAATATGGCTCGTGTCTTATTAGCATCTGGGTAGTTTTGCCAGTCAAATTCCTCATCCACATTGCCCGCACACTGAACAAACAGTCGCTTCAGTCCTGGTTCATCACCAAAACATATCTGGTCAAGTGCACTCGACCACGACGATGGCGTACCATCGCTCCATCCCCTATCCTCAGCCACTGCCATGCAGTAACCCATCACGTCGTTGCCATGATTGATTTCTGCTATCGAAACACCTTGCTTCGTAAAGTCGGCCCAAAACTGTTTCTCGGCTCCATCTTGTTTGTTAGCTACTTTCACAGAGCACAGACGGAATCTGGGTTCCTCTACTCTTCTATTTGCAAGTGCATCTGTCAGGTCACCGTAAGCAGCAACACCGGCCATCATCGTACCGTGAGGCCATTTATCGTTTACACCCCATTTATTCAATACAGAATAACGCTCATGATCAGCAATTACAGGGAGCAGCATCGGGTGTCCGGCTATAACACCTGAATCCAATATACAAAGGTATCTGTTGGTTATGGCATCATAACAGTACTGACTCATAATCATATTCAGCCAGTCCCGCTGTTCTGGACCATCCCCTTCTGCTATAAAACCAGCCAACGTCGGTACACTTGAAACCTTGACAAAGGTATCAGAGGCATAGAACAAACGTTCCATATCCTTTTTGTTGGCACAGGCTAGAATAACAATACGCTCTGGAAATTTCAGATATCGCTCTTTATATTCTATCTGCAAATTATGCATCAGCGAAAGCACTGGGTCAGCTGTGTTCTCAGCAAACCACAGTTCCACCCATTCTTTCACTTCAGCAGGCATCTGTCCTTTTCCGTGCCAAAGATCATCTACGGTAACAGTTCTTATCTCCTCTATACTTTCCAACAGGGGTTTGTTCAAACGCTCGTTATTTTTAGTACGTTTGTTCCCCTTATAGGTTTCTACTTTCTTGTCAAGCCAATCCTTCTGTTTCTTTTTCAAGAACAGAATGGCAGAAGTCACCATGCCACCTTCTGGTGTTGGTGTATCTTGTACTGATACTATATGGCCTATCGTCGGACTGTCAATAGATTTCAGCGCAAAATCATAGTCAGCCGTGTTTCTCAACATGATATAGTAGCCGTCTCTGACCTGTGCTACATCAGCCTTCTTCAAGGCCTCTTCGTCCTTGGCTATCACAGCCTTATACAAATCCAGAATCTTATCTACATGCCCACCGCCCCTTTCCGGAAGGTTAGGGGTTCCGAAACCAGAACCCTTATAGTCAAACGCCTCTCCTGCGTATGAGATATCGTAGTGCTTCATCTGTGTTTAGCCGGCTTTTACGTCAAATCCCTTCACACGCTGTCTCAACGACTCTTCAATCATCGCCTTCGTCAGCGGCTTGTTGGTCAAAATCGAAGTCTTGATGGCATCTGCACATACAGCACAAATCACAGCCTGACTATAGCCCACAAAAGAGCCTGCCAAATTCTCCATAGTTTTGTCAGAGACACGTTTTTCCAGCTTCTTTTGCAGTAAGGCAACTATCTCTGCCTTTGTAGGCAACATAAACAGCACCACATCGTCAAATCTGCGGAACAGTGCCTTATCCAACACTTTCATATCGTTGGTTGCTGCTATCACGATACTCCGTATCAAAGGTTGTTCCGTCAGTTTCAGAAAACTGTTCAGGATGCGCCTCATCTCGCCAACTTCATTATCTCTTTCGCGCTCCGTGCCAATGGCATCAAACTCATCAAACAGGTAAACGCCCGGATGGGTATTAATCACCTCAAATAGTTCGGCCAATTTAGCACTGGTGCTTCCTAGAAATCTGGATACGATTTTTTCCAGCTGTACCACATATAGCGGCAGACCTGTCTCGTTGGCTATCACGCTGGCTGTCATAGTCTTTCCCGTACCCGAAGGGCCGCCAAACAACAGACGACTGCGGTTTTGCAAACCATTCCGCTCCAACAACTCACGCTCCTGATATTCCATAATGGTACGCTCTATACGTGTGCGAATCTCTTCTGAAACCACGATGTCATCCAGTGTATAAAGGTTCAGCTCCTCTACCACTGAGTCCGACAAGGCCGTGTTCATGAAACTCATCCGCAGCACCTTGCCCGCAGAGCGGTTTTTATCCACAATTTTACGAATTTCCTGAGCTGCCACCCTATGACCGGCACGAGCTTCAGCCGCTGCTATTTGCAATGCAACAGTATTAAAGCCCTCCTTATCATCTTGATAATGAGCGTTCAAAAGGGCTAAAATGCGGTCATTTTGTACCATTCCACGTTAAATTGTAATATTCCTAAGATGGTGCAAAAATACATCTTTTTATCGATATATCCGTAAAATAATTCGTTTTTCTGCAAAAAAAAATGGGTCAGGCCCCCGATTTCGAGGTCCAACCCACCTATTTTTCTATTTCGTGGTAGCACTAATACCCCCCTTAAATCCAACAAAAGCCGACCAGATGATCATCTGATCGGCTTCCGCACAAAGAACCTTGAAGAATCCAGTTCAGTGGCTATAATTTGGACGTCTTTGGTAAATTACCATTTTGACGTAAACCTGATTTTCAGCAAGTTACACACAAAACATTTTTGGAAAAAATCACTTGGGTTAATAATCAACCCGATTGACAGAGTCAGGCCACCTTTTTTTGCTCTTCCTTGGATGAAAGAGACTTATAATTGCATGGGATGAGAGACTTGTAATCATTCTCACCCTTCGTCAGTCTGGGCAGCACATCATTTATGTAATCAAAGAAGTTCAGATCATTGAGCTTACAACTTTCATACAGTGAGTACATGAAGGCTACATTCTGAGCTGCCATATGGCTACAATTCTTTCGCAGGCTCCTGCCATTGCGGTTCTGGTTGTAGTCCTGCATTACTTTTTCGAAATACTCTCTTGTCTCCATAATCAACTGAAATATGAATTTGGCGACGAAAGTAAATATTATATACTGAATGACCTTACGCTAGCATGATGGCTTTCCTATCATTCCTGTTTAATTATCTGCATGGCATAAGACAATATTGTGACTACTCCAGGGAGCAGTTCGTAACCTTCCACACATACACTACCTGTGGACATTGATTATCAGAACAAGCCACAAGTTCAACCTTTATATTTTTCACCTGATCATGAATAGTCCTGTATTCCGTCTCAAAACTCGTCAAACGCTTAAGTTCTGACACATTAAGCATCTTGGGTTGATGAGAGACAAAAGGGAACCATTCTGCATATTCCGTATCTGGTTCTCTATTGCTATAGTCTGTATCAGGTATATTTCCCGGCTCAGCCTTAATTGGCGCATATTTAAATCTTTTCAGAAAATGCTCCAATTTTCCACATAGAACAAAATAATTATTCCCTTCTAAAAGTGACAACCTCATTAAATCATTAAATATTAATTGATGTTGGTAATCGCTTGATGTAAATTTACCAAGGAACTTTAACTCAATATTACAATCAATTCCTCTAAGTGGAAAGGAAAAGTCTACTCTTCTCTTATCTAATTTATCATATAACTTCTCCAATTCAACTTCTACTCGAAGTTGTCTCTCAATATATTCCGCCAGCGGATAACGAACTGAACTTTCTAAAAGAATGTCTGAACGGCATACTGACTGCTGGTAATTAAGCCAATAAAAAATGGCGTTAGCAAGACGAGTTACTTCCTCCTGATCCATAAAATCACTTCAGGTTCTCAAAGAAAGCCTTTAAGTCGTCATAATGAATATCGTTTATACCTTCTATAATGACACGGACTTGTGGGATATCAAGATGAATTTCAACGAACTGATTATGAAGTTTTCCCTCCATAAACTCTGATACAACTTCATCCATATATTGTTGGGGATAGTCCTTTGTCCATCCACCACGCAATATCGTTAATCGCGCAGCACCTTCCGCAATCTGCTGTTGATACACATCCACATCTGGATATCGATTTACATCTATCATGATCTAAGATTTTTGAGAATATTTATTATTAGTATGCATCCAACCTTTTTTACCATAAGCCCTAGCCCCAACATTTGCTGGGGTTCTTGGACACTATAAGTAAATTGGACTATTTGTTGTTTTGAGACCATCAAGCAGGTCGTTAATACGCTTCTGATAACCATTTCGTTCCATATCAGACATCCCCCCTACAGCCGACGCCTCTGCTTCCAGCTACATCGCGTACCGGCATTGCATAATCATGCGCTATATATCTATCTTCAAATCCCATAACGTTTCAATGTCTTTACTACTTACTGCCATATCTTCTGTTTTTAGAATTAATGGCACCGCTCGGCTTTGCCGCTTATTCGAGCTCCGCGAGTCTTAAGAAAGGTAATAACTATATCTCAGACCACCTAAAAAGGGGTTGGATGCTTACTCAAAGTCTACAATGTCCTCAAAGGTCTTTGACTCCAAATGCACGTGACATTCCTCATTGACATCAAACCATAGCCCCCCCTATTAATGGCAAATCCCATAATCAGTCCATGCTATTGATCCACATGCTCCCCCAACGGACACACTCTGTATAGTGAGAATATATGGTATTTCATACTTTAGATATTAGATAGAGTTAACCTTCTTCCTCACAAAAACCTTGTTAATTTCATCCATAGTAGCATTATTGATGACCGAGGCATGCCCATGATGTTTCACTTCAACACTCTGCTTGTCATAGATGTCAAAGGTATACTCAACATAGCCGTAATTCTTTTGTGAGGACTTAGACGTTCCCGTCCAGTCTAACTGACAAAAACATTCCCTGTATTGCTTTACCATATCTGGTTCAGGAAGTCCTTGCCTTTTGAAAATAGTGGTGCAGGCAAGTACAGGTTTTCGTGATGCAAAAGTATCTCTCATCTTAAATCTGACTGGCAGGTGGTCTGATGATGAAGAAGAATGATGGGGAAGCTTCGTAAGCAAAGGCTGATCGAACGCTTCCGGATTGAGCATATCTATCTCGTCATTCTCTGTATCAGCCAAAAACAATAGTTTGTGCCTACCGTCTTTATTCCCAATACTTATCTGAAGTGAGATTGACAGGTCATTTTTGTGAATTGTCGCATTTTTCTCCAACTTATAATTAATTTTGCTGCCGTGAGGTGAAAGTGCATCAATTTGTACATCCAAGTTTCCAAAGGCATCACTAAAAGAGAGGTGCTTGACGGGCTGTGATTCGTCTTTGATGACAGATATTGTTTCATGACTCAAAAATTTTCTCTTTGTGAGACCAAGTACGGTGTCTATAAGATGCTTATCCTCTTTATTGTAATTCACTTTGTTCCAAGCTGCTCCATTCAAGTCGTAAGGCAGTATAACTATTGTATCTTCACTACAATAGTAGTTAAGAATCTCGTTGAGGCCATAGGTGTGGTCGTAGTCGGGATGTGACCAGACAAGCATATCCACTTTTCTGTCTTTCAGTCCATAGCGTTCCATGATGTCAAGCGTCTTATGTACACCTTTGTATTTGAAGCTATCAATAACAATGGAGTAAAGGAGTTTGTTGTTGTCGCCTTTATCCAAAAATACGATAAGAATACTTTCTCCACGCTCTGAATATCCTATGACATAAACTTTGACCACAAGGTTGTCTCTGGATGTAATTTCCATACTAATCAAGATTGATAACCTTTATATCCATCAGAGTGGAATACTTGTCTTCTATTGAAGATACGGACACATCTCTAACAGAATATGACACCTTCTTGATACTCGCATTATCATTAATAATACCAAATAATTCTTCAGAAGAGGAACGCTGATTAACAACACCTTCATCGGAATTTCCAAGAATCAGGTCGAAAATATTGTCATTGCTGTGGTTCGCCATGTTCGTTGAGGTAGTTAATTGTTACAGACATTTTATATAGTTCAAACATGTAGTCGTTGATTAATTCGAGAGAGGATGACAACGCTGCAGGGAATGTAAGGTTGTCCTTCCTTATAATGTACTCATCGATATATGTATCAATATCCAAGACAGCCTGAAATGGCCTTTCACTTTCTATGCGTCGGCAATGAGTGGAATAATTAACCTTGACGGAACGATTTGCATTATCGCCCTCTGTCATGGTCTTCATGAACCTGTCGTGATATTCGCGTTCTATGATAGTTGTATCAGCATTATCAATGGTGTGGCCCTCAAAGAATCCTGTCTCGAACGTGTTATTCATATCCTCTGTCCCGGCAAAAGAGTCTCCTCCGATTTTTCTTATACCGATACGTTTGATCTTTATGTATCTGTCGGATTCCATGAAAGTCGTAAGGTATCTGTTCAAGTAGTTAAAATAGTCATCAATGTTGGTATAATGAACACAATCCACCTGAAATGTCATGAAGAGACCAGCAATCTCCATGTTCACCTTATCTTGATGCCCATCGAAATGACTTTCACGGAAGTGATGAATGGGCAGAGAGTCAAAGGCACTTATAGGCAAAGCCCGCTGACGAGCAACTTCCTCCATTTTTGAGAGGTCGAAACTCGCTTTATTAAGGTATGACTGGCCATAGTCGTTAAAATGATTGTTCAGAACGGGAGTTGCTTTGAATATATCTATCCACTTGTTGATATCTGTGACACCGTCATAGTCCACTCGAATAAGAATTTTTTTCAGCATATTTTCACGCATACTGTAGCGTGTAAAGTTCTCTTTGGGCATAACACAATTATTTATTGAGGCTATTTTGTTTTATCTAACTTTACAACTTCAATGATATGGTCAACAGGTTCCACATTAGTAAGGCCAGTATTTTCCTCAAACACAATCCGAGCACGTTGAGTCTGCTGGCTTAAAGCTATATCGCGGTAGGTGATACTGCTCTTAACCATCCCTATCAGACGTGACTGAGTGTTGTGTTGAGACCCCTTGATAAACATAATCTCGGGCTTTAACACGACAGGGCCACCGCTATTGCCCGGGAACACGAGGGAGTCGATGATGAAGTCTGTGCTGGATCCTTCTAACAAGTCATTAATCCGGGCAATGGCGCCCATACGTAGAATCGTATAGTTACGCGATTCACCCACCAAACCCAAAGGAAACCCAAGAGTAAAAACGCCATCGCCCTCAGTCACGCCCAAAGATTTCATCTCTGCAATGGTATAGCTGTCTTTATCATACCTAAATGCTGTCAAATTAACCTGATCTGCTTGCAATTGTCTGTAATAATCCATCGACAGAGGTACAGCCGACACATCGACTTTCTCATCAGGGTGGGATTTATAGATAGGGACTCCGTTTTCGTACAGATCTATTTTGTATTTCTTTGCTGCTTCGTCACCTTCTGGATTGAACAATAAGTAAATCTCTTTTCTACCTCCAACAACGTGTTTGTTAGTTATGAGATGGACATAATACTCACCTTCATCAGATTCTTCCTTCACATCGTTATAGCCAAAAAGGAAACCCGTACCGATCCAGGAGCAGTCAGTTTTGCCCGTACTGCTTCCGATGGCAACCACACAATTGAGATATCGAGATTGGATAAGAGCCATATCAGTAGAATTTTTCTATATTGCGGGAATAAGTAACCTTATTGTTGCTGTCCATCATCAGGATTTTATGCAACTCTACTTTTAATATCCCTGTCTGCTTAAACTTTTTGCCTATGAAATCATAGGTTTCAAAGTAATCTTTATTATCAATGAGACAGAGCAGTTCAACTCCTGCCCTCGTGAGCCGTCGAACCTGAAAGTCTACTTTTATTACTTGCTCTTTAGTGTTTTCAATGGAATACAAATAGCGATTGTTGACTGGTGCAACGCAATTTCCAATAGGAATACTCCTTGTATGCGTAAGTTCGTCTGGAGTCATCAGACCTATCTCGATTAAAGAAATGACGTTCATCAGGGGCAACCCGTATTCATCCCCAGTGAGAATATACTCACCAAAGCATAGATACTTCAATGCATCAATAAAGAGTTGAGCATCTGACCTGGTCATGTTCCGAAGAACATCAAGAGTCCTCAATGAAAAAGAGTTTGGGTGCTTCACTTCTCCTGCAAGAATCTGAGCCCAGAGGTTCTGCATGGTTTCATCAGAAACATCCTCCACAATCTTATTAAATCGGTTGAGCCAGTCATCATCAACAGGTTCGTCTGTTACAACTTCATTGTCTGAGACTATAGTTCTCGCCTTTCCTGATACTCTTTTGAAATTCTCAAAATGTTTTCTCTCCTTTAACAGAGTATAGTTTATGGCATCTTTATCATCTTTGGGAAAATCTTCATTTTCAAAGATAATCTTGGCCAATTTACTTGTAGAACTCGTTTCGTTGGTTCCAAGCATGTTTGTTATAGTACAGTTAAACTTATCACCAAACGATATGTTCTTTCCTGTTGTTATGTTTGTCTCGCACATAGTGTTGTTAATATAGTCGAGTATGGAGAGGGACTTTCACCCTTCCTTCTCACGGAACCGTGCTTGATAGTCGCTCGTCACACGGCTCTTCGTGTTTAACTCATTTGTCGTTACAAATATTCCATCAACTTTTTATTCTTCTTAGGACTTGTCATCCATATCGAACCTTCTTTTTGAAAGGTCTTCCATAAATCACCTAGCAGGATATTCTCTTTGTTAACTAATTGAGAGTTTATGCCATTCATATCTTTATCATCACGATTAAGTACAGAATGTAGTAGCTGTGAGATGATTGAGAAAAATAATCCTACAGCTTTCTCTATTTCATTACCAGACTCATGCTCCAAATGGATTTCCCCTCCGAATTCAACACTCCTATTTCTCTGGACTACTCCTAAAATAGCTTGCATAGCCTGCTCAACATCCGTAAACAAAACTATATTATACGCATTCTCCTTTCGGATATGCTTTTTATGATTTACTAGCCATGCCATCAAGATAGTCATTTCAAAAAACAAGTCAGACAACAAAACCTCTGGAATTACAATCGACCTGTCTATATTACCGATGTTATGACTAACTACCTCTGAACAGTCTGGGGCAATGGTACCCACCACATTTATAATGGCTTCACAGATTACCTGAAAATCAGTTCCTTTTGGATTATGAATATTCTTTATTACAGATTCGTCAATGTTATCATAGACTAAATCCAACAGCTCCAATCTCTTATCTTTTGGGAAAGCGACATTTTTAAAAACTATATTCTCAAGAAAAGCCATCATTTTAAGATACGATCTGTTACTAACATCTACTGTGAAGAATGTCCTTTCACTATCTCTTTGAAAGCTTTGGAGCACTTTTTCCATCAGAGAGAAAGATTCTTCTGATAATATAATATCCTCGTAGGACATGGTTTTATTATGCGATAATAAGAACTGGGCTAAATCACCAAAGCGAACCTTTAGCATCATCTCGTCGCTTGTAAACGAGATAGCACTTGCATATTTATTATCACCGGTAGTTTTGTCTTCCCAAAAATAAATTTTATTGCTCATTGCCCAACAACTTAATATCCTTATGAATAATATCAAAAACTCTAGTCATCCTGTATTTATTATTAAAAAGGATCAATGAGTCCATCTGAGTAATTAACTCATTGATATTATCGCCTGTAACAGCATGTCCCTGTTCCGACCCGATAAAATTAACTGCGACCTTTTTACCTTTTGCCTTTTTCATAAAGGCTTCGTTCGGGGGCACATCTCCTAATATCATAACAGAACGAAGTGTACTAAGATTTAATATCTTATGAGGAACAGCACCTCCTGTATAATTGAAAATAATAATTTTCTGTAATCCCTTAAAGTTTTCTATCCAACTAGCAACTTCTTGCGATAATATATTCCATGGTAGTGCTAAAATTGTAAATGGGAATGGAGATTTCAGATGTTCCAGATTATAACCCGTAGCACTGTAAATCATCAGAGATCTGGCTGTAGTATCTATCTTATAGTCTATAATGCCTTTTGTATATAAATGCATAAACTCTCCAAGGCACAGCTCCTTATAAAATTTCTCTACCACATCCATGCCTTCGAAAGAAACCTTTAGCCCATGATAGAATAATTCCTTTGCTAAGAAAAATTCCAAGAACGATTTATGCGAGAACTTTATATATCCTTCAGAATCTCTGTTAATCAGTGAACGTCCCGACCAACTATAGGGGTCTTGAAAGGATTTTTCCTTCAAAAACACCTCAAATTCTTCACGAGTGATGAATAAACCTCCTCTTTTAGCTTTATTTTGATATATATCCACCGCTAACTGATTGGAAAAATCATATAACTTTTCCTTAAGGCCTTCTATTTCGTTTTTCTGATTCCAATTATTTACTTCCCTATCTAGCCACTTGTCTATTAACATCTGATATAGTTCATATAGCGTAGGGTTATTAATCTTCTCCTCAAGAAGGTCATCGATATATGATAGTAAGAGTGGCCTTACCATCACATCCCTTGCCTGAGTTACAATTTGTTTTGCTTTCTTACGCGATTTTCTTGTATGATATTTCTTCTTTAAATACTGATCGATATCATTATCATCGAAAAAAGATATATAATGGCGCGTATATTCCTGAAAATTTTTCTCGCGTCCATAAAAAGTCAATTTTGATTGACGAGGTTCTTCCGTTGCATTAGAAAAGAACTGCGTCCTACATGTAACAATAACAACATAGAAACGCTTTATTGCCTCCTCTAATTTCGGGATAAATCGCTTAAAGTCCGTAACTGCCTCTGTATTTTCATCAAGAGCATCAAGAATAAGAATTGTTGTTGAATGATTGGGGATCTTCTCTATATCTTTAATAACATTATCATTAGAAAGGCTCAACAATTGTATATCATAAATCATCGTCCCTTTTGTATGCGAGTTCACATAATCAATAAGCAGATTTACAGAGAAAGTTGTCTTTCCCATCCCAGAACCCGCAAGGACGCAATATAAGAACTTGCTAGTATTTTTTGGAACAAGAACGTTGTTAATGTAAAAATCGAGTAGATCTGTAGGTTGTGCAATATTCTGATTCTCGATAGGGTCTAAAGTGTCATCGGGTGGTATCAGCTGGAATTTTGTTCTTACGTAGCATGCTCTATTCTTCTTATCCATAAAGCTAGCAAACTCTCGACCAAGCCTCGCCTCGATGGTCATTTTTCTCCATTTGCAGACAGCAATCCTTTTCCTATAGAACCACCAAACGGCATATCCTATAATACCTAATACTAAGACTACAGGTATTGTAATATCAAGGATTCTGTTAATTGTTTCCGGCTCCACCTTGTACCCCCAAGTCTCTAACATTGATGATAATCGATTACCATCAACACCTAGCCAATCAAAAGGATTAAAAAAAGATAGAAGCATGTTCTTTATTACAACCATTTAACTTATATAAAACAAAGATTTAAAATTGGATTAATCTGTATGATATAGATACTCGATCATATCACCTCTCCCGCATACTTCATCTTTTTCCCAAGCACAGTACACAAAACCATCTGGAAGTCCTTACGATATAGACTTGTCTAGATTAAACATACTGTTTTATTACATTTCGCGAAATCAGTCTTACCTCTGGGGTTCATACGCCCCATCCTTCGCCTCGAATATCGTGCTCGGTTCATGCACCTCTATCGTATGCCACTTACCTAACGGCACCTGTATTCCATAAGTTCCCTCTCTCGGGCATACTCTGAAGCGTGCGACTTCCTTGAATTGTGTTTCATCAGCAGTTGTCTCGCCATCGTGAATGGGGCCACCGGTGTCAACGGTCGGGAGTTCTTCGTAGAAGATCCAGTCGAGACAGCCTTCGAGACAGATGACCGATTCGGAGGTTTTCAGATGACGATGGATAGGAACACGAGTCCCAGGCTCAAGGGCATTGAGCATGCGCTGGGAAGTATCAGCAGGGGTGGTGCGAAGATCAAAGTTCTGGCGCAGGCGCTCCGAATTCTTTGCTTTCTCGTGCAGCGCAGATAGCAATTCGTCATTGATAAGTTGGATGTCCATACCTTAGGTCAATTTTCACTTTTTATTTTCACGTAACGAGGCGAGGTATTCCTCATGCAAATGATAATATTTCATCATAAACAATACATACGCCAATCCTGCCAACAGAGCAATCTCCACTAAATATATCCAATGCGCCACTATAATATCCGGAATGACATAGATAGCAATCAATGAGATCACCAGTTGCAGTGCCATATAGACACCCGACACAACCACATGCGGTATCTTCAGTTCATTCGCCATCAACTGATAGGCGTGTTTGCGGTGAGCCTCTCCTAAGTTTTCATGCAGCATCATGCGATGGAAAATAGTCATCATGCCATCCGCACCATAAACCAAATATAGCACAATCCACGCGACATCTCCTGTCACCATCATCAGTCTGCCAATACAGAACACAAGTATCATCGCCATGCCGACACTACCGACATCACCAGCAAAGCATTTCGCTTTCGTCCTAAAGTTAAAAAAACAGAACACCAATACCGACAGTATTACCACCACCAGCATACTTTCTTCTATGAACTCATATTTCCTGTTCAGCAAGAACAGCGGGAATAGAATCACCAGCGAATAACCACCAGTGATACCATTGATACCATCCATAAAATTGAAAATATTCGTGCCAGCAACAGCAACAATTAAAGCAATTGGTATGACATACCACATATCCCAATGCAGTAGACCTATCTCATACAACACCAAAAACATCGCAGTAAACTGCGCCACCAGCCTTAGTGAGTCTGGTAAAGAGTGGATATCATCTACAAAACTAATCCCGGCCGCAAGCGTTACACCTGCTAATAACCATGGATACTGGAAACCATACATGACACTCCATATCCACAGGGCGATGGTAAAAATGATACCACCGCCACGTAATACAATTCGTTTGTGCGAACTACGCTCGTTCGGCTTGTCAATGATGTTAAACCGATCAGCAATCTTAAAATAACATACTTCCAGCACAAACAGCAGTGCCAGAATCAAAATGTAAGTCAGCATATTTTTTATTTAGAAATTCACAGCCACATCCAAGGTATTACCAGAAGACCCAATGGCAACCTGTCTATTATGTTTTGCAAACAACAAATCACTCAACCACCACGTCAGCTCGGCTGAGCCGATGCCGATGGCTGCACCAGCAGCAACGTCATACCAGTGATGATGCTTGTTGACCACACGTTCTACGCCTATAGCCGTAGCTGCTGCATAGCCAGCAATTGGGATCCAGATACAATCTTTTCTAAATTCTTTGTCTATCGATCTTGCCGCAGCGAATGCCATCGAGGCATGACCTGATGGGAACGACTTGTTATCAGAATGGTCAGGTCGCTCTTCGCTGACAATTGCCTTCAGGGCAGACTTTGCGCCAAAGGCCACAATCATCGATGCGCCCGTATTCACAAAGAAACGGGGCCAGTTATGTCCACCTTCCCAATGAGTTGCCTTGCGTTTCTCTTTAGATTTATCCCACCAATTTTTACCAAACTCGTACTGGATGCCAACATTGATATCAAACCACCCGTTGCTACAATCCCAAAGAGTACTGTTATCAAACCTTGCATCAAGGAAGCCACCCGTTGTCGCTTGATAAGAAACATCAGCAAATATTTTTGTTTTGTTGCTTATGGAAAAAACCTGTTCTGTACCTATACCTAATAAGGGGCATTCAGCATACGAAGAGGAAAAATTAGAAGCCAAGCCAGCCCGAGGATAAACAATGGCATTCCATTTCCTATCCTTTTGATAACCTCCTATGATATTATGCAGATTAAAGAACATATCAGCATAAAGAGCAATAAAGCCCCTCTTGTCAAGTTCGCCATTTGGATCATCTTTAGCAGCCAAATAGGACGCATGATGATTGATAATGATACCATTTTGCCAATTAAATCCACCTCTTACACCGACCTCGGGTGTGAACCACTTTCCTATACCAAGGTTTATTCCAAAAGTTTTCCCATTAGGAAACACATTTGCGAAATCTGTCTCGTATGGATTTATAAGTGACATCCCTAGACCTGCTTGAACAAACCAGTTATCCCAAAACGAATTGATGGCGACATCACCTACACTATTGCCGAAAATATTGGACACTTTATAGAATCTATTTTCCGATGACAGATTCATCTCAACTCCAACATTAATCTCCGCATAACTATTGCCTCCATGATCAGTGCCAGAAGCAACACCATTGACACTTGCCACAAAAGAGTATTCGAGGTCGGCAAATATTCTCCATCTATTATTGATTCGATAAGTGTTCGTAATCCCCAAGCCCATCAGTGGTCCTCCCCCAGAGCCAAGGTTAAACCAAGCGCCAGCATGAGGAGCCAAGATGAGATTCCATTTTCTGCTAGGTCTATATTCACCAAATAGATTGTGTAAGTTTAACTGTATATCCCCATTAAATGTCAGGAATCCACCGTCGTGATAGCTACCGCCTTTCACGCCGTATGGTTTATACCAAATATTATAATTGTCTTTGATAATACCATTATTCCATTTTACTTTAAATCGTCCTCCGAATTCGGGAGAGAACCACTTCCCTACAGCTAAACTCACGCCCAGTGATTTTCCATTGGGGAAAACATCTTTTACAGCATGTCCTTTAGGGAACAATAGTGTCATATCTGTACCAACTTGACCATACCAATTATCCCAAAAAGAATTTGTCAAAATGGAGTCAGCCGATGATTTTTCACAATCTTCAGCATAAACACTTACTGAAAGACAAATAGTAATCAAAACAAACAAATACTTCATCCTCAAATTCTTAAATTTTATAATTTTCAAGCACATCCAATGGCTCCCACCTCAACTCATGGCGTGCCTTTTCATTGCTAAAGGTCAATGACTTGGTCATTTTCTCTAGCTTATAACTGTTGATTGGTGCTTTGTTCCCAAGTAAATCCCCCACCTTGGCCATACACCATGCCATCCAATATGGAATACTAATAGGATTTCTTTTACCTAACTGTTTGGCCACAGACTTGGAGATTTCGCCAAATGAAGGCTGGCGAGTGTCACAAACATTATAAGTACCACCTTTCTGCTCCAACAACGGTACCAATCGGGCAATATCATCAGCCATCAAGATACTCTTGATGACATTACCACCAGCAATGTTCATATAGAACCCTTTCTTGATTCCATCTACCATAGCCCCAAGATTTCCAGGGGCATCCTTACCCGCAAGCAGAGAAGGTCTAAGGATACCAAGTCGCACCTGATGATCCAAACACCACTTTGTGAGATATTCCTCTGCCATGATTTTGCTTTTAGCGTAAGGCGAATCACCGTTTAATGGATGTATTTCATCTATCATATCGCCATACTCACAGCCATACACGGCCACTGTAGAAATAAAAATCAGAGCCTTTGGAACTCCGACTTTCTCCAACGCATTACAAAGATGGATGGTCCCAGTATAGTTCACATCAAAAAACGCCTGCTTCTCAGCCTCTGTCTTTGGAACCACATGTGCTTTACCACAGGCATGCAGGACCACGTCATACTTCTCAGGCAACTCTGGCACATCTTTAGCCAGATTTGCCTTTATCATATCATCCGGCGTGATACCACATGTAGTAACCTCGTATTGTTGCGCCAATAAAGGCATCACGTTCTTACCAAGGAAGCCCGTACCTCCTGTAAATAAAAGTTTCTCCATTTTTAAAATGATAACAGCCCATTTAATGATGTAATGTTGCAGGCTTCATCAAATGAGCAAGTATTTGATATACAAATGTTGATAATAGACTGTCTGAATAGACAATCTTATGACGCCATCGGTTACGCCACCAGTTTTGTCCCCTCTGCCAAACATATTTCAAAAAGCCACTTTCTTTAGGCTGTGAGTTTAATGGATTGAACAAGTCTGCCAATACCCTTTCTCCGTATTCCTCGTTACCACACCCCTTAAAGATCTCTCTCTTGAATCCAAGATACGTATAACAAATATAATTGATGGCATCTAAAAAGTGATGCATGTTTTGGTTCTTAACTACAGACCAAAATGGGCTCCAGTGTACAGCCGTATGATAATTCTTCACAAATAGTCCCCAATCCAGTATCTGTCTCAAATTCATACCCGTAGCAGCAAATTCACTAGCCATATGTCTCAAGACAAAAAGCGCATTAAAATCTGCAGATGGTACATAAACATTCTGTCCTTGTATGGTCGCTATCTTTTTCTCAACGCTACAAATATCCTTTAATCTCTTCTCAATCTTCTTTGTTGAGCGATGAGAATAAACATTCAGGAAATCGTAATGGTTTTCAACCGTCAAGCCTTGATAAACAAAAACCGTATGATGGTGATGACCATTATCTATATCTATTCCAAGTTCCTTTTTTACTAATTTGTCGGCTTTCTTTTGGTCACCGAACAGATAAATATCCAAATCACTGCATGGTCTATGCGAAGGTATAGGAAAATTCAAACTAAGCCCCCATCCTTTCAACACCATCATGCGTATATCATGCTGCTGATAGAATTTGGCTAAAGATGCGATAACTTTTTCCTGTCTCTTGTATTCCGATACTTGCTGGGTGGTTATTCCTATCCACTCTAATTTTGTTTGTAAGTCGATATTGATGGGGATATTCTCATCTATACACCTCTGAATACCATCAAGAGCAATAGCAGCAACGCCATGCATAGAAGCGAGACTCAGGACTTCACCCCAGTTGGTATGGTCTGGGACATGACATTCATTGACATTACCCAGACCATACTTGACTATTTCCAATAAGGATTCGACCATCAGCCTTTATATTCCTTGAAAAGTGCATCAACGCACATTTCTGTCGCATGTCCGCCAATAGCAGACACTTTCATCTTCAGTTTGTCTTTAGTAAGCTGACATTCTTCCTTATAGTCCATAGTGAGAATATGATTCACCACGTCCTGCTCTGTTTTGAGTACACCAGAAGGCATCTCATGTTCAAAGTCAAGATTCAGACCACGAATTTTTTTATATGTGTCATAATCCCATCCAAAACAGATGATTGGCCTTTCCAATATACAATAATCCGAAATGCAAGATGAATAATCGGAAATCAAAATGTCTGCCACTGCGAACAAGTCATTTATCCTTGGGTATGAAGTGTAATTCCGACAGAAATCATCAAACTGAACACCCATCAACTTATTTGTATATGCATGAGTCCTTAGCAATAAAATATATTCATTGCCAAGTTTCTCCTCCCAATATTTTATATTCATTGGTGGGGTTATCGAATAGGTGTCACCATTATCTGTACTCTCACGCCATGTAGGCGCATATAGTATGATCTTCTTATCTTTGGGTAACCCAAGCTGTTCTTTCAATTTATCGACTTTTTCTGGTGTAACATAGTATAATTCATCGTTCCTAGGAAGACCACTGGGGATCATACTCTCTTCTCTGATATTCAAATATTTCTTGTCAAGTTCTTTATTCCACTCGCTTTCATAACAGAAAAAATCTACATCTGTAAAATCAAAATCCTTACGATTAGGGACCTGATTTCCCATGGCATTGACGGGTGCGCCATGCCAGGTATTCAAGTAAAGGCAATTTTTTTTCTTGTAATGCAGACCTCTTTCTATATTAACACAAGCAACCCAGTATTTTGACCTTAGAGAATACTTGAAATAGTCCAAGGTGTCAGACTTAACCTTTATTGGATTCCCTGGAATTTCAACAGTCAGATCATCTAAGCCCCACACATATTTAAGGTTCTTAAAGCGCTCTTGCTTTATCATGTATTCATATATCGTCCGAGGACTATCGTTATACTTCCGAGTATGTCCTGTAAACAAAACCATTTCATTATCTATGGGATTAAACCATCCCAGAACTTTCAGAGTCGAACTGGCACAGAAATGGAATAATCGATTGAACCACCAATAATGTTTCAACCAATAATCTAATTTTGCTCTAAAACCGGTCATTTTATTTGTCTATTTCTAATAATGCATCCATAAACAGCTTCATATACTTTTCTTCACCAATAGATACACGCAGACAAGTTCCAAACTCGCCCACGTTCTCATACGACTTGATAAGTATCTTTTTCTCATCCTTCATTCTACTTACAATTGTATCTGCATCGGTTTTAGGTTCTATAAACAGGAAATTACCTGCTTCTCCCTTATGACGATAGCCATATGCGTCAAGTGTCTTGATCAGATAATCTCGACCCTGTTCAAAGTTCGAAATCAAATCTTCAAGGATATGAGGTGTCGTTAGAATCTTCTCAGCAAACTTCAATGCAAAAGCGTTTGTGTTGTGGGGTGTCGTAAGTTTCTGGACTAATTTTATTCCTTCTGCCCATCCCACAACATAGCCTAGGCGGCATCCGGCCATAGAGAATAACTTGGAGAAAGTTCTCGTCAGGAAAATATGATCATTTTCCATTGCATACTTAATGAAAGTCTTGGGATAGAAATAATGATATGCCTCGTCAACTATCATCGTTATCTCTTTCTCTTTGCAAACCTTTAATATCTTCTGAAACTCTTCCTCGGAATATACATTTCCCATCGGGTTGTTAGGATTCAGAAGTATCAACATTTGTGTGTCATTGGTCAAATGGCTGATAATATGGTCGACATCCATTGTCAGGTCTTCATTATAAGGAACCTTCACAAAATCTCTTCCATACATTTCAGAATAAACCTGAAACATAAAATAGGAAGGTACTACGCCTACAACTCTGCCACTAACCGAAGTAAATGCTTCCATTATATGTCTAATGCCTTCAGAGGAGCCATTCACAAGACAGATATTCTCTGATTTCACACCAAGGTGATTGGCTAATACATTTGTAAAATCTTCGTCTTCAGGATACTGACCTATAAACTGAGGAGTTATACCAGAGAGTACCTGATCAATAAACTCCTGGGGTAAACCTCCGGGGTTCTCATTAAGATCAAGACGCAAATAATCTTTTCTGCCATTTTGGGCAAAGATCCTAACCAAATTAGGTAAATTGGGGTTTATATAATACATAATATTCTTATTTTACAAATTGTTTAATTTCGTTGATTAATAATTTGAATCTTCGTTTATCTTTTTAGCTAGGAGCATGTCACTTACGCAGTCCACCTCTGTCCATTTCGAATCGCAAATATCATCATAGTACAACTCAAAATCTTCGTCAAAAATCATCTGGACAAGTGCATCCTCGTACCATTGGTCGTAAAAACCATCATTGAGCATTACCTCAATTTTCTCCTTCAATGCTATTGCAGAGGCAGGATTTAGAAGAGTTATACCAGCATACTCACCATAATAATCATCCAAATTTTTACTCATTACAACCACTTTGTCATGATTTACCTGAACATTGTAGTCGCCGTTTCTTTTTATCGAACTGTCAAGAAGGACCTTGGGCCTGTCAACAGGTTTACACAACAGTTCCTTAATAAGGCGGTTTTCCATGACGATATCCGCATCAAGGAGAACAACATTGTCTTCCGTTAGATAATCTCTAGCAAACCATAGCGAAGCTATCGAATTTGTCACTTCATAGAACGGGTTCATAACAAAGGTGACATCGTATGAAGCAAGTTCTTCTTTAATTGCCTCACTCATGAACCCTAATACAACAATAATCTTTGCATCATTATCATACTTTTTGATTAGTCTAACCATTCTTTGAAGAACGGTGTTGTCCTTGTCAAGTTTGTACAAAACTTTAGGTTTGTTTAAGGTTAAAGGGTGCAATCTTGTCCCTTTACCTGCAGCCATAAAAATGTATACCATATTTGTTGAAATTTAAAATTACCATAATAATAATCCAAGCCTAAGCATATAGTCCTTGGGGGGGAAGATTATTTCAAAACCATATTGTGCAGCACTCTTCACCACATTACATCCTGTAGCTTCTAAAGGGGAACGTGCTTCATAGGGATTGTTACAACGTTCCTTTCCACAACCGTTCTTACACAATTTGCATGAACCTCCAATAAAAGAAACTGCAGTGGAATTGTTATGATTATAACAATACTTTTCCATCAGCAGCAAACTCCTGTGATTAATAACTGAAGATTCATTTCTGGCATCCGGATTCGATAGTGGAACCTTGACGTAAACAAAAGCCCCATAATCATATTCTGCAAACATTTTAGCATAATCAATATCTGGAATAAATGGACGACAATGCCAATTGCGATTATACCTGCCACAATAGAAGCAATTCATCTTCGTTCGTTCCTCGAAAATCATCTTCCTTGGATCTACCAAGAAAGCTTCGACTGTGGGATATGTTTTATGAACTTCTTCCAACATAGAGTTTAAAAATATGTTGGCTTCTTCGTTTTCTTGATGTCTCATATTTTAATTCAATCTCTCACTATTATAGCTTTCTTCATACATTTTGATTTATTATCCCTTCTATCGCAGAGACTACCTTCTGCAGATTTGCTTCTCGTGTTAGATTATGCTCCGCATACTCACGGCTGTTCTTGCCTTGTTGATCAAGTTCTAGTCTTGTGGCCTGCGCATACTTGCGGAAAGCATCCTCCAGTTCTTCTCTATTATCTGGAGAAGTCACTATTCCACTTTTTGAGCTTCTAATAATATCAGCAGTGTCACTGTCAAGTTCTATACTTGCAATCACAGGTTTCCCACTTAGCATGTATGCTACCAATTTAGATGGAATACCGAGTTTTCCGGTACCCGTCTTTAATGCAAGTACCATCACGTCAGCCTTACTCTGCACTTCTGGCACCTTTCCGTCAGGAATAGGACCGAAAAAAACGTTCTTGGCTCCTCGCTCTTTAACAATATTCATGCAAAACTCCTTAGCGTTTCCGCCACCCATCACGTGAAGCTCTGCATTATCTATCTGGGCATCAATAAATGCATTAATAATCAAGTCAACATTTGCCTGCGCACTATTATTTCCGGCAAACATAAACTTCACTTTCTCATCACTATTCTTTTTCGCTCCTTTATAGTTCAAAAACGCAGATTCATCCTGCCAATTGGCCACAACAAGGAACTGCTCCAAAGGGATATTTCTTGTCTCTGCCAAATAATTGGCCATCCCATCGGAAATTGTTCTCACCTTTGCTGCTTTAGATATATAGTATTTGTCGTAAGGTGCCATGATGCTTTTCACGAACCACTGCAATAACGAAACTTTGGGCAGTTTCGTCAATACCGATTCGGGATATATGTCCTGTATGGGCACAATATAAGGAATGTTATACTTCACACATGCTTTTGCCACCTGATAGAGGCTCACGAACTGCCACCCGTCATTGTAGACGAAATCTATCTCGCCATGATGTGCTTTGATATACTCCACGGCCTTCTTTCCAAAGCTATAGCTCTCGTGGAATCTCCCGACAACGGCTGACTTGGGATGCACATATGAATCTACTACAATTTGTTTAAAGTGTCCTTCTGCTTTCTTGCTGTTTGAAAAATCATAGCCCATCGGTCTAGACGGCCTTGGCGTAATAACTGTAACATCATATCGTTCTGACAAACCGACTGTTAAGTCATAATTCATCTGAGCAGACGTCACTGGTTCTGGCAAAAACACACCTGTAACTATCAGTATTTTTTTCTTTATCATAATTTACAGAACCTACGTTTAATGAATTTTGCCGGATTACCACCCACAATTGTCCATGGTTCAACGTCTTTCACGACCACACTTCCCAAAGCCACAATTGCTCCATTTCCTATCTTTATACCTTTTCCAACGATGGAACTAGCAGCAACCCATGCGTCCTCCCCTATCTCTATTGGGGCAAATATCAAAGGCCTTTCTGGTTTTGATATATCGTGAGATGCAGTACATATATAGGCATATTGACTTATTATGGCATTTCTTTTAAGCGTCACATAATCAATATTATATATTTCCGCTTTTGGTCCAATCTCAGAGCCTTCTTCCATGATCAGATTTCGTGGGTCAAAAATCTTACAAGAAGAATATATATATACATTCTTTGACACATTTCCACCAAACAAATTAATAATAATTCTTTTCCAACTACTTCCAAAATGCTTGGGAAGCCATCTACAAAGTAAGAGCCAGGATAGTTGAAAAAACATCCTAAATAGTTTTGATCTATAGTTTAACGAACCTTCTCTTGTAATTACATGCATATTATCTCCTTTTGAATTGTTATTACTACACCATTGCCAATACAAATAACTTGCATAGATTTAACCTGTAGGGGTTCTTTTCGCATTGATGCATAATAAGTCATGATATAATATTTTCTACAAGCACAAAAACTGAACATACTCCTGAGTATCCACCTTAACCAAAAGAGCCCATAAAACATCCCAAACGAGGTAATAAAGGTATGTTGCATTTCTTCTTCGCCAGCCTTTTTACTTCGTTTGTCATAAGGATACACTATTTTAGGAACCATTTGCTAAATTTTTCTTCATAATCCTTGTCACTATATTTAAGCACAGGAATGTTATGCATCTCGTATTCGTCTGCTAATGAAGAATTATACGAAACAACATAATCGACTTTTGGATAATCAAATAATCCTAATACAACCACATTTGGATAGTCTTTAGTCAAACTATCATATATGTTTAGATCATCACCAGGATGTGGCTTTAAATATATATTTATATTTCTGCCCGCAAAGCGTTTTACAACATTCTCGTGTTTCTCAGAAAATAGTTCAGCACAAACAATAAGTACATCTTTATTACCATTGCGAATCAATTTATCCATACCACTATACTCAAAACTATTTCTATAACGAGCTTCTGGTTTATTATCAAAAAGAGTATGCTCAAGTATCGTCTGCTGCTCATGATTTATATAATAAGCAACGTCACATTTGATTCGTTTTATTTGGTCATATCCTAATTTACCATGTTGGATATATGTTCTTTTCAAATGGGAACTTCCTAATAAATACATCCATCTATCGTAATGGTTATACATAACCAATTCATTACTATTATCCAAATTCTCAATAAAAAAGAAACACACAAAAAAGGGAAAAGAAGAATAGGCTCGGAATGACACTTCTTCTTTACGATATTTATTAATCATAAAGGAACACACCCTTATTGAATAAGCATACGCCTTACACAACTGTCCGTAATTAATGCCGCTGAAAACTGAAACAGTTGGCAGTTCTTTATAGGAATAACTTTGTCCTGGTATGTATATATGTGTTACGTCCTTCACTCCAAAGCCTGCACTTTTATATATGTTGATAAACATTTTTTCGTGAATTGTAAGCTTCGGGCAGAACCTCATATTGTTATAGTGTTCCCTCTTTACGAAAAGGAACATCAATGAATAAATAACAAACGAGATCGTGCATATAACATACGAAATAAATTTTTCAACTGGAGTAATGTTCCTTGCAATAATTCCTGATATACCGCCAGGTATACCTTTTCTCTTTAGAGCAACTTCAGTTCTCCTAAGCCTTAATTCTTTATAAGATGAATACTCTGCATTTTTGGTTACTATCTTATAATCATTATGCCTTTGGGTTAAATAACCCCAAATATAGCATCGCATCATTTGCTCGCGTAATGTTCTATTATCTTTGTTAATCATTTTATTAAATATTATATGAGTTCACTTTAAATTGTGTTTTAAAGGTTTTACCTTTTATTTTGATGAAATATAAAGTTGTACTTATTTTCACTGCGGTGAAAAAGCTAAAGCCATGGGGTTCCAACTCTCCACCATTATACTATTCATTATCTATTCTGCGTTTTATTATAAGTGCAGGGAGATGACGGGCCCCTTAACAACCCCGTCATTAATCCCCTGCACCACAATAAACCATGTCCAATACCTACCTGGACAAGGCTATTGAGGCCATACCAAAATTCGGAGACCGAATTTCGCTCTTTGCCCAAAAACTCCGTCTGGCTCAGTACGCTGATGGTACTATTTATGACTATCGTCTCAAAATAGCTCAGGCGGTGTTGTATCTCAAGAGTATGCATCCAACCCCTTTTTATACGTAAACAGCCAATTTTGACGTATAGCCCCAAAAGGTTGCCCTTTTAGGTAACTTCCGCTTTTTGTTCGACTAAATTTTAAATTATTATTAAGCTGCTTTGCGAAGACAAATGGTCATGGGCAACATGTTCTCGTAGTCTGTACGCCCAATCGCTATGG
Source organism: Prevotella sp. (assembly GCA_016286575.1). GTDB lineage: Bacteria > Bacteroidota > Bacteroidia > Bacteroidales > Bacteroidaceae > Prevotella. The sequence continues at coordinate 45,768 of JAEETB010000001.1, forward strand.
CAGCAAAGAGATTCTTGAAATATTTCAATACAGACAGCCCCATCATCTGGCAGGTTGCAATGAAAGTATGATACAAGGCCGACATCTCAGCTTTGGCATGGTTACCAAAGAACAGGGAGTTCTTACGTTCCACAGTCAGTGGACGTATATTACGTTCCGCAATGTTGTTGTCAATTTCGTATCGCCCATCTTTCCTATATGTGAAAAGTTGCTTCCAGAATTTATTCAGATATCGCAGGGCCTTCTGCATCATGTCTCCCAAATGAGCATTCTCATCCAACAAAAGCTCGTTGAGTCTTGTACTCATCGCTATCATGATGTCTGTTGTCGGGCAATCAGGTCGCTTGTCGCATGAGTGCCGGGAACACGTCTGAAAGAATCAACATTTTCATCATCATAAGGTAGGTAGGCCGTCCTGGTTTCTCCGTCCTTTGTTTTGTAAACAACCATCTGACGATCATGCTGGATAATCTCAACCCGTTGCTCAAAACTGTATTTCTGATCGTATACCCTGATAATTTCTGCTCCTTCAGGTAACTTGGACAGATCCGACTTGTGAAGAATCCTGCGGGTGGCCTTCATCGTGTCATATTTCATCCCCTGACGATTCGGACGTTCTTCTTTCTCCGGACATGGAGACTTGGTCTCTTCTACCGGTAGTTCTGACGGATCAGAGGGCTTCTCACAATTTGTACCGTCAAAACCATCACGTTCCTCATCACGATCACGATCTTCGGGCTTAGGCTGAGTGTTTGGCTTTACTTTCTTAGAAATACCCTTCTGACTCTTGTCTGCATATGTCTGCTTGTTCTTAAGCTTTAGTTGAGAAGTCAGATCGTTTATCTTCGCGAGCATCTGATCAATCTTGAGAGAATCCTGCTCATGAGACGCCATCAGATCATCAATCTTCTTCGAATCAGATTCATGCATTAACTTAAGCATATCGAGAGTATCCTGCAGATTCTTGATGAAGGCATCTTTGTCAGCTATAGTCCGGTCGCGCTCCTTCTTCTGCTGAAGCAAGAATTCAATATATCTGTTCTTCTCCGAATCTTCCATCGTAAGGTATGCTTTTTGAGGCGTCTCAGGACCATTCTCCCGAGACTCCAAGTGGCGCAAATGCTCCATTCTGGACTGCAATTCCTCTAATTCCATACCTTCTTATTTTTCTACAAATGTACATAAAAATCTTGAATCCACCAAACATTTTTACCACTTATTTGTCTGATATTCAGATATTTACGTTAAATATTACTAACAAAAAGGCCCTCACTTCAAACGTAGTTTCTTTATCACCGGACTCTCCAGAACTGCGACTAGATCCTTCCAGTCCATACGGTAACTTTTCAGACCTTTCTCATCACAATACTCTAAGAGCATGAAGCTATAGCCATTGGTGAACACCTTCTCATGGATATAGTAGGCATGATTCTCAAAATGCACCATCTTAACCTTCCTCCGGTCTTTCGACATGAAAACAAATACATCCCCATTGTATGGATCATGGTGCGTCATCTGCTTGACTATCTGGAGCAGACGGTTATAGCCACAGCGCATATCAGTTATTCCTGGGATATAGTAGAAACGCTTCAAGCCTGAGATCGTTAGCATAGGCCCTCCAGTTTCTCTACGAATTTCCGAAGGCTCTCGTAGCTTAAGTTCTTCCGCTTGATAAACACACCATTGCTCATGCAGATAGTTACAGCTATTCGGACTGATGCTTGGGAAGGTGTTTGTTCCTCTGGAGTTTCCCCCTTGGTTTCCGAAGCTGGAGCACCATCTATTTGGATTGGGTGTATTCGCTTGTGCGTATCCCTGTACCATTTATTAAACTCGTTTACCGGTACGCCTTGTTTAAGGCAAAATTCCTCAATGGAGAGGTTGTAAGGCAGACCCTCACTTTGGTATAGAAACCAACATTTTTCAAAATCTTTGCTACTGAACATAAAGTCATATTTTTAAGAACAGTGCAAAGGTATATCATTTTATCTTTTCTTGCAATACGTCAAAATTGGCTGCTTACTCACCATCTTAACCGTTCTCTGGTTCTTCGACATAAAGATAAACACGTCACCATTGCTGGTGTTTAAGTGGTGCTTATGCTTAACGATTTCAAGCAGCCTATGGGCGCCACAGCGCATGTCATTGATATCGGGTACGAAATAGAACTTCTTCAGTCCGGAAATGGTCAGCATACCACCTCCAATCTCTCAATCAGATGCTTGAGCTCACTGAAACTAATGCCTGTCTTCGCGATTCGCATTCCATCCGGGAACTTGATGCTGATGGAAATTTTCTTGTTGATGTTGGCTACCCGGTCTGTGGGGTATTTGAAAGGATGCCTTACCGGATCATGAACCTTACTCTCCTCACTTACCTTGGCCGCTTCCGACTGAATCTCCGCCTCTTCATCAGCGGGCATTCCTGTTACTGTTATCGGATAGACCTTCTTATGCGTCTTCCTGTACCATTTATCGAAAGTTGGAAAGTCAACTCCGTGCTTTTTGCAGAATTCCTCTATCGAGATATTCTTCGGGAGCCCTTCAGCCTGGTACAAAAACCAAAGGCTCTCAAAATCTTTTGAACTGTATACCATTTGCCTCATTCTTAAAACGAGGCCAAAGGTATCATTTTCCCACTTCATATACAAGACGTCAAAATTGACAGCTTACATGCTTAACATAGTCCCTCCAGTTTCTCCACCATACTTACAAGGCTCTGGTAGGTTAAGCCTCTCTTCTGTATTTGAAGACCATCACTTGTACGGATTAAAACTTGTATACCACCTTTCTTTAACTGAAGATCCTGATTGGCTTCTTCATCTGATGGTTCTACTGTCACCTGAGTTCCTGACACCGGAGCATCTTCTATCTCCAATGGCACGATAGCCTTGTGCATCTTGTAGTACCATTTATTGAACTCTCTATAGTTTACACCTCGACTTACACAGAATGCATTGATCGAAACACCCTTTGGCTCTCCTTCTGTCTTATACAGTATCCAGAGCTTTTCAAAATCACTGTTACTTATCATACCTTATTGCTTTTTGGTTTAACAGCGCAAAGGTACTATCTTTTTTTCAAATTACTCTGTCACACTTTTGGACGCTTACTCATAAAAGAGCTAATAATACAGACTAAGAACGTTACAGGTTTTCAAAAAACTTCTTCTGCTCTTTATTAATCGCTGGATCAAAAATACTATGATAAGGATAATATTGATCTATTCCCCTCCATTTTGTACCTGCTATTGGGACCAGATAATCACGGATAGGAAGATATAGTAAAAGTAACAACGCTATTGAATAAGCTATAACTTTCTGTTTAAAATGATGCTTTGGTAATTCTGCAATAACAGTTGCGAGAAGAATATAATAAAATGGATCCACATATAATCTAAACCGCCATAGAGCCTGCATAAAACCTGCCAAAATGCAGAAGACAAGATAGAATAGACCAAAAGATCCTATAAACAAATCTCTTTGGCGATGTATATAATAAATAAGAACTATCAAAATAAAGAGTCTTCTCAAAGAGTATACTGCAAAGGTATCGTGTGTACCTTGTCTCTCACTGGACATATATGCAGAGCCTAACGTGCTCATATTTTCACCGATATACCCATTATCAATTATGGTAGTCATTAAGTTAGTTAAACTATCACTATTGAAAAAACTTAAAATACCCAAAAAGAATACAATAAGAATTACAAAGGTCCATTTATTATATTTTATAAGATGGAATAAAGGAAATACTACTAATAATAAAGCAGAATTATGAAACAACCATGCTAAAAGCACGAAAACATAATATTTTAAAAATACTTTTCGACGAAGATAAGAAAAACCGTACAAAGCAAATCCAAGTGCTATTGAATGACGATAGACATTAAAATTTAGGACTAAATATGATAATAAGGCATAAATTAAAACACAGAGGAATATATACTTTGTCTCTCTTTTAAAGAAAGAAAAAAAAGCTACGTTTATAAAAACGGCTTGTACAATTTTCAACAATATAAAGTCATCGGTTATTAATTTACAGAGATAAACGAGCAGAATCCAGCCTGGCTGTCTTTGGTGATCCATATAATACTCAAAATCACTCAAATCAAACGAAGATGTTTTAAAACTTTTGTATGACTGGATATATCCAAATATATCTGTTCCAACACAATACTGAAGACCTGACAATAAAATGAACCATAACAATAATATACGATACCATATCTGCTTATTCTTTTGACACCCCTTGATGTCATAAATCACAGCTAAGACAACACAGAACAATATTGATAAGGAATAAATCATACAACTTAACCGAACTGAAATTATTTCTCTTTACTTTTTCTTTTTATAATCATTGATTATGCTTACTGCATATTCTTTCAATTCTACTATTTCCGTCTTAAAAAACAATAGGGCAAACAATAACAATATAAGAAGCATTACGATTTTAACTCCTATTACGTCGTACATCAATTGTGTTATTAGACCTCCTATGATGACAATAATAATAGTAGCAATCATGTAACGGTAATGTTCTATTGCTCGGTAATATTTCTGTCCTACGACTGTTTTTATTACCATTGATACGATTGAAGCCACAGCGGTAGCAATAGCAATCCCTGTTAATCCAAGAGGAATCTGTAATAGCAGACACAATAAAATATTTACTAAAACAGAACTACTAAAGACCAAAATATTATAGTAAGTCTTTTTTGAAATATCAATACCCAATCCTGTGGTTTCGCTAATTATATAACATACTGGGCCAAGAATCAAATAAGGGAAGAAAATTTTTGCGGAACGATACTTTTCACCTAATAATAAAAAGACCACATCCTGAGAAAGGATAAGGAGTATGGCAAAAATCGCCAACATACACATGAGATAACGGTGTAGCTTTTCAAATTGTCCTGTCTGCGTTTTATAATTTTCATATGTGTATGGAAGCCAGAATGTATTAAACCCAGCCTGTATTAAAGAAATAAGACCCGCCAATGCAGCCGCTGATGTAAATAATCCTATACTAGTATAATCCATTGTTTTTTGCATAACAACTTGTGGTATCGAAGTGTTTGCCCACATTAACACGGTAACAGGTGTCAATGGAAGCGCATATTTAAACATTTCCTTTGCAAACACTTTATCAACCTTATTAATTACCACGAATCTTTTCCTTTGAATGACAAGAAATATAACCGCCAGAATTAAGTGAGTAACAGTAAGTACAAAAAGTGCTGGTTTATAGGATGGTTCCCAAAAACCTACTGCCAAATAGAAACATTTAGAAACAAGCGTCATCAACACTCCTTGTATTGTATACATCTTGATATTCTTCTCCATCCTATATGACAGATTCAAATATCGTAATGTAGAGGTGCAGAAAACACTAATAAAAAATAGGTATAGTAGAAAATTATCATTTTCTTCGAATAAATGTAACGATATAAAGCTATCAAATGGAATTGATGCTATTATTGTTACAGCCAATATGGAATAGGTTATACCAAAACAGAATGAAAAGAGATAACCAACAGACTTGTTATTTGGACGCTCGAGATAAAAACGAGCAAAAGCCTGATCCAGTCCTATTAAAATAAAAATACCAAAAAGATTGGAGTAGGTATTAAAAATGTTAATCTTTCCTACAACATCAGGAGCAAAAAGCCGAGTTGCAAAGGGGGCTGTCAAAAAACCTATTGCGAAAGATATCCATGTTACCATGGAAAATCCAACGAATTTTTTTATGAAAGATTTGCCGGTCTCAGCCATTACTTAATGTTCTTTTTGAAGATATCTTTGATTCTGTCTTCATTATAACGTTCTACCACTAAAGATCTATTCTTTTCTTTCTCCTCTAATGATAAAGAATCAAAAAAACTAGCACTCGTGACTGTTTCAATTGGGAACACTGAGAATCCACAGTCTGTAAACCATTTGTATAGGGGACTCCTCTCAGACATATAGACTTTTATACCAAGATAAAAACCCATCATTGCCGTCCCTTGGGATTCCTGCCGCCATGCGGACAATATCATAGATTTTAACCGCAAAAAATACTTGTTGTACTCCTGAAGAGGAATATATTTTCTTAATGGTTCTAATTGGTTAGGAAATTGTTCCTTATAAATTGTTTCAATATCGTCTGCGTATTCTTTTGTACCCCCATAAGACAAAGGCATGATTATTTTAGTTTGTTTTGGTATGTCTATTTGCTTTAAAAAGTCAAGAACATATAAATGATTATTTGAGAAAGATGCGGAATTCCCAACAAGAACATCGTTTCCAGTTGAAAAATCAGAACCTTTTAATTCTCCAAGGACTTCATTTAATGAATAATTGAAAATCTCGTAAGAAGGAATTTCCCTCCCGACAAACTCTTTAACATATTCAGCATCATAACCACAACAATATTGAATGCTATCTATTCTATTCGCTATATACTTAAATTGTTTATTTTTTTGAAAGTCGAAACAATATTTATATCCCTTTAATGTAGCCATAAAATGGAAAAGGCCGCTAGCGTGTTGTCGTAGAAAGCCATGACTTTCATATTTTAGAGGACTGGCATAGTAAATCTTATATCCTCTCGGCTCCAAAAATTGATTATATAAGTCATAACCATATATCTCCCAACACACAGGAATATTCTTGGGGATAAACTTAATAAAATCGATTTTATCATAGGACATGTAATGGGATATTACATGGGTCACCTTTGAAAAATCATAATTACTGGCAAACCATTCTAAATTACGAAAATTGACAATTCTTCCCTTGTAGTCCCCTTTTAGCCTTTTAAATGGCTTATCTCCATCACCAAAAACCAGCACTTCATTACATCCTGGAAATACTTCTTCATATACTCCAAGTGTCCTTTCAATAACTTGATGATCTGTTATAAGATGTAAAATTTTCATCTATTTCTTGTTATCAACTATAATACCTAGAATTCTTGAGATGTCTTCATTTGATAGGGCATGATGCATCGGCAAACATAAAACCTCATCTGCCATCTTGTTAGCTAAAGGAAGATTATCCTTTTTTGATGACAGAAGTCCGCGATAAGTAGGGAAGTTACTTATCAAAGGATAAAAATATCTACGGCTTAGAATACCATGTTCTTTCATCTTATAATAAAGTTCGTCACGGGTAATACCATATTTCTCGCTATCAACAAATACTGGGAAGTAAGAATAATTATGTCTTACGCCTGGCATATCTTCCCAAAAGGATATACCGGGGATTCCGCGTAACTCTGCACGATATTTCTTTGCCACTTCATTTCTAGCCTTTATTGCATTGTCAACCTGCTTAAGATTAAGTAACCCATATGCAGAACGCATCTCGTCCATTTTACCATTAATTCCAGGAGCAACAACCGTTACTTCATCAGTGATTCCAAAGTTTTTTAAGTTGTCTATTCGAACTTTCATTTTTTCGTCATGAACAACCAAAGCACCGCCCTCAATAGTATTATAAACTTTTGTCGCATGAAAACTAAGCGTACTCATATCACCTGCATTCATTATGCCTGCAAGTCCTTTTTCATCATATGCAGACAATCCATATTGTTCAGATGGTATCTCCACACCAAATGCATGGGCTGCATCATATATAACCCTAAGCCCATATTTGTCTGCAATTTCCTGTATACGTTTAGTATCGCACGGTTTCCCGTAACAATGCACAGGCATTATACAAGTTGTTGCAGGTGTTATAGCTGCCTCAATTTTATCAGGATCCATATTGCCCGTCTTTGGATCAATATCTACAAAAACAGGCTTACACCCATTCCACCAAATACTATGTGTTGTAGCAACAAAACTATATGGAGTTGTTATCACTTCTCCTGTTACTCTCAATGCTTGAAGAGCCGTCATTAATGGTAATGTTCCATTTGTAAACAAACAAACGTATGGAACATGAAGATATTCAGCAAGTGCTTTTTCCAATTGTTGGTGGAATTGTCCCATATTTGTAATCCATTTACTTTCCCAAATCTCTTTTAATAGTTTGGAAAATTCATCCAATCGTGGGAGTAGAGGCGATGTAACAGTAATAACCTTATTCATAATTCGAATTCCAAAATTATAATACTAATTTAATCTTTTTTATCTCATTTACAATAATACTATTATTTTTTTTGTTTCCTCTCAATATTGAAAGAAGACATATCATAACTTTATTGTAACCATGTATATATTAGAAACATTGATATCACCTTTATGATAACTTATAAACAATTTCCTATTTTTATACACAATTCCAGGATAAGAGCAATCCTTATCACCAGAAATTCTTTCAATCGGAACTAATTCTTGTTTATTCTTATTAAGTCTATATAGGGTGGTCTGGAGCCCGTACTTATAGCTTCTACCAGCCACCAAAAGATTCCTTTTCGCCTTAATAATTTTAGGACAAGCAATTATTTCATCACAATCTTTCCACTGCCATTGTTTATTCGTTAGATTATAGATTCCCAAAGCCGCAAAAATATCCTTACGCACAATAGCCAACAAATGATTATTATCTAACTTTGCCACAGAAGCCTCACTGGGATTTCCATCCAAATTGATCTTCTCTACCAGCTTGTAATTAATGCCATCTGAAGTAGTAACCATTCCAAAATAGGGTGCATAACAGAATCCATATGCTGTCCCATCAATCCATTCTATATTCCATATCCAATTCCAATTCTGACAAACATCAAAATTAACATTTTGCAAAGGAGTGAACTCTCCGTTGCTTTTTATGAATGAAACACATGAATTTCTTGTTACTGCTTTTCCGTTCTCGTACTTCACCTTTTCTGTTAACAGCATCATTTTACCAGTAGGAGTTACAGACAGCTGAGGATCTCGCAAATCATAGCCGTCTTCCTTGAAAGATAAAAAAACCTCCCATTTTTCTCCATTTGAAGACTTAATGATCTTTATTACGCCACAATCCTTTCCACTGATATCAGCATGCATGTTTGCATTTCTAAATGCGCAGTACAGATTGTCTTGGTATTGTACTAATGCAGTAAAGGCTGCATGTGAGTCACCTTTCCATATAAGTTTGTCAGAAGATTGTTTTGATAAAATAGTAAAAGATGGAAACAGCAATAGCAGCAGAACACAAGATAGAAAATAAATTTTGTGTTTAGTAGATATCATATTACCTGCTTAATGCTTTATAATTAATTTTACCCGATTCAAATCTCGGTATTGATTCTATCACTCTCACATCAAAGAACTTAGCCATCAAGGCGGTCTTTTCAGAAATAAGTTTCTTAACCTCTTCCTTCAAGTCCTCCTGCGTGATATAAATCAGCATCTGATTGTCATCACCCGTGCAGGCGCACTCAATACCATTAAAGTTCTCAGAGATAATCTTCTCGCTTTGATCCAGACTAACTCTAAGTCCAAAGAGCTTCAAGAAACGTTTCTTACGACCTACGATATAGAAGAAACAATCAGCGTCCTTCTTGGCCAAGTCACCAGTCTCATATACCCCGCAGAACTCATCACCTTTAGCTAGGTCCTCCACGCAGGTACCATAACCCATCGTTACGTTAGGCCCCTCATAGCGCAATTCACCTTCTACATCAGCCTCAGTTATCTCATTGCCGTTCTCATCAACTAGAATGAGCTTGCCTTCAGGAATGGCATGGCCAATGCTGCCAATATGAGTTGCAGCCTGCTCGGGTGGCAGGAATGCCAAACGGGCTGAAGTCTCAGTGGTACCAAAGGTGGCAAAGAAACGCTTACCCTTCTCTACAGCATAATCCACAAATGTCTTGAACAGCATGTCAGACAGTTTGCCGCCTCCCTCTGCCATTGTGGTCAGGTAGGGCAAATCCATCTTCCAGAAACGCAGGCGGTTCAGAATCTCATAGCTGAACGGTACACCTGTAAAGTTGGTGCCTTTCTGTTCCTTGATAAATGCCCAATATTTGGGACTCATCAGGTTCACTTCAATCAGCAGTACCGTTGCACCAGCATAGATGTGGCTGTTGATGACATTGAGTCCCATGGTGTATTGCATGGGCAGGTCAATGATACCACGTTCTTCGGGAGTCCAGCCAAATACCTTTGCAACATTCTTGGCGTTGCTCTCTATGTTGCCATACTTGTGACGTACCAGTTTAGGGCTACCCGTAGTGCCGGATGTGGTCATCAGCATGGAAAGGTCTGGATGCAGTGCAGGCGCTTTCTTGCCAGTCTTGCAAAGCACAAACCCCTTGTAGTCATACACCTTTTCATAACCACTCTCCTCAACCATTGCCTCCGGCATCCAGTAATAGGAAGGACCGTAGGTTTCATCCAACACTTTGAGCAATGCCTTGTCAATATGTGCACTCAATAATAAGCACACATCCTTGCAGTCATACAACGACAAGAAACCAGCCAGTGCTCCTACCCGGTTCTCACACAGGCAGAATACCAACTCACGCTCTGGTAGAACGGCAGACAGTTCACCACGCAGGTCAACCAGTTCGCCGTATGTTAATTGTCCACCCGCATCATCAATGGCAGCCATTGCTGATGCAGGCTTCTTATCAATATCAAACAGCATTAAAATTCTATGTTGTGATTCTTCAAGATTTCTTTACCAGCCTCAAATGAAGTGAACTGCATCACCTCGTCGGGCTCAAACTCAATACCGAAAGCATCCTCAATGATGGCCACAAGGCTCATCTGACCAATGCTATCCCACTTATCTACACTTTCCATGGTAGCAGCTTCAACTTCTTCCATGGGGATTTCAAGACCTTCTACAAATGCTTCTTTTAATTTCTCAATGTTGCTCATTTTCTTATTCATTTATTTGTTTAACTCTTTTTCTATTCTCTCTGCAATCTGCGGTGCTGTGAGTCCATGCTGTTCCCAACAATAACGCAAATCGCCTAATTTTCCATAAAAATCCCCGATACCGATGCGTACCAGCCTTGGAGTATTCTCCCTTTCTGAAAGATACTCTGCAATAGCACCACCCAAACCACCAATAATACTATGTTCCTCTACTGAAACGATCAGATTGGAGTCAGTCATAGCCTTGTCAATACATGCGGTATCAAGTGGCTTGATGGTGTGCATATCCACCACGCGAGCGTTGATACCCATGGTGGCAAGCAACTCTGCAGCATCAAGGGATTCTCGTACCATCATGCCGGTAGCAATAATGGTTACACCTTCACCTTCTCTCAATTCGTTGGCTTTACCCACCACATAGTCAAAGTCGTTGGCATATACAATGGGACAATTCAGCAAGCCAGAAAGACGCACATACACAGGGCCTTTCACATCGTGAGCCGCCTTCACTATCTTTATAGCCTCTAAGCAGTCTGCGGCTGAAAGGATGGTCATATTGGGCAGTGCTCTGGCCATCGCAATATCTTCTGTTGCCCAATGGGATATGGAGAGGGTTTCCATTGCAAAGCCTGCGGAATTACCCACTATCTTCACATTGAACTGATGATATGCCAGATTGTGTCGTACGAACTCTATGGCCTTTACCAATACAAAGGCCGCATAGGTGCAGGCATACACCGCACGGCCGTCCTCAGAAGAGAGACCGGCTGCTATGCCAATCATGCTCTGCTCGGAGATACCGGCATTGATCACACGGTCTGGATAGTTGGTATAAAAACGGTCAAGACTGGCAATAGCCACACTGTCTGCCACAACCACCCGCATATCAGGGTCGGTCTTGGCCAGTTCCATCATGCCAATGCCGGCGGCTGCTCCTTTTTGCCCTAAACGGGCGTAGGCTTTTATTAATGCTGGACTGTATGACATTTACAATTTTACTATTTACTATTTATTTCCTCTACAGCTTGTTGGTACTGCTTTTCGTTCAGCACCGCCTGATGCCAGGACTTATTATTCTCAATAAACGACACACCTTTACCCTTGGTGGTCTCTGCTATCACTACGTAGGGTTTACCTTCGGGTTTGTATTTCAGGGCTTCCAAAAGCTGGTGGATGTCATGGCCATTCACAGTGATGGACTCAAAGCCAAAGGCTTCCATCTTCTTCTGCATATCGCGTTGCGCCATCAACTCCTCAGTGTTGCCGTCCACTGACATACGGTTACGGTCAATGATTACCGTCAGATTATCCAGTTTGTAATGAGCTGCTGCAATGAAAGCTTCCCACACAGGGCCTTCCTCACATTCAGCATCACCCAACAGGCAGTAGATTTGATATTTCTGTTCAGTTTGTTTGGCAATAATGGCTTTGCCCACGGCAAACGATATCTCCATACCCAAACTCATGGAACCATACTCCACGCCCAGTTCTTTCTTTAACTGGTGACCAACCAAAAGACCGTCATTCTGCTCGTAAGTATTCAGCACGTCCACGGGATAGAAGCCCGTCTCTGCACGGGCAGGATATTCTGCCAAACGGGCGTGTTCTTTCCCGGCAATAAAACGGTCACGGTCGTTCCACAACGGGTTGTCAATATCATAGTTCAAGATGGCACCATACAACACAGCATAGATTTCCATGCAAGACAGACTGCCGCTCACATGAGCGCCACGGTTGCCAGCAGCCAAAGCCATGTCCATCGCATGAAGTCTCATGCGCTTGCACATCGCTTTAATTTCTTCTTCATTTAAAACTTTTCTGTTCATTCTACCTTCCTCCATCCACTTTGATGATTTCGCCATTGATATAGGATGCCTGATCTGATGCCAAGAATACAGCTACTTGAGCAATCTCTTCCTTCTTTCCTAAACGCCTCAATGCAGATTCCGCAGCCAATTTGGTAAGCATCTCGTCGTTATACTGGTGGATCATTTCCGTCTCAATGGGGCCTGGTGCAATGGCATTCACACGGATTCCCATTGGTCCAAGTTCCTTGGCCAAGCATTGTGTCATCATCATCACAGCGGCCTTACTGCTACCGTAAGCTATCTTTCCTGCCTGCGGTTCAATACCGGCTATGGAGCCCATATTAATGATAACGCCTTTCTTCTGTCGTGCCATCCGTTTAGATACCTTCTGGATGATACGGAGCATAGCAAAGTAGTTTATGGCAAAGAGGTTTTCAATATCTTCTACCTTGCTCATACTCAGCAAACCCACGGTGGAAAAACCGGCATTGTTCACCAGTACGTCAATAGACTGGCCGTCATCAATAATAGACTGGATGCCAGCATTGATGGCATCATTATCAGTCAATTCAAAATAGACGGGCTTAATCCAAACGCCAGCTTTTTCTGCCGTTTCTTTCAGCCAATTTTCGTGCTCAGGTGTTGACTTACGGGCGCAAGCCCAGATGTTGGTTCCTGATGCGGCAAAGGCCTCCACCATGGCTTTGCCTATGCCTCGGTTGCTGCCTGTGATGATTACGTTCATAAGCTATAATTACAAATCTGTTTCTTGTAATGGGTCACCCCTTTTAATAAATCTCTTAGCAGCTTTCCCCAACAATTCTTCATAATACTTTGGTGATAAGCCTGCACTTGGTCTAAATGAGCGAATGTTGTCCTTTGAAAACAACTCTCCTTCTGCAATATCCTTTGTCGCATACAAAGCTCTTCGTTTTCCTTTTTTTACCTCATCAAGTTCGTAAGTCACTTCGCCAAGTGCTTTCTCTACAATACGAATCTCATCAACCATTGTCTTAAACTCTGCAGGTTCCATTGAGAAACTGGAATCAGGCCCACCTTGTGAACGGGAAAGGATGAAATGCTTCTCTACTACCGTCGCACCAAGTGCTACTGCTGCTACAGGAACAACAGAACCCATAGTATGATCTGACAGTCCCACTTTCACTCCGAAACGTTTTTTCATGTCGGGAATGGTCATCAGATTTACATGCTCGTATGGTGCTGGATATTCAGATGTACATTTCAGCAATGTGATATCAAACACTCCTTCTTTTCTGCATGTATTGATAGCCAGTTCTATATCTTCAAGTCCTGCAACACCTGTAGACATAATCACAGGCTTATGCTGTTGAGCTATCTTTTTGATAAGCGGAATATCATTAATCTCAAAGGACGCTAACTTGAAAATAGAAATGCTCATACTTTCCAAGAAATCCACTCCTTCCAAATCAAAGGGCGTAGAGAAGAATATGAGGCCTAAACTCTCTGCATATTCCTTCAGTAAAGGTTGCCACTCATATGGCATTGCTCCTTCCTTGTACAAATCATAACGTTTAATACCTTTCCAAAGCCCTGATGGTATTGGGCCAAAATACTTGTTGTCGCAATCCATCACCAAAGAATCAGGCGTATAGGTCTGGACTTTCACGGCATCCGCACCACTTTCAGCCATTGCCTTGATGGTCCTTTTTGCCAAATCAAAGTCATGTTTGTGGTTCGCAGACAACTCAGCAATGATAAACACCTTATTTTTATTTTCCATATTCGCTTAATGCTTTATCCATATTCCATTCACGGTAGAATCTGGCATACTTTGCAGTTAATCGTTCTGTTCCTATACCATTGACCAGAGATTCTTTTTTCAACAGAGACTGAACACTAATTCGTCCATTCTTATGTTCCACTCCTGTTATCACAGCACCAAAAAACATGGTAAAAACCAGAGCTGGTTTATTATCAGCATAATTATGCCCAACTAATGCATTGAATCCAAGTACGTTCAGCAAAAAATCCTTGTAGTTGCTGAGAACGAAAATGCTCTCTCCTCGTCCCATCACTTCTGGCGCCAAATAAAAGCCTGGTTCACATATTCCTTTTTCGTAATCAATATCTATAATATTCAATACTCCCACAGGTTTATCCGCTTTCAGAATCAGCCAATATATTACATCATCATGGTTTTTGAGATTATGACAATAGCTTAAGTGAGATTCTTCAGTTATAGGTTCGGTATTGTTCATACACTTCCTAATGTCAGGATGATTTCTCCATTGTAAAATTAATAGAAGTTCCTCGTCCGTAAGATTGACAAAGTTCTTGTAAGAATACTTGTCGTATGTATATATTTTGTTCTTATCTATTTGCATAAACTACTAAATAAGCCCTTATATTTTTTTATTGTATTTTGAGCAGTGAATCCTTTCTTGTGACCACCTTTTTCTATTGAATCAATACTAGCAAACAACCTTTCATTAATATCTAGGTCATTAAAACATCCTATGCCCCAGATGTATCCATCTTCGTTAAGCGCTTGGTAGATATTAATCTGATTATCCACATAGGTTCCAGCAATCACTTCTGTTCCCTGAGAAAGAGCTTCAAGTGCCACCCCACTGGCAGATACTACAGCAATTGCTGTCTTAGAAAAAAGGTTAGCCATTTGCTCCGCTGTCTGATTCAAGAATAAATCTACTCCTTTTTGCCTAAAACCCTCAATTCTTTGTACTCCTATTCTATCAGTAGCGATAACCTTGACTAAATAATGCGGATACTCTCTCTTTATACTATCATAGAATTGCTCTGAATATGAGTATTGGTCTGTTCCGCCTATACAAATGATTATACCCTCTTTTTTTTCTTGGCGTTCTATGTAGAATGGCTTTCGGAGAATTGTCCAATCAAGTCCTATACAAAATTGAGTATATGATTCTGCGGAGAAATCAGCGGAACGTAGTTTGGTATAGTTTATTATCGCATCTGCGAAATAATGCCTGTCATTTGTACCTATACTTATCAGCTTACAGCCTTTGTCTTTGATAGACTTCTCGTAATCTGATGTATAGAAATAATTGTCCAAGAATACTATTTCATCTCCCGTCAGATAATCCAGGAACACTTTAAATTTTGAGTCATCCGCAGGGAGTTCCACAAGCTTACATACTTTACGCACTTCCTCCTTCTGAAAGTCATTTAGAGACTGAGTAAAGAAAGTACAGTCAAAATCATCCTTTAGCATATCTGCAAGTGCTAATGTACGGATAAAATGACCATATCCTATCTGTACACTAGCATCTGCACGTAAAAGCACCTTTTTTTTCAAAACAGATCAGTTCAAACGTTTGAATCCTGATTGACATACCGGTCCCTCCAACGCCTTCATAACGTCTTCACCATCTTCAAAATCACGAATGCGAGCAAAAATGGGATCAAGAGCATCAAAATATGCATCAATAATTTCTGGCGTATGAGCCAAACATGAATTCATATTTGTACCTGCTAAAAAACCCTTTTTCAGCATCTCTTGAGTAATAAACGTCTTATATGCAAGATGATTAGGGCTATTAAATAGATATACACTCATAGCAGGTATACCTCTTAGATTAATTTCTAAGCCATATTTATCGGCAAGAGCCTGCCAACGATTACGAACCACTTTACCTTTTTCCGTAATAACCTCCCATGACCTAGTACGTTCCATTTCTGCCAATGCTGCTAACGCCGCAGTAGGTCCAATACGATCTGTCCAAAATGTCGAACTTATCCAAGAGCCCTGAGCGGCATCCATAATTTCCTTCTTACCAATAACTGCAGCAATCACATAACCGTTACCCATTGTCTTGGAGTAGATGGTCATATCAGGATAAACACCGTATTTCTTGTGCAGGCCAAAATAGGTCTCACGGAAACCAGAGGTGCACTCATCAAAGATAAGGATTACGCCATACTCATTGCAGAGGTTGCGGATATGCTCCAGATAACCTTTTTCCGGTCCAAAGTTACGACATACCTCCATCTTAACGGCCGCAAGATCGGGAGTGTTGCGAATGATATTCTCAATCTCCTCAAAATCGTTGTAATGGAAAGGAATCGCCGTACCACGAAGTGCACGAGGGACGCCATTGGTAGGAATACCAGGCAGAAGGTGGCCTGCAAGGGCATCGTTCTCACCAAGATTTACAGACACATACCAATCGTGCCAGCCATGGTAACCGCAAATGGCAATTTTATCCTTTCCGCTATAAGCACGGGCAATACGAATACACATAGAGTTGGCTTCACCACCACCACGAGTGTAACGCACACCACCAGCCCAAGGATTGTTCTGAAGAATCTTTTCTGCGAGATAAACTTCTTCAGGGCAATTTAAAGTCGTTAGGTTACCGTAATCTTTTACCACACGCATAACGGCTTCGTCAACCACATCGTTGGCATATCCAAGCGTGTTGGTACCAACGCCCATAGAACAACAGTCATAATAGTGATTGCCATCCAAATCCCATACTTCGCAGCCTTTTGACTTGCTATAATATGCAGGCCAATTCTCAGGCAGGAATTGTTCGGGTCTCTTAGAAAGGAGGGATGTTCCTCCAGGAATCATTGTTTTTGCTTTTTTGTAAAGCTCTTGTCCTTTTCCCATTGTTTTACTATTTAAATTGATTTACTATTTAATTTGTTTATCATTTTTTAAAGACTTCGCATATCCTTCATTATTCACAAATCGACTATTAATTGCATAAATATCCTTATGATCCATTAAATAATCGATGTATGTTTTCCAATCCTTTTCAATTCCAAGATGTTCAATAAGATTTTTTATGACCTCGAAATCTTCAGGTTCATCAACAGTGATACGATAATCATTAGCATTATAATTTCCAGCCATATTCTGATATTTACAACTCTTAAAAAGTGTACCTCCATTGGCAGTCCCATTTTTCCATATATATGGTGTTACATGCTCACGCTCAGAAATTAAGTTTGCTTCTTTATAAGCTTTCTCTAATGCCGAAAATTTAATGACAGATGTGTCCAAACCATCTGGGAAAGACACCGCATCTGTACTTACATAGTCGTAATCATGTTGTAATGCAAAATTTACAACTTCATCAATAATATTAGGATCTATTAAAGGACAATCACTAGTCAATCTCACGACATAATCAGGATGCTCAGAAACAGCTGTTCCATAAAACCTAGATAAGACGTCATCAACAGAGCCTTGATAATAATCGACCCCAACTCTCTTTGCCACATCAATAATAAATTTCGATCCTTCTTCTTCGGTTGTGGCTATTTTCAACTTGTTTATAGTTTTTGCGCGTAAAATCCTTCTTAGATGAATCTCAAGAAGAGTCATTCCATTCACCTCTTTCAAAATTTTAGCTGGTAAACGAGTAGAGCCATAACGTGCTTGAGTAATAGCTAATACTTTCATTCTATTTCCAATTTACAGGGTTTAATAATTCTTTTTCTTTTATTTTAATTGAACGGATAAAATCAATATCCTCTACATTTAACTGAAAGCGAGACACCTCAAGGTTCCTTTCTAACTGCTGATGATTGTCAACCCCTACAAGGGCACCATCAACAGCTTTATTACTGAGAACATAACCAAAGGCAATTTGCTCAACCGAAATATTGTGCTGTGTACAGTAATCATGCAATTGTACCAAATAAGGACACATTGGTTTTAATTTACCTTCAATGGTATTTACATCTTTAAAAAACAGTCCCTGCAAAAAAACAGAACGTGTATGAACCTCAACTCCCATCTCTTTCAATATAGGAAGCCATGGTTCAAACTGACGGTCGAAAATGTTGTAAGGAAACTGTAAAATATCGAACTTCACATTATGGTCAATCAAATACTGCAACTGCTGAGAGTTATACAAAGAGAATCCTATTTTCTGAATAAGACCTTCCTCTTTCAGACTGCGAATATTATCGAAAACATCGGAATTATCCTGATAAAACTCAAAATGATGAACAAGATAACCATAAAGAGAATCAACACCAAGATTTGTGAGAGACTTCAAAAAAGTCTCTCGTACACCAACTTCACTTTTAGGATACTTTGAAACTATGTTGAATTTCAGTCCTGTCTTCTTCAGAGCGTCTCCTAAAGCCTGCTCGCTTGTGCCATAAGCTGAAGAGGTATCTAATGTTTTAATTCGACCCTCTGATGCTATTCGGAGTATCGTTGCAACCTCTTCTTTTGTTACTTGTCCGGAAACATTATTTATTCCGTAATTAGTTCCAAACTGAACTGTACCAAGTACTATTCTATTTTTCATTTATTTTGCCAAAAAAATATGAATCCACGTATTCTCCATTACAATAACAATGACTTTTTTTACAACCTTCTATTTCGTAGCCATTCTTGAGAAAAGATTTCTGTGAACCGATATTAGGAGCGTAGGCCCCGCCCCAGACTTTATGAAGTTTTAATACATCAAAAGCAAAATCAGTAACGAGGGCTACCGCTTCTGTAGCAATTCCTTTCCCCCAATAGTTTTTCTCCCCAATGAGAAACCCTATATTTGCCGATTTGTGATGATTATTAATATTTCCTATTTTGATATTGCCTATATGTTTGTCGTTTTCTTTGAGAAAAATACCAAACTGATAATTATTGTCGTTAGTAACAGAACGAATAAATGATTTTGTATTATCAATAGTATGAGTATAGTAACGACTCTCTAAATACTGATTGATTTCCGGATCATTCATCCAGTGTACATAATCAGTTGTCACATCATCTTCCGTTAAACGCCGTAGATAAATTGATTTACCATATATAATTAGAGGTTCCATACAAAAATTAATTAATTATAAATTCTTTAACTTTTTCAACAATCCAATTCTGCTCATCTTCTGTTAGTGTCGGGAACATTGGAAGCGCCAAACACTTACTATAGTAATCTTCTGCTATAAGCAAATCACCATCTTTCCAGCCTTGCTGCTTGTAGTAAGGCATGGTGTGAGCCGGAATATAAAGCACCTGAGAGTAAACATTATTTGCTCGTAAGAAATCATACAAGCCCCTACGCTTTGATGGGTCAACCTGAATGATATAAAGATGGAAAGCATGAACAATACCATCAGCACGGAAAGGAGTCTTTACAGCAGTTCCTTTGAAAGCCTCATCATACTTCTTGGCAATCTCATTTCTGCGCTCAATGCTCCAATCCAGACGCTTCAACTGGCTAATACCCAGAGCAGCCTGCATCTCTGTGATGCGGTAGTTATAACCCAACTCCTGCATCTCATAATACCAGCCACCATCATTCTTCTTCAAAAGATTAGGATCTTTGGTAATACCGTGAGTACGGAAGAGAGCCACCTTATCATACAGGTCTTTGCGGTTAGTGGTGACTGCACCACCTTCGCCGGTGGCTATATGCTTCACGGGATGGAAGGAGAAAACAGTAAGGTCTGCATACTTGCAATTACCAATCATCTGCTTCTCACCCTTGCTATCAATGAAACTACCGCCAGGAGCATGACAGGCGTCTACCACAATAGCAAACTTATACTCATCTGCCAACTTACGAAGTTTCTCCTCATCAATGGGATAGCCAGCAAAGTCAACGGGAACAACAGCCTTGTAGGTGCCCCTTGGTGAAGCCTTCAGTTTCTGCTCCAGTTTATCCAAGTCCATCAGGAAGGTCTTGGGATCAATGTCGCAGAACACAACTTCAGCACCTTGATAACGGAAACCGTTTGCAGAGGCTACAAAAGTAATGGGTGTAGTGATAATCTTATCACCAGACTTGATATCAAGAGCCATAGCGCATAGATGGAGAGCAGCTGTACCATTGCTCACCATGCAAGCATATTTGCAACCAAGGTAATTAGCGAAGTCCTTCTCAAACTCGCCAATACGGGGGCCTTGGGTCATATAATCAGATTTTAAGGCCTCTATCACAGCCTTTACATCCTCATCAGTAATGTGCTGATGTCCGTAAGGAATTGGTTTGGTTATCATATAACAAGCAATAATCTATTTCACGACAAATCCAGGGATTACTTTAGCAAACTTTTCACGTAGAGATTCTACTGTATCCCACTCTGAATTATTGTCAGAAGCATAATAGAATCCCTGTTCTACATACTTCGCATTATGATGTTTCAGGTAAGATTCTGCAGAGTGATTGAATGCTACAGAAGGAAGTATTGCATAATACTTACCAAGATCAATAGTACTCAATGAATCAGTCGGTGTTATCATTTCCTCGTGAAGTTTTTCACCTGGTCTAATACCAATCTCCTTCATGGGTAGATTAGGAGCAATCGCCATGGCCACATCTGTAATTCTGTAGGAAGGGATCTTTGGGATAAAGAGCTCTCCACCGAGATGATGACCAAGAGCCCACATCACGAGGTCTACCCCCTCCTGAAGAGATATATTGAAGCGAGTCATGCGCATATCTGTAATAGGCAGTTCTTTTGCTCCCTCATCACGAAGTTTGATGAAAAAAGGAATAACAGAACCACGACTACCCATCACATTACCATAACGGACTACTGAAAAACGAATGTCGCGTGAACCCTTTATATTATTAGCCGCAATAAAGAGCTTATCGCTGGTAAGTTTAGTTGCGCCATAAAGGTTGATTGGAGCGCAAGCCTTGTCTGTAGAAAGAGCAACCACATCCTTCACACCGCATGACAAAGCTGCATCTATCACGTTTACAGCACCATTTACATTGGTCTTGATACACTCACGAGGATTGTATTCGGCAGTGTCCACCTGTTTGATAGCTGCTGCATGAATAATAACATCTACACCGTCACAAGCCATCTTTAAACGTTCGGCATCGCGAACGTCACCAATTAAATAACGAATCTGCGGAAAATCCTTCTCTGGATACTTCTGCTTCATGTTATACTGTTTTAACTCACCACGTGAATAGATTACTATCTTCTTCACATTAGGATAATCACGAAGAATGGTCTCCACAAACTTGTTACCGAACGAACCTGTACCGCCGGTAATCAAAACTACTTTACCGTTTAACATATTGATCAATATTAAAATTTATAATTTTTAATGCATAAAGGAGGAGGGAGTCACCATTATTGAACCTTATTTATGAGAGAGGTGAACATCTCCCCTCCTAGTTAATTCCCTATATCACTACTGTCCCGTTAAAGTGGACTAATCGCTCTTTGAAATAATTGAAATTCAGTCTATTAGGCAGGTTTTTGAAATGAAACGGACTTGATTTTGTAACTTTGCAGCCAAATATAATTGACTGCTATGTTCCAGGACAAATACGTTTTTGCTCAACTTACCGCTTTTCTGAACAGGACTCAGTTTAACAACTACGTTCGCAAGTATGATGGTAATCGCTACGTGAAGCACTTCACCTGCTGGAACCAGCTGCTTGCAATGATGTTCGGTCAACTGAGTAATCGTGAGAGTCTTCGTGATCTGATTGTTGCTTTTGAAGCACATCGGGCCAAGCAATACCATCTTGGATTAGGTCGTGAACCTATCGCTAAAACGACTCTTGCGTCAGCTAATCAGAATCGTGACTACAGGATCTTCGAGGAATTCGCCTTCTATATGATGAAGGAGGCTTGCGAGAAGCGAGAGACCAACATCTTGGATATCCCAGGAAAGAAGTATGCATTTGATTCAACTACAATCCCGTTGTGTCTTGCAACATTCCCATGGGCGAAATTCCGAAGAAAGAAGGGAGGCGTCAAAGCCCATGTCTTATATGACATTGAGGCTCAGGTTCCAGCCTTCTATACTGTGACCACAGCATCTAAGCATGATTCAACGGCAATGTCTTCAATTTCCTGTGAACCAAACGCTTACTACATATTCGACAGGGTATACGACTCATTTAAGGAACTCTATAGGATACACATTACAAAGTCGTTCTTTGTTGTCAGAGCCAAGACGAACTTGAAGTACAAGATTGTCAAATGGAAGCGAAGAATGCCTAAGAACGTACTGACTGATGCGGAAGTGAAACTGACTGGTTATCTCTCCGAGAAGAAGTATCCAGAGTCATTCAGACTCATTCGCTACTATGACGAGGAAGATGACCGTGAGTTCACTTTCCTGACGAATGCAAAGCATCTTTCTGCATTGGATGTCGCAAATCTCTATAAGAAAAGATGGCTGGTAGAACTATTCTTCAAATGGCTCAAACAGCATCTAAGGATAAAGAGGTTTTGGGGTACGACGGAAAATGCTGTCCGCATACAGATCAGTGTGGCCATTATCACTTACTGTCTCGTGGCTATTGTCCAACATGATATGCGACTGGAACGCTCAACCTATGAGGTCTTGCAGATTCTTAGCATCTCACTGACAGACAAAACTCACCTTCGAGACCTGTTCGATAAGACTAATTTCAACGATGTCAAAGATCAATTTGGTCCCCTCATTCCGGGGTTATTTGATTAATATTTAAACACGCCCCATTTTAACGGGACACTAATGTCCCTATATTATTGATGTTTATCAAAATTGCCTTGTTGATACATGTATATATGCTTGATGCACTGCATCAACTATAATCTTTATCTCTTCATAACCATTTTTATCAAGACAGTCAATATCATTATGGCTCAGCCCTTCTGATGCCTTATAGCATATTGGCTTTGAAAAGCCAGCAACACTTATGGATATCAACACATCATCAGGATACTGCTTATCATCAATACTGATATTGATGCGCTTGTCATTGAGTATACGCTGATAACCTAAGTTAAGAGCCAACTGGTTATGAAATCTGTCTTTGTTCATGTCATGAACGGTTAGCGAGATGTCTGAGGGATAAAGGGCAGGATAGACAGGCCTTGTAGGAACAACCTGAAAAGAGCCTGCCCACTACCTCCCGGTAGTTATGGTTTAATTTTCATCTTACGTTTATCCACACAGAGTTGAGCAATTGTACTTCTCGTAATATGAACTTCATTTCACCAACTTTTTCCATTTGCCTAGTCTATTAGTCAATTCATCTTTATAAGAGATAAAAGGCTGATAGAGTTTGAAATACGTTGCACCATAAGCACCTTGAAAAAGCTTAAGTGCAGGACGTTTATATCCATTACCAATGATATTCTGTCGGGCTATTCCTGGATATGGATCAATATAAACAATCTTACGAACCCCTATCTGGTAGAGTTTCTTGCTACATAGTTCACAAGGGCTTGCCGTAACGTAAATGATACCATTTATCAACTTTTCTCCACCAAACTTTACCATTTGCAACATGGCGTTCTCTTCCGCATGCAGTGAACGAGTGTGAACTTGATTCTTCTCGCCTTCATAACGATTATGCATCGTTTTGAAACAATACGAGAAAGGTAATCCCTTCAAATGATTATCGACATCTTTAAGCCATCGGTAATCCTCATCAAAACCCTGCTTAAATGTTTTAGGATTCTTATCATATTTAGACGTACCTCTTTCAAATTCGCTATACACGTATTGATAATTCGGAGATTCTGCATCTGGATTATTACACAGCAATTCTCTGGCATCACGAAGTCCGCACGGTATATGCCCATATGGTACTTCGTTCCAACCAATTGTCCTAATTGAATGATACTCATTAGTAATCACTGCACCTACCTGCCTTGACAGACAGGAAGAATTGAACTTTGCTGTATAAGCCACAACCATACAACGTTCTTCTGAACTTGGCGTTATCAAACCTGGATGCAGTATTAAGGCGGCATACTTCATCCATTGCTCAGCCATTGTATAGAATGAAGGAGATTCCGGGTTCTGTCCTTCGGTATTTGCGATATGTATCTCTGCATCTGAAATACATTGACTCACATTAGGACTATAGAAATAGCCTTCCTCGAAATCTTTGTTCTTGACTTCCTCTTCAGCCAAAAGCTTAGCCTTGGCAAAAACCATTTCTATTCGAGAATTATTATCTTCCTTATTTTTGATGGACTCTCCGAACAAATCGGCTATCTTTTGTTTCAGATGCTTATCGTGGTGTTCATCATCGTGAACTGCAATCAGATAGAATGCCGAATATCGCTCACGAAGATAAAAAGCTTCTAAGGAATTTCTTATCGAATCTATCACAACTCTAGCCTCTCGATGCTTGCCATCATTATATTCTCGCTTACGTAACCCCTTTATCACGCAATTAATTAGGTGCACAAGTTTATAGAGATTAGATATATCTTGCGCGGGCTGATTAAAGACATTCTTTGTTGGTTCAGTAGGTTTACCTGATGAACGAATGACATAACCCAATCTGTGATATAAAAAGCACAGGTAATAGAAATCCTTTTGAGCGAGATAATTATTCAATGCAGATGCAAATTTTTGAAAAGCCTCACTAAAAAAGAAATTTGAAAGATCTATATACTCACCCTTTACGTCAATATCATCAATGAATTTCGTCGGATCCAGGTTTGAAAGTCCTTTAATAAGTTCATCCCAAGAGAAGCCTTTAAGTTTCAATATTTCTGGAATAAAGTCAAATTCCTCATAAATTCCACTTATTTTTCTATATTCACTATCAGGATCTATTCCTTTCTCAGAATCTCCCCTGCTTGGTCCAAATTTATCTTTTAATATCTCTGTTATTTTCCAAGCGATGTCCTCAGCATTAACACGTCTATTTTGTTCATCAACAGCTTTCTTGGTAAAAAGCAAAACATACAGCCATATTATCCTTGTGTATTTGATAACCCTATAAGGATGATAGTTCCCTTCTTCAAGGAAATTATAGCATATTGAATATTTGCGTTTAAAGACTTCCTCACTGAGTGCTTTTTGATTCAAGCTTTCCTCTGTATTGTGATATAGGTCTGTGTTATTGACATAATTAACCTTCGACACATGAAGTCCGCTCGGATCCCTTACGACTTTCCTATTTTTGAAGAATTCTTTATCAGCCATATAGGAGGCCAATGTAGAACATCCACAACCAGAAAGTCCAGTCAACCCTACGACAACAAAATTCTTCCTGCTGTCGTAAAGCTTATCCACTGCTATTTGAGAAGTGCTTACGTTATCACCCATATTTAAAAAGTAATTCTTAAATTCTTGATTAACTAAGGCTTTCCTTATACCATTCAAAGAGTTTGGCTACGCCATCCTCAATCTCCACCTTATGCGTCCAACCAAGGCTGTGCAGCTTGGATACATCAATCAGTTTGCGCATCGTGCCATCAGGCTTGCTGGAATCAAATTCTACAGTGCCTTCAAAGCCTACGGCCTTGACAACCAGCTCTGAGAGTTCACGGATGGTCAGTTCTTTACCTGTGCCTACGTTGATATGGCAGTTGCGGATCTCGCCCAGGCCGGGGATGTAGCCGCCACGGCCTGCGCTGCCAGCACCACTGCATCGGGCTGCTCCTCATCGAAGAAGCGCTTGACGGCCACTTGGTCAGTCAGGTCCAGCTCCTTATGGCTTCGGCCAACGAGGTTGGTGTAGCCTCGCTGCAGGAGGTTGTTCCATATGGCTGACCCAACGAGCCCGTTGTGTCCAGCGACATATATTTTTGAATTCTTATCTAATGCCATTACTTTACAATTCCTTTCTCCAAGTACTCTGCAAGGTTGGTTCTAACCTTTGCGGCAGCACCTTCAGCAGCAACCTTGGCAATATCATGCTCCACCATCAGCTTTACCAGCTCCTCAAACGAAGTCTTGTTGGGGTTCCACTTCAGCTTAGCCTTGGCCTTTGTGGGATCACCCCAAAGGTTGACTACATCAGTAGGACGGTAGAAATCCTCACTAACTGCAACCAAAGTCTTACCAATTAGATTCTCTGGTCCTGCAACGCAGATACCCTTCTCATTGATACCCTCGCCCTCGAACTTCAATTCAATACCAGCGTGCTTAAATGCCAAGTCCGTAAACTCACGAACACTGTGCTGCACACCCGTTGCAATCACGAAGTCCTCTGGTTTATCCTGCTGCAGGATGAGCCACATACATTCCACATAATCCTTCGCATAACCCCAGTCACGCAGCGAATCCATATTACCCAGATACAGGCAATCCTGCACACCTTGCGAAATACGTGCAGCAGCAAGGGTAATCTTACGGGTTACGAACGTCTCTCCGCGACGTTCCGACTCGTGGTTAAACAGAATACCTGAGCAGCAGAACATATTGTAAGCCTCGCGATACTCCTTGACAATCCAGAAGCCATACTGTTTTGCCACAGCATAGGGACTGTAAGGATGGAAAGGAGTATTCTCATTCTGTGGGACTTCCTCTACCTTACCATACAGCTCGCTAGTGCTGGCCTGATAGATACGACAAGTATCGGTCATGCCCAGTTGACGCACAGCTTCCAAAATACGGAGTACACCTACGGCATCCACGTCGGCAGTAAACTCCGGGCTATCAAAGCTCACCTGCACGTGGCTCTGTGCTGCCAAATTATATATTTCATCCGGCTTAACCTTACCTATCACGCCCAAGACACTCATTGAGTCACCCAAGTCTGCATAGTGTAGATGGAAGTGGGGGGTACCCTCCAGATGTGCTATACGTTCACGGAAGTCCACAGAACTTCTACGTATCGTTCCATGAACATCATAACCTTTCTCCAACAAAAATTCGGCCAGGTAACTACCGTCCTGTCCCGTAATTCCAGTAATTAATGCTGTTTTCATATTTTATTTATTCAAATTGACTTTATTGGAACAAGTTTGAGTTCTCACTCGCTTATCAGAAACTTATTGGACATCGGGGGGATGGAGCTAATTTTTAATATATCTACTTAAATTAGAAAACAGATCATTAACTGTTTGGCTGGCTGATACGCCTTTATCAAATACCATCAAAATATCTGTGTTTCTAATTCCCGCAGAATTCTTCTGCAATTTGACATTGGCTTTGATGGTAATCACATCGCCCGCCTTTGAGATATTCTTAATGCGAAACTTTTCAAGGATGGCATAGCGCAGTTTTTCATTCTGCTCGCAACAAATATTAATGATGCTACTGCTCCAACCATAATCACAGGCTCTGTCATCCAGTTTCCGGAGCATCTTGGCAAGGTGAATGCCTATCACATTGCCATTGATCTTACTGGTATTAAAGTCGGGCATCGTGTAGTCTATACCTATCTTCTGGCGAATTTCTTCTTTCTCTGCCTCTTCGCCCTGCGAAAAAGATTTGGCATTCATGCTGATAACACAACACATCATTAACAGCAGCATCAAAATCTGTCTCTTTGCTTTCATATCTTTATCTATCTTTTGTGGGTAATCCCGGCTCAGTATGCTGACAGTACTATCTATAACTATCGTCTCATAATAGCCCAAGCGGTGTTGTATCTTAATCACCCGTATATCTTTCCACTTTTAGAATTCGAAATTTTTAGAGTTCTGAAGGAATGACATTTCTTCCTCTTCTTCTAAGGAAAGTAAAATAGTGTCTATCACCTTTGAATTCTGTTCACTAAGCCTAAGTGTTATCTCTTTTCTATACGCTAAAGCCTCATCTATACTGACATACTTCCTGTCGTAAATAATGGCCACATCTATATCAGATATATCGGATAGATTGTCTGAGTAAACCGAAGAACCGAATAGATAGCGGCTAAAATGCTCTCTGCGTTCTATTTCTGTCTTGATATTTATCATTTCTTTTCTTTCTTTACATAGTCCAACATTCTTTCTCCAACAAAATGGACGGCTCCATAAAACTCACGCATATCAAAAAGACCGATATTGTTAGTCCGAGCCAAATCTTTAGCTCTCCGTGAATAACGGTTATAGAAACCCACCAACACGATACAGTCTATATCGATGTAATTACAGGAAATATCATAAATGTCTGCTTCTCCGCAAATATAGATATCAGCTATGAGAACTTTTATGTCTGGTCTATCTTCGGTGCGCTTTATACGATAGACATCATCGTACAGATTGACGATATCCAAAACAGCCTTATTTCCTCGCATCCCATTCTCAAAATACTGCTTAGTTCTGAGAGTTAACATTTTTCTGCTCATGGCTATTGGTATATCTTTTCAAACCCGCCGGGGAATTTCGGTACTACGGCACTAACATCGCCTGACAGCTTGTTAAACTCAAATCCTTCTTTATGCTGTCTAAACTGAATGTATAATGGATACTCTTCTTCGTTCAGCAACTCAACATTACAGGTAATGGCAACCTCTATCTTCCGGTTGTTTGGAATTATCTTCTGAATGGCCAGCCGCTCCCATTCCTGCTCTGTTGCCATTTGGTCTTCTTCTGCGTTCTTGGAATAGGGGCCAAATGTATCAAATATGTATTTGTTCTCTGCCAGGAGTGGCTTCAAATATTGAAATACTTCTTCTCGTGTATTGAACTTTGGAGCTACAAAAAGGTTCTTGATGCTATCTATATGATTCTTCTTCCACAGAAACAATGTTTCTTTCGGATAAATATTCGGATTCTTATCTACCATCGTATGACAAGTAGGGCATAGCAAAATGATATTGTCAAACTCGTCACGTTCGCTCAGAGGTAATTCATCCTCACCACGCGGGCCATCTTCCTTCTGTCCTATAATATGTGCCATCTCCTCTATATTGGTTATCTTCCCAGTCTCGAAGAATGGCAGCAATTCACGATGGCATCCCGGATTACCACAATACCCTCCAGAACTTGCCCACAACTTCCTTTGTACCTTCGTACTTATGCTCATTTTGCTTTTAACATATACGTTGCATGCATCCACCCTTTTTTGCCATAAACCCTAGCCGCAGTTTTGTATATGACTCCTAACACCCCTCTCACAGGAACTCGTGAACAATCACGAGGTGAATCGCCATACCTTTCCTGTCTCATCTGGATATATATAAGTCTGATTCCATGTGCCATCTTCATAATATGCCAGAACTTGGATACCACAGGAATTTGTCTTCTTTGTAAGTGGCAAATATAACTGATTTACAAAATCTCGCAGGACAGAAAAGAGACCTCTGAATATAAGGTAAGAGTAAATGTAACATTTCTCCCAATCAGCAAATCCTATCGCTTGAATATCTCCAGGCTTATTGGGATTGTAATTGTCGAACATGATACCATTGTCAATTAAATGATACTGTGAATGGGCCACGGCATTCCTTGTCGAAGGATGATAAGCTATTTCTATTGCTTCTTTGAACTTCGGACATACATCTAATTTTTTAATTATCTTGTCACGAATAAAGTTACTCTTCGATGTACCAATCTTGTACATATCTAACGTCCAATCATATCTTTCGCCATTGGCAACTCTGGCAACCTCTGTCAATGTCCTCAGGAAATATACATTTTCCCACATCCCTTGATAAGAATTCATTTCAGAACGAACAGATTCTGGCAATTCAGAAGAGTCTTGGCACATCAGACGTCCATATTTCTCAAAATACTCATCATCATTAGTCGTGTGATCCAGTCCATGATCAATTAGGGAGTTAATCTGTTGAAAAGAATTGATTCCCTCTTTACCTAGGCCTATGCATGTGTGTCCATGAAGTATATTCCCATTTTGTTGGCACAACAGCAAATCACCAGAATGATACATTGAGAACTGACATCTCTTTATCAGTTCTTTATATGCATCTATTATTACGGTTTCGTATTTATTTAAATAGGTTTGCCTAAGCATAATTGGAAAATGAGATTAAAAACATTTTTAAGACTGCAAATGTCGATATACTATACTTTTTTCTCAAAGTACCCTGTCATAGTTTTGGACGCTTACATTACATGTATTGATCCTTAATCATATAGTCTCAATTATCTTACTTTCTCTAAACATTTATATTTCTTATCTTCCTCTTCCTTCTCTACAACACGAATTAAGCCTTCATTTTTTAATTTATCCAACATCTTGCGAGATGAACTATATTTAAAATTCTTATGCCCAAGAACTGTGAAAATAAAGAAATCCTGTCTTAAACAGCCATCTCCAAAATCTTTAGCCCAAATTTCTGCAGCTTCTAGTTCTTGCATAAACCTTTCTTCAGAAACATCCCTAAGATATGAATAATCCTGTTCTCCCGCGTTGCTATCTTGAGTGTTATCGGTAATATCATTCGATTCTGATGATGATTCTTTACTTTCAATTGTATGATTCACATCCATAACATTTGCCCCTGTGGTTTCTGTTTCATCTGCATTCGCATTAACAGGAAGTATTTCTGGGCTTACATCATCATCTCGTCCTTCCTCTGAACTTTCAGCAACAGCTTCAAATGTAAGGGGAGTAAAGTCTCTTGCATTAAAGATGTAAAGCATATGTCCAGTATTCATATAAGTATCAACAATGTAATGTCCAAATGGTTTCCTATCTGCTCCAACCCAATCAGACTTGGTTACATCATTTGTTAACAATACTACATCTTGGTTGGTACGTCTCATATAAGACAATAACTCATGATATATATAAAAATCGCCACAAGGATCTAAACCATCTTTTTCTTTAAAACGATCACCACAACCGGGGAAAGTAAATAATGTAATTTCTGATAGCTGACTCTTATGTTCATTATATTCTTCCAGCAACTGATGATACTTGTTATTTAGAAAGTCCATCTCTAACTGACTTAAAGGCTTCTGAATCTGGGCTTTACTTAATGACGACAAAACAGGATCATCGAGTTCATAGACAGCTTGTTTCATAGATTCATCTACTCCCTTCTTCAAATTTTCAAGTAGTGGGCAAAATAGGTTTGTGAGTTCATTGATATAGTCATCAGAAAACTTATGTTGCTCTATAAATTGTTGAACATTCTTTATCTGTTCCATTACATAGAGCATATCATTTGACACAATCTTTCTATTACCCAGTTGCTTTAATTGTTCACTTGCTGTCTTATATGATTTCTTTAAAGAATCGAGAATTGTCCTAGTTTGGGGTTCTAACTCTTTCAAAGTACGCTGAAAAGCTTGAATATGATTTATACGATGACACATATACTCTTGTTGTACCTGTGCAGGTATAATAATTCTATATGCATTCTTTTCAATAAATTTTAGGAATTCCTCTCTTTCTTTAAATGATATTTTATACAGGTTTAGAAGAATATTTGTATCAATAGCTATTGGAGTATTCGAACCATATAACTCTTTGGGAGTTTTCTTATGGTCCTTATAATAGGCATAAGCGCTATAAGTTCCACTAATATCACTATAATGACGATGAAAGCAGAACTGTTCAGAAACAAGATAATTGTCTCGCTTCTGAACTTGTGGTTTCTGATACTTGTTATTACTGCTCATTTATGAAGAAATTCTTTAATATCGTCATTCTCTGGCAACAAATTACGCCAAGCAGAAGGAGAACTTACAGTTGAAACTAATATACTACTAATCTCATAAGGAGAGTTTTTGATCGCATCTCTTATCTCTACTGCTGTCACATCAGTAAACAAGAAAAAAGAATGCCTTGATAATTGAATACTCTCACCTATGGAAAGAAGTAAATCACTCACCTTTTGTATTACATCTATAGGTGCATCATCTTTATATTCTATAATTACTATATATAACATAATGGTATTTGATGTCTTAAATCATATGATTACTAGCATTAAGTAATACTAATAAGTTCTTTATAATAAACTTTCAATTTGCAAGATTGCAAATAATAATGATTGTTGCTAAAGCAGTGGTGCCCAATTTGAGATAATATAATAACTGTGCCACTATCTTGATATAAGTTGGATATGGGGCCGCATTATAGTCCTCGTTGATATTACCTTCAGCATCAGTCGCTTTTTCTTCCTGCTTGTCAAAGTGAAACTTTTCCAGTAATCCTTTTAGAAAATACTGCAAAAAATCTGCAGTTAAGGACACAACAATAATGATAAGAGGAAACTTAAAATCGCCTAAATTAGCTACCGATTCTTTCGAAAGAATCCACACTACGCCCAAAAGAGCAAAATTGAGATTCCTTGCTATATCACTTGCTTGAGCAGAATCTTGATGATACTGATCTAATATTTCCTGTAACTTCATTATTTTTTAGGTTTGTTTGGACCTGGATCTAAGCTGCCACCTCCACTTTTCTTAGCAAAACTACGTTTCGAATCCTTAACTCTGTGGTTTGGTCTTGGACTAGAGGATTTCTTTATGGTGGTTTTGGTACTCTTACTCTTTTCCATGTTTTTTATCTTTAAATAGTCTATGCTTCGCTAATGTATTATCCAAATATCGAATGTTCTAATTCTTTATATACATTTGTTTCTGGAGTTATTAATGGCGATATTGTATCACGAAGAAAACTTTCTGTTGTATTACCACAACGTGTCATGCCTAATAAACGCTTTAAATCAACCATAATAGAGCCACTTGCAGATTTCATGTCTTCAGCAGGATTTCCCCTATTTACACTGTTTGTTATTTGGAAAGCTTTTGCTGCTAAGCAATTTGATTCCAATTCTGGATGACCAACTAAAGCACATAGTTTCTTAATGATTTCATCATCTAACAAATAGCATTCTATATGTCGTCTGCTTAGTGTCTTTACCCCTTTTGTAAGGAGGCTAGCGACTTCTGTTGCACTAAGATCATCCCTATCTACTACTCTTATCACTTGAGAATTCGACAACAACTGTGTTATCATCTTTACGCTCTCATTTTCCTTATTTGACACCTCTGAACAAGAACCTGCAGAAACAAATGCAGTATTAGGGTGATCACTACCAAATATCTTTGTATACACTTGTGCATCAAAGCTAGGATTTGCATGGCCTTTTGGATTTCCCTCACAGAAAATGATCTGCTGAGGTGCAATAAAATCTGCATAATCATCTAATGCCAGTTGCATAAACCTTCGCAAAATAGTTCCATCTATTTGAGCTGGAGTTATAACAACGGAGCTATCAAAATCTCTGCCATCAAAATCCAAAAACACAACAGTTCCAGGATGCTCCGCCTCCAATTGTTGCGCCCTGCGTAGCATTCCCAAAGAATGGGTGGCCACCCATAACTGGGATTCTTTTGGAATCAGATTATATATCTCGTTTAGGAGAAGTGTCTGAAGATGGGTATGCATGTGAGCCTCTGGCTCATCAATGCAATAGACGGCATTAGGGAAAGAATTAGACTTTACTATCAGGTCTAGTATCAAATCAAATGCAGACTTCTCTCCTGCAGAGAGATTTTTATAATGGAAGTCCTTGACTGTCCCTTTCTCAAAGAAGAATGAACCATTACTCAATGGGTCGTCCCCGACTCCATTTAAAGTCAAATCACTAAATAACCGCTTTAAAGAGTCTCTTATCTTACCTATTATTTCCTCTCTTAATTCTTCAACAAGCTTTTTATCCTTTTCACCTTTAAACAGACCAGAAATAGCAGTTGAAACAAGTCTCTGATAATTATCTGACACGGTAGCGTCTGTACTCATCAGATTATATTTCATTATTAGTTTCGGATCTTGCTGATGTTTAAAGGCATTTATGGTAAAATCTGGTTCATTACGGTATGCAGAACGGAAATAGAATTTTCCCTTTATAGCATCTTGAGAACCAGTCTCTGTAGAATCATGGAAAACTATATTAGCAATAATGAAAGAAGTCCAATTAAAATTATTAAATTGATGCTCATCTTCTTCTTTAACATTAAATTCTTTATCAGAATATGTACTAAATCCTTTAGACATATACCAATAATTAAAGGCCTCAAACAATGAAGTCTTACCACATCCATTCGGACCAACCAACACAACAAGCTTCGTTGTTGCTGGTATGCCTTCAATTGTCAAGTCGGTAAACCGTTTGAAGTGTTGAATGTGAATCTTACTTATTTTCATTGTCTTATCTCATTTCAGGAACTTTTATCGTCCGCAGCAATGCGTATGCATCCAAACCCCTTTTTTCCATAAGTCCTAGCCCTTGCAGATGCTGGTGTTTTGAGTGATCCTAGGAAACGGGATTGTCTTACATTATATATTGTTTGTAACGCTTTCTGACAGCATCGGAGTTTTTAAGACATTCTTTCAAGGAAGAAAAAATGTCGTCTTTAAGTTTCCCCTTCAACTCTATTACTGTTTCACCACAAAAATACTGCTCTAAAAACGCAGAAGAATTATAAGTCTTAATATTCTGCCCATATATAAATGTATTCTTATCGAAAAAGAATCCATTGTCGGTTACAACTTCATTGGCCATGAATGTATAGGCATTGACCATTCGCTCAGGTAATCAGTCATTTTAGACCCGTTAAGGCCTACAACAACCATATTTTTAGTAATCTTTAAAATTTAGATTCGGATTTAATAGATGGCAGGTGCCATTTGTGGTTGCCACTTATGGGCAACCAAGTTG